>JAPLLN010000068.1 GCA_026387475.1 Candidatus Omnitrophota bacterium | reverse complement strand
TGGCTTTTATCAAAGACCGGGTCATCGAGCTGGAAGATTCCTTGTTAAACGAAAAAAAAGGTGTATTATATAAATCAATTTTGGAGGCTATCGAGAAGCCGCTCATCGAGCATATTCTGGAGCGCACGGAAGGGAATCAACTTAAGGCAGCCAGGATTTTGGGGATCAACCGCAATACCATGCGCGCGAAGATTAAGAAATTGGGCATAGATGTAAGCAAGTGGAAGGTAATCTGATGAAATTTAAGCATTTACCTAAAAAGCAGGGTTTATACGATCCGCGTTTTGAGCATGACGCCTGCGGCGTAGGTTTTGTCTGTGATATCAAAGGAAGGAGATCCCATGAAATCATCCGGCAGGGCCTTGAGGTATTAAGGCGCCTGGCACACCGCGGAGCGACCGGGGCTGACCCTAAGACCGGAGACGGGGCGGGCATATTGATCCAGGTTCCGCATGAATTTCTGCTTAAGGCCTGCAAAAGAGAGGGAATTAATCTTCCTGCGCAGGGTGAATACGGGACCGGTTTAGTAAACTTACCCCGGGATGATTCAGAGCGCAAGATTTGTAAGGAGGTTTTCGAGAAGTTCATTAAGTCCGAAGGCGTTGTTTTGCTGGGCTGGCGTAAAGTACCCGTAGATAATTCCGATATCGGGAATACCGCAAAAGTTACGGAACCGGTCATTGAGCAGGTGTTTATCGGGCAAGCAGGTGCCATGAAAGACCGGCTTGCTTTTGAGCGCAAGCTCTATCTTATCCGCAAACAAATCGAGAATTCCATTCGCGCCTCAAAGCTAAAACAAAAATCATTCTTTTATATAACCAACATTTCCAGCCGCACCGTTTTATATAAAGGCCTCCTAATGTCGGAGCAGGTGGAAAGTTTTTTTCTTGACCTGCATGCCCCGGATTTAAAAAGCGCCTTATGCCTGGTGCATTCACGATATTCCACCAACACTTTTCCTACTTGGGACCTTTCCCAGCCTTTCAGGTTTTTGGCTCATAACGGTGAAATCAATACCTTAAGGGGGAATATCAACTGGATGTCCGCGCGCGAAGGCCTATTGGCAAGCGAACTCTTCGGCAACGATATTGAAAAGCTCAAGCCGGTGATCGTCCCCGGAGGAAGCGATTCCGCGGCTATTGATAATGCCTTTGAGTTGCTTACTCTTTCCGGAAGGAGCCTTCCGCACGCGATGATGATGCTTATCCCCGGAGCCTGGGAGCAGCACGCTACAATGGATGAGAAATTAAAGGACTTTTATAAATATCACGCCTGTTTTATGGAGCCGTGGGACGGGCCGGCGGCGATCGCTTTTACGGACGGCGTTCAAATCGGCGCGGTCCTTGACCGAAACGGGCTTAGGCCGGCGAGATATATTGTTACCAAGAAAGATTTCGTGGTCATGGCGTCCGAAGTAGGCGTCCTGGATATTGAGCCGGAAGATATCGCGCTTTCAGGGAGGCTTGAACCGGGAAAGATGTTTTTCATTGATACGGAAGCCGGCAGGATCATCGAAGATGAAGAAATAAAATTAAAAGTGGCAACGCAGGAACCGTACGGCCAGTGGCTAAAACAGAATCTGTTGGATTTGGATAAAGTTTCCCCAAGCATCAAACACCCAGCACCCGGCATCCAGGACAACGTTTTCACATTACTTAAGGCCTTCGGTTACACGCGCGAAGATTTAAAGTTTATTATCAAGCCTATGGCCGAAGAAGGAAAAGAGCCGGTGGGTTCGATGGGTAATGACACCCCGCACGCGGTATTATCGGATAAACCGCAGTTAGCCTACAGTTATTTTAAGCAACTCTTTGCTCAAGTCACTAACCCGGCGATAGACCCTATACGGGAAGAGCTGGTGATGAGCCTGTTCAGTTTTGTCGGCCCGCAGAAAAACATACTGGGAGTTACCCCGCAGCACGCGCGCAAGCTTATGGTAAAAGAGCCTGTGCTTAGCAATGAGGGCCTGGCCAAGATGCGTTCTTTAAACGAAGAGGGGTTTAAGACCAAGACCATATCTTTAAGATTCCGCGCGAAAGATGAGTCGGATTTCTCGGCGGTTTTGGATAAGGCGTGCGTTGAAGCGGTTGAAGCGATAAACGAGGGTTTCAGTTTCATTATCTTAAGCGACCGCGGTGTGGATAAGGAGTATGCCGCAATCCCTGCGCTTATTGCTGTCGGCTGCGTGCACCATCATTTAGTCAAAAAGGCCATGCGTACCCAGATCGGCATAATCTTAGAGACCGGTGAGCCCCGGGAAGTGCATCATTTCGCTCTACTTTTCGGCTACGGCGCCGACTGTATTAATCCCTACTTGGCGTACGAGAGCGTAAACTTTATAATTAAAGAAAAAATCCTGGATTTGGACCAGAAGGCCGCGCTAACGCATTATCACAAAGCAGTGAATAGCGGGATCTTAAAGATTCTTTCTAAGATGGGTATCTCTACCTTGCAGAGTTACCGCGGGGCGCAGATTTTTGAGGCCCTGGGCCTCGGCGAGGATGTTATCGACAGATGTTTCTGCGGTACTCCTTCGCGTATCGGCGGCTTAAGCCTTAAAAATATCGCTCAAGAGACTTTGATCAGGCATAAAAAGGCGTTTCCTGACAAGATCGAAACCGCGTTTCTTTCAACCGGAGGCCTTTATCAGTGGAAGCGCGACGGAGAGTTTCATCTTTGGAATCCCGATACGATATCCGCTCTTCAGGATGCCGCTAGAGTTAATGACTACGAAACTTATAAGAAATTCGCGCAATTGATCAACGACCAGTCGAAGAATCCTACGACATTAAGAAGCCTTCTGAAATTCAAATCCGCGAACCCGGTCAATATCGATGAAGTGGAGCCGTGTGAATCTATTTTTAAGCGTTTTGCTACGGGCGCCATGAGTTTTGGTTCTATTTCCCGGTCTACGCATGAGACTCTTGCTATTGCCATGAATAGGATAGGCGGCAAGTCAAATACCGGCGAAGGCGGAGAAGATCCCGCAAGATTTAAACCGTACCCTAACGGCGATTCGGCAAGGAGCGCTATCAAGCAGGTTGCTTCCGGACGATTCGGAGTGACGACTAATTATTTAGTCAACGCCGATGAATTACAGATTAAAATCGCGCAAGGGGCAAAGCCCGGAGAGGGAGGGCAATTGCCCGGGCATAAGGTAAGCGAGATCATTGCCCGGACCCGCTATACCACTCCCGGAGTAACCTTGATCTCCCCTCCGCCGCACCACGACATTTATTCCATTGAAGACTTAGCCCAGCTTATTTTCGATTTAAAGAATGCTAACCCCAAGGCGCGCATCAGCGTAAAGCTGGTTTCGGAAATAGGGGTGGGGACGGTTGCCGCGGGTGTGGCTAAGGGGCATGCGGATATGATCTTGATTTCCGGCGGAGACGGCGGTACGGGCGCGTCGCCCTTAAGTTCAATTAAACACGCGGGGCTTCCCTGGGAACTGGGTTTATCGGAGACACATCAGACGCTGGTATTAAATGATTTGCGCTCACGCGTACGCCTTCAGGCCGACGGCCAGATGCGCACTGCGCGCGATGTGGCCATCGCCGCGATGTTAGGCGCGGAAGAATACGGTTTCTGCACCGCAGCCCTGATTATTTCAGGTTGCGTTATGCTGCGCCATTGTCATTTAAATACCTGCTCCGTGGGTGTGGCGACCCAAGACGAACTCCTGGAAAAGAGATTCAGGGGTAAGCCCGAATATCTGGTGAATTATTTTACATTTGTTGCCCGCGAATTACGCGAAATCATGGCTTCTTTAGGGGTTAAAAAGGTTGATGAGCTTATTGGCCGCACTGACCTGTTGGAATTTAATTCCGCAATCGTGCCGGAAAAATCAAAGGGTTTGGATTATTCGCGCATACTCTACCGGGCGCCGGTGGATAAAACAATTTCTACGCGCTGCACGATAAAACAGGATCATAATATCGATAAAATCCTGGATTTAAAATTAATTGAACTGGCAAAAGGCGCGCTGGTTAATAAATCGGCGGTAAAGATCGAACTTCCTATTCAGAATACCAACCGCACTGTCGGGGCAATGCTTAGCGGAGAGATCTGCAGGCGATATGGAGAAGCGGGGCTTGCCGAAGATACTGTCTATTGTAAATTTAAAGGGGTAGCCGGACAAAGTTTCGGGGCTTTTCTGGCTAAGGGAGTAACTTTTGAGCTTGAAGGTATGTCCAACGATTATATAGGTAAGGGGATATCGGGAGGCAAGATTATCGTTTATCCTTCGAAGGCCGCTACCTTTGACCCGCAGAAGAATATCATTATCGGTAATACTACTTTTTACGGAGCGATTTGCGGAGAGGCGTATATTAAGGGCGTTGCGGGCGAAAGGTTCTGCATCCGTAATTCCGGGCTTAATGCCGTAATCGAGGGGGTGGGGGATCATGCCTGTGAATATATGACCGGAGGCAGGGTGGTCGTCTTAGGCAAGACCGGGAGGAATTTTGCCGCGGGCATGTCCGGAGGCATTGCCTATGTTTATGACGCGCAGGGTGATTTTAAGGAAAGGTGCAACTTAAGCATGGTAGAGCTTGAGAAATTAAAACCCGAAGACGAAAAGGCCTTAAATGAGCTTCTGAA
This sequence comes from Candidatus Omnitrophota bacterium, assembly GCA_026387475.1. GTDB lineage: Bacteria > Omnitrophota > Gorgyraeia > Gygaellales > Profunditerraquicolaceae > JAPLLM01. The sequence goes on along the minus strand of JAPLLN010000068.1, from coordinate 4,698 downwards.
TAAGCACTGGCAGTATACCGGAAGCGCTGCTGCCAGGAAGGTCTTGGATAATTTTAAACATGAGTTAAAGCATTTTATCAAGGTAATGCCTACCGAGTATAAACGCATACTGGAACATAAGAAGATAAAAGAAAAGGCTGACCTTTCCGAGGTCTCAGACTAATATGGCCCATGATATCAAGGGATTCTTAAAAGTAAAAAAACAGGCATTGAGCTATCGTCCTGTCTGTGAAAGGGTCAAGGATTACGCTCCGGTATTTACTTTAAAGAGCGATAAACTTAACCAGGAGCAGGGGGTTCGCTGTATGGATTGCGGAACGCCGTTTTGCCACTGGGGCTGCCCTATAGGTAATTTTATTCCTGAATGGAATGAGTTGATGGCCGGAGGCCATTGGGAAAAAGCCATTGAACTCTTGGAGGCGACAAATAATCTGTCCGAGATCACGGGTAGGATTTGTCCGGCTCTTTGCGAATACGCCTGCGTTTTGGGGATTAACGATGATCCGGTCACAATCAGGGAGAATGAATTGGGGATCATTGAACATGCGTTTAAGAAAGGCATTATCAAGGCGAATGCACCAAAAGAACGCACCGGAAAGAAGATCGCAGTAATCGGCTCCGGCCCGGCGGGGTTAAGCTGCGCTGCGCAGCTGAATAAGGCAGGACATGCAGTAACGGTTTTTGAAAAAGACGCCCGGCCCGGAGGGATATTAAGGTACGGCATACCGGATTTTAAACTTGAGAAAAATATTTTAGAGCGCAGGATAAGGATTTGGCAGGAGGAGGGGGTTGAATTTAAAACTTCCGTAAATGCGGGTAAGGATATTCCTGCGCAAAGTTTGTTAAAAGATTTTGACGCAGTCTGCCTTGCAGGAGGTTCGCGCACCCCAAGGAATCTAAAAATAGAAGGAAGAGAACTAAAAGGCATTTATTTTGCTATGGATTATCTAATGCAGTCTAACCGGCGTATTTCCGGAGAAAAGATTACGCAAGATAAATTGATCGATGCCGCAGGCAAACGCGTTTTAGTCATCGGCGGCGGCGACACCGGAGCTGATTGCGTAGGAACTGCCCACCGTCAGGGAGCTTCCTGTGTCATGCAGATCGAGGTATTATCCCGGCCACCGGAGTGTCGCACTAAGGAGATGGGTTGGCCAAAGTACCCGATCTTGTTTAAGACTTCCTCAAGCCATGAAGAGGGCGGAGAGAGGCATTGGGCAGTTTTGACTAAGGAATTTATAGGAGTTGACGGCGCGGTGAAAAAGGTTTCTTGCGTTAAGCTGGATTTTAGCGAAAAGGATGCTAAGGGATGCGGAATAATGAAAGAAATCCCGGGAAGCCGGTTTGAAATCGAAGCTGACCTGGTTATCCTGGCAATCGGTTTTCTCCATCCGGAGCATCAGGGCCTTCTGACAGATTTAAAAGTAGAGTTTGATTCTCGCGGTAACGTCAAAACCGACGCCAATTACATGACTTCGGTAAAGAAAGTCTTTAGCGCAGGAGATATGCGCCGGGGGCAGTCTTTGGTGGTCTGGGCTATCTCCGAAGGCAGGCGCGCGGCACATTCTATCGACAAATTCCTCGTAGGAAGCTCGGAATTACCCCTTATTTAGGGTATTGACAACTCTTAAATAACCGCTATAATTACTACATTCTTTACCTAAAGAAGATTAGAATGTCTTCTGGCTAAGGTAAGCTGGAAGGCATTTTTTATTTACTTATATACCTTATATTCCTGAAAGGAGCAACAAAATGGTTTACGGTCTTACGTTTTTTGAGCAGGTGGCGATCTGGAGTGTTTTGGGCGTATCGATTGTGGGCCTTTTATATGCTTTATTCCTGCGTCGTCAGGTCATGCGCGAAGATAAGGGTAGCGCTAAGATGTTAGAGGTTTGGAATGCTATCCGCGAAGGCGCGGACGCTTATTTAGGTAAGCAGCTTAAAAGCATCCTTCCCTTGATCGGCGTTCTTACCTTTGCGTTATTCTTTTCGGTCTATATCGTGCCTCCTTCGCAGGAAGCAATGATGCGTTTTGCCGGAAAAGGCGAAGCCACTGTGCGTCTGATCATTGGTTTTGGCCGCGCGGCGGCATTTGTTATGGGTGCGCTATTTTCGTTGCTCGTCGGCCAGCTGGGTATGCGTATGGCGGTGCAGGCTAATGTGCGCGTAGCCCAAGCCGCTAGAAAGTCTTTTGGCGATGCCTTGCGTATTGCATATCGGGCAGGGACTATTACCGGCATGCTTACTGACGGTTTAGGTTTATTCGGCGGCACAATAATTTTCATTATTTTCGGAATTGCCGCGCCCGACGCGTTATTAGGTTTTGGTTTCGGCGGCACGCTCTTAGCGTTATTTATGCGCGTGGGCGGCGGAATTTATACTAAAGCTGCCGACGTCGGAGCGGACCTGGTCGGTAAAGTAGAGGCAGGAATTCCCGAGGACGACCCGCGTAATCCCGCGGTAATCGCGGATTTAGTCGGCGATAATGTCGGCGATTGCGCCGGCATGGCTGCTGATATTTTTGAGTCTTACGAAGTCACTATCGTAGCCGGTTTAATTTTAGGTTTAGCCCTGTATCATATCACCGGAAGCCTGGCCTGGATCGTTTATCCGCTCCTGGTCCGCGGTATCGGTGTTATTTGTTCGATAATAGGTACTTACGCCGTGAAGAGCCCGGCTTCCAAAGCCGGAAACGCGATGAAGGCGATATTCAAAGGGTATCTTACATCTGCGGCGATATCCATCGTGCTCTTTGGTTTGCTTGCCTTCTTTTATTTGAAAAATATTCCCGGAGGATGGTGGAGGCCGTTCTTAGCTACGACTATCGGCGTCTTCTTAGCGATAACAATCGACAGGCTCACCGAATATTTTACCGGCACGCACGGTAAACCCGTCCAGGAGATACGTAAATCTACCCGTACCGGAGCCGCAACTACTATTCTTTCCGGCCTTTCCGTAGGTTTAGAGTCCAGCGTCTGGGCGACTATAGTGATTGCTACGACAATTTTCGGTTCGATCATGATCTTCGGTTCCATGACCGGAATAGACGCCGGGGCTAAGATTACCTATATATTATACGGTGTGGCCATGACCGGTATCGGTATGTTGACTTTGACCGGCAACAATGTGGCTATGGATTCATTCGGCCCTATATCCGATAATGCCAACGGTATCGGTGAAATGGCCTGGCAGGGCCAGAAGGACGAGGAGACTTTAACCGCCCGCAAGATCATGGCTGATCTTGACGGCGTAGGTAATACTACTAAAGCGATCACCAAGGGTGTAGCTATCGGCTCGGCGGTAATCGCCGCGGTTTCGTTATTCGGATCTTATATGGTTGACGTAAGTAAGGTTCAGGCAGCATTAGGAATGCCGTTAGCCGAACAGCTTAATACTCTGGGTATCCGCGTTTCTATTCCGCAGGTTTTTGTGGGGATGCTTATCGGCGGAGCCCTCCCATGGCTGTTCTCATCTTTTTCTATCCAGGCGGTCTCCCGCGCAGCGTCATTAATAGTAGAAGAGGTGCGCAGGCAGTTCCACATGGGTGTTCTGGAAGGCAAGATCAAACCTGATTACAAGCAAGCAGTAGCGATTTCGACTCAAGCAGCGCAGAAAGAATTAGTCAGCCTTGCCTTGTTAAGCGTTATTGCACCCATTTTAGTAGGTTTAGTCTTGCAGGTAGAAGCCCTGGGCGGATTTCTCGCAGGGATAATTCTTTCGGGACAGTTGTTGGCAGTGTTTATGTCCAATGCCGGCGGCGCCTGGGATAATGCTAAAAAGACAATTGAAGACGAAGAGCGCAGCATAGAAAATAATACAGGTAAGGGTTCGGAGAGGCATAAGGCCGGTGTCGTAGGAGATACGGTCGGAGATCCTTTAAAGGATACCGCGGGCCCGGCATTGAATCCGATGATCAAAGTCGTAAACCTGGTCTCGGTCATTATCGCTCCGATAGTAGTGCAATATAGTAACCCAAGCGCGGCTAAGACAATCGTGATCATTGTTTTGTGCGCATTCGTAGTCTGGGCGATAAGGAACAGTAAAAAGACGGTCCCGGAAGTAGCAAAAAAATAACTACCCGGCCGGTTCTTTTGGTATAATATTAAGAAATAGGAGGTATTATGTTCGGCGGAAAGAGTCTTTGGGTGATAATCCAGTCGGGCGGAGTGGCGATGTTTGTCCTGCTATCCTGCTCTGTGCTGTCGCTGGCGGTAATATTCGAGAGAATGGTATATTTCCGTAGAAGGTCACGGGTCAGAAGAACGGATTTTATGCAGGGCCTCCGCCAGGACCTGGCTAAGAATCAAGTCCCCAAAGCCGTGGAGACATGCCGCGAAACAGATACCCCGTTTTCCAAAGTCGCTCTCGCCGGGCTCATACTTTCCGGCCATCAGGAAAAAGCTATCTCCGAAGCTATGGATCGCGAGATCACCATTGAAACTATAAAGCTTGAACGTTATACAGCGATCGTCGGCACCATCGGCTCAACCGCTGTTTATATCGGCCTCTTCGGCACGGTCTTAGGTATTATCCGCGCATTCAGGGATATCTCGACCGCCGGAGCAGGAGGCATAAACGTAGTCATCCAGGGCATCTCCGAAGCGCTCGTCTCAACCGCAGCAGGCCTCTTAGTGGCAATACCCGCAGTAATCACCTACAATTTCTTTATCAGGCGCATAGATAATTTTGTCGCGGATA
>JAPLLN010000069.1 GCA_026387475.1 Candidatus Omnitrophota bacterium | reverse complement strand
TTCTTTTCTTACCTTATTTATCTCTTTGATCAATTCTTCGAGCGTGTAAGTCTTGTCGAGGGCGGCCGTCGTCTCTCCTACCCAGAGCATGGTATCCATAGTGTCTTCCAGGGCGAGGGTCATCTGGCCGCGGTAGAATTCTTTGGCTCTTTTGAATTCGTCGTCGGAGACTAAACCGATCTTGGCCTGCTCCAATTCATTTATAATAAGCCTGATTGCTTCGGTGACATTGTTATTATCAATGCCGGCGTTGACTAAAAACGCGCCAGTGTCATAAAAACGTTTGACCCCTGTGCCGATCTCGTAAGCCAGGCCGCGGTCCTCGCGCAATTCATTAAAGAGCCGGCTGGACATATTCCCGCCTAAAACCACATGCAATAAACCTAAGGCGTGCCTTAAGGGATCGTCGCGCTTTAAGGCGTGAAACCCCAAAGCCAGATGTGTCTGCTCCGTATCTTTATGCATAAGTTTAAGCTGCGGCTTGCTCTGGCTCTCGCGCACGCGCTCAAAATCGATCGGCTCTCTCGCTTTTAGCGGCGAGAATATCCGGTTTATCCTCTTGGATAACCTTCCGTAGTCAAAAACTCCGGCGACACTGACTACGATATCAAAAACATTATAATGACGCTCTTTAAAAGCTACCAGGCTCTCGCGGGTTATCGCGTTTACCGATTCCTCGGTGCCGATTATGGGGGTTCCTAACGGTTGATCCGGCCACAATAACTCGTCGAGAAGCTCATAAACATGGCTCTGCGGCTGGTCGCGGTACATCTTTATCTCTTCGATGATGACTGTCTTCTCTTTTTCGATCTCATGCGCCGGGAGCGTGGGGTTGATCACCATGTCTGAAAGGACATCCAGCGCGGATTCAATGTGTTTAGCCGGGGTCTTAACCAGATAGCAGGTGAGTTCTTCGGAAGTAAAGCCGTTTAATGCCCCGCCTACCCCTTCAATAGCTTCTTTAAGCTTACGACAGGTATAATTCCTGCTTCCCTTGAAAAGGAGATGCTCTAAAAAATGCGAAGTGCCTTTATTGGCCGCGTTTTCGTACCTGCCGCCGACTTTTATCCAGATGCCTATTGCCGCTGACTGCATTTTAGGCATGGGCGCGGCGATTATCCTTAAACCGTTATCGAGTTTTAGTTTTTTATACATTTAATTGATGGGTAAATCTGCCGACACTGCTGACTAATCCGGGTTTACCGATGTTCTCCTTGATCTTCTTGACGATGGCGCTTCCGATGATCACTCCGTCGGAAATTTTCTTGATCTCTTTGACTTGCGCGGCAGTTGAAATCCCGAATCCGGCGCAGACGGGTTTCTTGGTTAATTTCTTGATGGCTTTTAAGTTAGCGACCAGGTCCTTAGGCAGCGCTTTGCGCGCTCCGGTCGTCCCGGTCAATGATACATAATAGATAAATCCTTTCGCGGCCTTGGCTATCTTCTTCATACGCTCGCGTGAAGTAGTGGGCGCAATGAATGAAATAATATCTACTTTATTTTTAGCGCAGGCATTTATTAGATCCCTGCCTTCTTCGGGCGGAAGGTCGGGAATGATCACCCCGTCAACTCCGCAAACGCGCGCAGCCTTGGCAAAAGCGGCGTCGCCGAAACAGAATATAGGATTATAATAAGTCATCAGGCAAATAGGAAGCTTAGTCTGTTTGCGCACCCTGCTTACCATATTCAGGATATCGATCAAGTGTGTTTTTTTATTTAGAGCGTACTGCGAAGCCTCCTGTATCACCGGGCCGTCAGCCATAGGGTCTGAAAACGGCACGCCCAATTCTATGATATCCACTCCGATGCGGTCGAATTCCAGGATCAATTTCTCGGTAACTCCTAAATTCGGGTATCCGGCGGTGATAAAGGCAATGAATGCCTTGCGCTTATTCTTTTTTAGCTGCGCGAATTTATTTTCTATCCTGTTCATAGCTTTAATCTTTCCGCGACGGCGTAAGTATCTTTGTCGCCTCTGCCTGAAAGACAAAGTATTATGATCGAATTCTTGCTGATCTTGTTTTTTAATTTAGGCAAGTAAGCGATGGCGTGCGCCGGCTCTAATGCCGGAATAATCCCCTCTGTTTCAGAGAGAAGTTTAAATCCTTCCAAAGCCTCTTTATCCGTGATCGCGACGTAATTCGCGCGCTTGATCTTTTTATAATACGCATGCTCCGGCCCGACTCCGGGATAATCTAAACCTGCGGCAATGGAGTGCGCGTTCATTACCTGTCCGAATTTATCTTCCAATAGACTGGATTTTGAACCATGCAAGACCCCGGTTGAACCCGCGACCAGGCTTGCCGAGTGTTTTCCCGATGACAAACCAAGTCCGGCAGCTTCTACGCCGATGAATTTTACCTTTTTATCGTTAAAAAAAGGATAAAACAGCCCCATAGAGTTGCTTCCGCCGCCGACACAGGCGACTAAATAATCCGGCAGCCTCTTCTCGCTCTTTAAGATCTGCTTTCTCGCTTCTTTACCGATTACCGACTGAAAATCGCGCACCATCGCAGGATATGGATGCGGCCCGGCAACAGTACCTATAATATAGTGCGTATGACGCACATTAGTCACCCAGTCGCGCAAAGCCTCGGTCATCGCGTCTTTTAAAGTTTTGGTCCCGCTCTTGACCGGAATAACACGCGCGCCTAATAATTTCATACGGAAGACGTTCAATTTCTGGCGTTCAATATCTTCTTCGCCCATATAAACGTCACAGGATAAACCGAACATAGCAGCCACCGTTGCCGTAGCCACACCATGCTGTCCGGCGCCGGTCTCGGCGATAACGCGCGTCTTTTTCATGCGCTTAGCCAGAATAATCTGCCCCAGCGTATTATTTATTTTATGCGCACCAGTGTGCAGCAAGTCTTCGCGCTTCAGATAAATCTTATTGATGCCTAAATAACGGCTTAAGTTCTTAGCCAGATACAGCGGCGTGGGGCGTCCGGCGTATTCGCGCAAATAATAATCAAATTCCTGCGCAAATTTCTTGTCGCGCTTAGCCTTATTGTATTCTTTTTCTAATTCATCCAGAGCATAGATCAGCGTCTCGGGTACGTACCTTCCCCCAAACTCTTCAAAATGTCCTTTTTTATCCGGTAACATTGTTCTCCTTAACTTTTTGCAACTTTAATAAATTCCGCGACTTTCTTATGATCCTTTTTAGCCGGGATGGATTCTAATGAACTGGAAGCATCCACCCAATCCGGCTTAACTATTTCAATTGCCTGGCGCACATTCTTAGGATTCAATCCGCCCGAGAGAAATATCTCATGCGAGCCGCGGTCAAAATCCTTTACCAGCTCCCAATCAAACTTCTCTCCTGTTCCTCCCTGTTTTCCTCTGATATAAGTATCAAATAAATAAGCGTAAGTATCATACCGCGATACTCCGCGCACGTCACGCATTTTTCTAATCCTGAACGCCTTGATCACCTTAACGTCCTTGAACTTATCGCAGAATTCCGGCTTCTCCTCCCCGTGAAACTGCAGCAGATCAAGGCGGCACAAGTCCTGCGCCCAGCGGATATCTTTCTCTTTCCCGTCGACAAATACCCCGACCCTAAGAATATTCCCGGGGATCTGGGCCACGAGCTTGCTGACCTTGCTGGGAGAAATATAACGCCGGCTCTCTTTGTAAAAGACAAAACCCAAAGCATCTGCCCCGGCATCT
>JAPLLN010000118.1 GCA_026387475.1 Candidatus Omnitrophota bacterium | reverse complement strand
TCCGGACTCTCTTTCCCGTGATGCAAATACCCTCCAGTTGATCTTTTCTCCGGCACCCTGTAAATCAGACATAATCTGAAGTAGAATCGCATTCACCAGCCGGAAATCAGGTTCAGCGCGCTCTAACTCCTGTATAGCACCAGGCAGCAATATTTCTACCACGCGCCTGATTTTTTCTACGCGGGAAACGGAAAATCTACCGTGAGGTTCTCCAATCCACTCGCGATATTTTCTTTGCGCTCTTTCCAAAGCATCATAGGCTAAGGCTTTAAAAGACGGACTAAGTTGGCTTTTTGCATTTATAATATCCGTTATTGCTGATGTAGTGAAATCAGGAGAAACCGAGTCGATATCCTCCCCCCGTTCTGTAGTCGGCGAGGAGGCGGCGGCTTCGATATGTTTTAGCGCAGCTTCAAGGCTGGATTGCAACCAACCTCTATCTTCAAGCGCGCTAAAATCCAGAAAAATAAGACTGGAGGTTGGATTTTTCTTATCAGCGGAGAAATTCCTTACATAAATAGTCTCACCAAGACTCTTCACAAAAACAATTTCGATGACATCCTTTAAACGATTTACAAGGTTTACGTCTTTGACAGCAGCGGTAAGCGCGCCAAGTTGAGACTTAACAGCTATTTGATCGCTTACGGATAAAAAAGCACCGTCCGGATACAAAGGAGCATAAATATCAATACCCACTTGTTTAATTTCTTTAAGCCCCCTCGTTTTATCATCTACTGCCTCTGTGGAAATACTGACTGCCGCGGATTCTCCACGTTTTAGCTTATCCGCAAGCTCGGGAGGATACACTGGCAGCCGGCCTTCTGCATCCAGCCCGATTTCAACCACTGCCGGTGAAGAAGACTTTCTAGAGGCCGGTTTCCGTTGCCCAAGATTAACGCGAATTTCTTTCTTGAGAGCTTCAAAATCAACACCATCAAGGACGCGCCAATTCTTAGGCCCCTGTGTGCGTTGTCTCAAGAAAAATGTATAGCTATTCCAAAAGACATTAAGAGTCAACCACTGGTCATTTTGCCAATGCGCGAGGATATCGGCGAACCCTTCTAAAGTCAACCCTTCTGCCTCCATTGCACCCATCATGTCGTGCGACTTATCATCGCCATATTTCCCTGTGAGTTCTTTTAGGTTTGCCGGCGAAGATCCGGAAGCAGCCTTAGCAGCCTGCTGCAAAATAATAGTATGTGCCTGTGCGGCTATTAAAGAAACTTGCGAATATTGCGCGTTAGAGGCCAATCTTGCTTCACCCTGCTGATTTACGGAAACAACCCCTGCCTGTTCAAGGCGAACAAACAGCATATTACGCTCCCGCACAAGCTGCGTGAGAAGAAAATTAATATCCTGAATACCCGTGAGCAAAGATTTGGGAATAAAATAAATATTTTTATTGAGCAAGAACCTAGGTTCGGTGGCTTCTGTGGAGTTTACAACTACAATAGTAGCGTGTTTAAGGTTACTCTTAAGATCCTGGTCATTCATGACTGCCAGATTAAGATTTTCCCATTCCGGGCTTCCGGTAGACTGCTGCATGCTTGCAGACGCCAACGACATCTCTTCATTTATCATAAAGGATTTGCGTTCAAGATCAGTAATTACAAATCCTGAAGCACCTGCATTATTAAGCCTGTAGGCGGCAAAGTGCAATTCCCCTATTGCCCTGCCTAAGGGGTCGCTTGCATTACGCGTCAAAAGGTCTTCGGTTACCCAAGGTGAATTTTGCATAACTGGTGAACTCATGGATACTCTTCCGGGCCCCGATCTTCCTTCAGCTAAGGCCTTCTGGATTGCAGGGCTAAGGCCGGATGGCTTTTGCGCAGGCTTACGTCTGGGAGGAGCATCTAATAAACGGATAGGGCCATTAGCAATTAGATCCCCACCTTGAATAACCGGCTCAGGAGGTAAATGCTTACGCCTTACCGGACTGGAAACGACCCTCACTTCACCATCCGTTACGGTTAATGCAACACCGCCTAATGCCTGCGGATTAAGTGCGGCAGCTTGGATACCGAATAACGGACTGCTCACCTGCGCTTTCACAACCACATCACTTAAATTCATGCCTCCGCTGAAATAACTGCGAATAGTCTGGCCGTAAGCTCCGAAAGATGGAGTTTTAATATTATATTCGCCCTGCTCAAAAGATTTTTTATAAGCCTGAAAATACGTGTCCTTAGACCAGCTCTCCTGCGAAACCAGGTCATTAAGTTTGTAGCGGTCGATCATCCGGCAATAAGTGCTGTTGGAATTATTGCACTCCTGCTTAAACCACTGGGCTAATATTAAGGAATAGAAAACCTGGCGCAGCTGCGCGTAGCGTTTTGACTGGTTGATCTCTTTGTTCAATAAGGGGATTATCAGTTCGCGCACCTGCTGTGAGGCATAAACGTTCAGTTCTTTCATGCGCGGGTCGTTAAAATTATAGGTGCTTGAGTCCTTGAGGTAGTCCTGTTCAAGCATGACCTTAAGAGTCGCCTTATAAACATAGGCGCTTGAGCCGTTGTAGCGGATGATAACTTCATTAGGAACTATCCACGGACGGGTAAGCGTAGGTATGGTGATATTTTCGGTGCCGAAGATCTCGGCTGCCTTTTTGTAGAGCCTATCCCAATATTCTTTGCCTTGAGGGTTTTCCGGTGAGGTATAGCGCGCGGTGTCTTTTTTAAGCTGCAAGTCAGCCTCTAAAAGAATTTTACCTACATCGGTCTTTTCAAGCGCGGGGTCGATGATGCGCTCCTGGGAATCGGGACGGAGGTTTACCCAGAAGGTCTTATTAGGCAGAGTCAGGCCGACTAAAAAGTATTTGAAGAGTTCCTGACCTTGAGAGCGCAGCTCTTCATCTGAAATCTTCTTTAAATCTCCCTTATCAAGAAGCAGATCGAACTTATTTACGGCAGAGTCAAAGGAGAAATAGCGCATGTGCAGGGGGCGGAATTTGTCAACCGGGCCTAGCTGATAGAGAAACCTTGAAAGGTTTAACTGCAGCGCCACCTGGGCAAAACCAAGCTGTTGAGACAAAAGGCAGAAAGATAAGAATATAGCCAGTATCTTTGAGCTTTTACCCTTCATCGCTTTACTCCTTTTTTTGTTTTTTAAAGTTTTTCTAATCTGAAAAATAAAAAAACCAGAATAACCCCTTAGGTTAATCCGGCTTCAAGTTCCCGTGGCATCCCTTTACCCCTCCAGGTAAGAGGATACCGGATTATACGCTTAAACGCCTAATTTTGTTTAAGTATAACATAAGAGGGCGCCTGCGTCAAGGCAGGCACCCTCTTTTTTCAACTAATTAATACATCCCTCCCATACCACCCATTCCGCCTCCGGGCGGCATTTGCGGCATTGGCTGTTCTTTTTCAGGTTTATCGGCGATCAGTGTTTCGGTAGTAAGCAGTAACGCTGCGATGCTTGCCGCGTTCTGCAAAGCCGAGCGGGTGACCTTGGTCGGGTCGATTACGCCGGCCTCGATCATATCCACATAAGCGTCCTGCGAAACATCATAACCGATATTAGTCTTCTCGGCTTTTATGCGCTGGACGACCACAGAACCCTCTAATCCGGCGTTCTGGGCGATCATCCTCAAAGGCTCTTCAATGGCGCGCCTTACGATATTCACGCCAACCTTCTCGTCGCCTTCGACTTTGATCTTATCTAACGCGGGGATGCAACGAATGAGAGCTACGCCGCCGCCGGGGACAATACCTTCCTGGCTGGCTGCGCGGGTCGCATGCAACGCATCTTCCACGCGTGCCTTCTTCTCTTTCATTTCAGTTTCGGTAGCAGCTCCTACATTGATCACGGCAACTCCTCCGGCTAATTTCGCCAGGCGCTCCTGGAGTTTTTCTTTGTCGTAATCCGAGTCTGTGCCTTCGATCTGCTTCTTAAGTTGAGCTATACGGGCATTGATCGCTGCATTCTTGCCCGCTCCTTCGACTATGGTAGTATTCTCTTTATCGATCTTCACTTTCTTGGCCCGGCCTAAATCTTCGATATCCAGGTTCTCTAATTTCAGACCCAGATCTTCGGTGATAGCCTTGCCGCTGGTTAAAATCGCGATATCTTCCAGCATAGCCTTGCGCCTGTCTCCGTAACCCGGGGCTTTTACAGCGCAGGCAATGAAAGTGCCGCGGATCTTGTTAACGACCAGGGTCGCTAATGCCTCGCCTTCGACCTCTTCGGCAATGATCAAAAGAGGTTTGCCGGCGCGGGCGATCTTCTCCAATAAAGGAAGAATATCCTTTATCGAAGTAATCTTTTTTTCGTAGATAAGAATATACGGGTCTTCAAGAAGCACTTCCATTCTCTCGGCATCAGTCACGAAATAAGGAGATAAATATCCCTGATCGAACTGCATACCTTCCACGGTCTCTAAGGTAGTGGCGGTTGATTTTGCTTCTTCAACCGTGATTACCCCATCCTTGCCTACTTTATCCATGGCATCGGCGATCAGCTCGCCTATTACCTTGTCAGCATTAGCCGCGATGGTCGCAACCTGCGCGATTTCCTTCTTGTCCTTAATTGGTGTTGAGAGCTTGCCTAATTCTTCTACTATCTTTTCAACTGCTCTTTCAATACCGCGTTTTAATTCCATGGGATTGCTTCCCGCGGTAACGTTCTTTAAACCTTCGCGAAAGATCGCCTCGGCTAAAAGTGTGGCAGTAGTTGTACCATCGCCTGCGATATCCGAAGTCTTTTCCGCGACTTCCTTGACCATCTGGGCGCCCATATTTTCAAAAGGGTCTTCCAGGTCGATCTCCTTGGCTACGGTAACACCGTCCTTGGTTATGGTAGGCGATCCGAATTTCTTGTCGATTACCACATTGCGGCCCTTTGGCCCCAGGGTCACTTTGACCGCGGCCGAGAGCTGCTCCACGCCGCGTAATATCTTACGGCGGGCTTCGTCACTGTAAAGTAATTGCTTTGCCATTTTTCCCTCTCCTTGTGTACAGACACAACACCGGCGCAATTCCGATTAGCGCCGGGTGTATCATTTAATTATCGCTAAAATATCTTCCTCGCGCATGATCAAAAGCTCATCGCCTTCCTTAGTGGTGATCTCGTTGCCGGAATATTTTCCGTATAAAACCTTGTCTCCGACTTTGACTTCGGGCGCCTGGACTGAACCGTTCTCCAAAACTTTGCCCTTGCCTACTGCGACGACTTTACCCTCTTGAGGTTTCTCCTTGGCCGTATCGGGAATAAGTATCCCGCCCTTGGTCTTGGTCTCCGCCTCTAAAGGCTTGACTACTACGCGATCTCCTAATGGTTTTATATCCATTTCTTAATCCTCCTCAATTTGCTTGCTCTTACCTCGAGCAAATTGATCCCGAGCAATTACTATTTACCTAGCGCTTGCGAGGGATCTTCCTCTTACATTAGCAGTCTTTTCCTAAGAGTGCTAATTATAAAGCAAAAAAAAATCTTGTCAAGAATTTTTTTATTTAAAGCGGGGTCAATACCCCTCCGCTGGTAGCCGTATAAGTAACATTACCGCTCGACCCGGGGGTAGTCGGATAAGCCACAAAGGTATACCCGGAGGTGTTCGTTTCGCAGGTATAGATATACCCGTTCGTAAGATACGGATTCGGCCAGCCGGTCAAGTTCCAGCAATAAGTATCGGCCGTAGGCATGAACTCCTTGAATTCGGTGAAATTCGTAGGATAATGCCCTTTCGTCGCCATCATGATTTCAGCCCCAGTCATCAGGCTGCGGATATTGCTTTTTGCCAGAACCTCGTTTCCCTGACGTTTCATAGTGATTAACTGCGGTATGGCTATCGCAGCCAGCAAACTGATTATGCTGACCGTGATCATAATCTCGACTAGAGTAAACCCTCTTTTATTTAATCGTATCATAAATTTGTCTTAATCCTTTCAAAGTCAAATCCGGATCAACTTCAGAGATAGAATTACAGTATCGCTTGATCAAACCGATGTTCCCTCCGGTGGCAATGACTAAGGCGTTCCTTCCGATCTTCTGTTTTATCCTGCGGCTTAGCTCATCGATCGAAGCTGCCAGCCCATAGACTAACCCGCTTAAAATACTGCTTCTGGTATCCCGGCCGATAAGTTTCCCGGGATGAGTTAATTTAACCTTAGGAAGAAGCGCTGTGCGTTCGTAAAGCGCATCCAGAGAAATACCCAGGCCCGGGAGGATCATCCCGCCTAAATATTCTGTATTCCTTGAGACTACATCAAGAGTCACGGCTGTACCGCAGTCAACCACGATTGCCGGCGCGCCATACAGCCTGGCCGCGGTATAGGCGTTGACTAAGCGGTCCTGCCCCACTTCCTTAGGCTTGCGGTAAAGGTTCTTAATAGGAACCCAGATATCCTTACCTATTATATAGGGCCTGGAGCCGGTTAAAGCGGACAGATCGCGGGCCAAAACCCTGGTTGCGGCCGGCACTACGCTACAGACAATGCTCCCCTCAACCGCCGCTTTCTTTAACAAGTTCTTGAGTTTTCCGCGCGAATACCCCCTGGTAGGGATATCAAACCTGCGGAACAGCCGTTTTCCCCGGAATAAACCAAAGGTTATATTGGTGTTGCCTATGTCAACCGCTAGTAGCACTTTTCAGCTCCTTAATTTTATCTCTTAAACGGGCTGCTTCCTCAAACTGCAGATTACGCGCAGCCATCTCCATCTCATATTGCAGATCAGAGATATATTTATTTAACTCGTAAACATCGCGCTCTTCGCCGGTAAGATTTGCTACAAACTCTTCGGCGTGGGCCAGGTCTTCTATTCCCGACTTGATCGCCTTGACGATTGAGCGCGGCGTAATTCTATTCTTGGCGTTAAATTCAAGCTGGATTTTGCGCCTGCGGTTACTCTCGGATATGGCCTTACGCATAGAGCCGGTAATATTATCCGCGTACATTATTACCGAACCGTTGATATTGCGCGCCGCCCTCCCTGCTACCTGGATCAGGCTGGTTGCTGAACGCAAAAAACCTTCTTTATCCGCATCAAGAATAGCGACCAGCGAAACCTCGGGAAGATCCAGACCTTCCCTTAAAAGATTTATCCCGACAAGGCAGTCAAATTCTTTAAGCCTTAGATCCCTTAATATCTTGGAGCGCTCAATGGTCTGTATATCGGAATGCAGGTATTTTACCTTTAAACCCTTCTCATGTAAATAATTAGTTAAGTCTTCGGACATCCTCTTGGTCAGGGTAGTGACCAGAACCCTTTCATTCTTCCTGGCGCGCGCCTTGACTTCTTTGATCAAGTCTTCGACCTGCGTTTCGGTCGGCCTGATAATTATTTCCGGATCGACCAAGCCCGTAGGCCTGATGATCTGCTCGATCACTTTTTCCCCGGACTTCTTAAGTTCGTATTCTTCGGGAGTAGCCGAGACAAAAACTTCCTGTTTTACCAATTCTTCGAATTCCGCGAATTTTAGCGGCCGGTTATCCAGGCAGGACGGAAGCCGGAACCCGTATTCGACCAGAGTCTCTTTTCTGGCGCGGTCACCCTCATACATCCCCCCTATCTGGGGTATAGTCACGTGCGACTCATCGATGATAGTCAGAAAATCACCCTGAAAATAATCTAACAGTGAATACGGCCGCGCGCCGGTTGGCCTTCCGGAAAGATGCCGCGAATAGTTCTCGATCCCGTGGCAATAGCCTATTTCCTTGAGCATCTCCATATCGTAATTTGTGCGCGACTCTAGGCGCTGCGCCTCCAAAAGTTTATTATTTGACCTTAGAAATTTTAAGTGCTCCGATAGCTCTGCCTTAATTGAGGCGATCGCCGCGTCAACCCTGTCGCCTGAAACAATAAAATGTTTTGCCGGGTAAATCGCTATGCGCGTTAATTCCGTTATCTTATCTCCGGATACGGGGTTAATCTCGGAAATCCTTGAGACCACTTCCCCGTCTAATTCAATACGCAGCGCAGTTTCTCCGTAAGAAGGAAAAACCTCCAGCACATCTCCGCGCACGCGTAATTTCCCCCGGACAAACTCATAATCATTGCGTTCATACTGTATCTTAATGAGGCCTAGGATCAAATCTTCCCGCGATATTACCTGCCCCTGTTTAATAAAAACCAGCGAGTCCCGGTAATCCTGCGGCGAACCCAGATTATAAATGCAGGAGACCGAAGCGACTATCAAAACATCTTTACGGCTCATCAATGATGTCGTAGCGGAAAGGCGTAACCGGTCAAGCCTGTCATTTATGGAAGCGTCTTTTTCAATGTAAGTGTCCGTGGAAGGAATGTACGCTTCCGGCTGGTAATAATCGTAATAACTGACAAAATACTCGACGGCGTTGTGCGGAAAAAATTCCTTAAATTCAGAATAAAGCTGGGCAGCGAGGGTTTTATTATGCGAAATGACTAACGTGGGGATATTCAGCTTGTCTACTACATTAGCAATAGTAAAGGTCTTGCCTGAACCAGTGACGCCAAGAAGGGTTGAATATCTTTTTCCGGAAGCAATCTCCGCGCAGAGTCCGGTTATGGCCTTAGGCTGGTCGCCGTCAGGTTTAAATCCCGAAACTAACTGAAATTTATCCATGGTTGAAACCGGTGCTTTAGAGGACGTCGAGGCTGATATCCGTACTCTTTACGTCATGGGTAAGTTCGCCGATAGAGATGATATCGACACCCGCTGCGGCGAGCTTGCGCACGACTTTAAAATCCACTCCTCCCGAGGCCTCCAGCTTGGTGCGCGGATGGTGCGAGGTAAAAGGGGTATCATCCCTGGTCTTTACGGCCTTTTTGATATCCGCAAGTTCCATATTATCCAGCATGATGACATCCGGCTTGAATCTTAAGGCGTGGTTGAATTCTTCAAGGTTCTGCACTTCGATCTCGATCTTAAAGCCCTTAGGCACGCTGGGTAATTTTTCATAACCTTCAGTGACCTTAATATGGTTATCCTTGATCAGGATCATCTCATCCAGCCCCATGCGGTGGTTGTGCCCGCCCCCGACCCTGACCGCGTATTTTTGCAGTTCGCGTAATCCGGGGAAGGTCTTACGCGTATCGGTTATCTTGGTCTTGTAGGGCTCGATGTGTTTGACGTACTCGTGGGTCTTAGTGGCAATCCCGGACATCATACTCAAAAGATTAAGCGCTACCCGCTCCGCGCTCAAGATACTCGCCGCTTTACCGGAGATCTTGGCGATCACTTTCTTATTCTTGATCAGCTGGCCTTCTTTGACCTGGGGGTTGAATTTCACATCCCTGTCGACGGTCTTAAAGACCTTTTCCGACACCTCTAAACCGCAAACAACACAGTCTTCCTTGGCGATCAATACCGCGTTTATCTCTTTGTCTTTAGGTATAGTCAGCTGGGTAGTGATATCGCCGCTGCCGATGTCTTCC
>JAPLLN010000093.1 GCA_026387475.1 Candidatus Omnitrophota bacterium | reverse complement strand
GTCCCCTACTTGCGATATGATCTGGCCGAGCCAGAGGAGGAAAAAATTACGGTTTTTTAAAACAGTGGTGAATTTTGGCATTTAGATGAGCCGATGAGAGGGATCGAACCTCCGACCTTGACTTTACGAAAGTCCTGCTCTACCAACTGAGCTACATCGGCAATTAGGCCTTAATTATAGCAGAAAAATAAAAGTTGACAATTTAAAAATATTCGCTATAATCCAAATAGCAGGAACAAGTTAAGGAGAAACAAAGAAATTGTTGAAGGATTCAAGTTGCCGTAAAGCAGAGTAGTCGAAACAAAAAGCTTTACGGTTTTTTTGTTTTGGAGGAGGTGAATAAGTAAGAAATGGCAAAAGGTAAAGTAAAGTGGTTCTCAAATCAGAAGGGTTACGGTTTTATCACTTCTGACGACGGCAAGGACGTCTTCGTGCACTTCAGCGCTATCACCGGAGACGGTTATAAATCCCTGGCAGAAGGTGACGAAGTACAGTTCGAAGTCACTCAAGGCCCTAAGGGCGACCAGGCAACTAATGTAAGCAAAGCCTAATAAATAGGCAATAAAAAATCCCCCGCGTCAAGATCTGGATGCGGGGGATTTTGTTTATATTGCTAACAGAACGAAATAAACCGCCATTACAGCCAGGCCTAGCGGTAAACCGAACTTAGCCCACTCTGAACTCTTGATCTTAAGTTTCCCCGCGCAGACGATATTCGGGATATTCCCGGGTATAAGCATCCCGCCGGCAATGAGCAGCCCGAGAAGCGACGATTTTATCTGCACAAGGCTCATGCTCGGCCCGATCTCTGCCGCGGCAAGAGTAGCATTATCAAGCACTGCGGAAATTATATTCAGCCAATAAAGCCCGCCGGGAGATATCCTGGAAATATAGGTATCGATTACCGGTTTAAACCCCCGGCCTAAAAATACCAACGCCATAACAAAGAAATAGACTTTTATGGTCCGCACAACGATATCTTTTAAGTTTTCATTCCTGCCTCCGGCCAAGCCGTGAATTTTCTGGCGCTTATCAGGCATCAAAATTGCCCCCAGGACCCCGAAGAGAATGACTCCGGGCACAACAAAGAGCCATAAATGCGTAAACAGAAACAGGAAACCGGCTTGATACGGAATTCCCCTAAGCTTGCCCACCACTATGGTCGAGAGCGGCTCTCCTATGGGAGTCAATGCCGCGCCTAAACCGATCGAAAAACAAGCAAGTATTACCAAATGGATCTCTTTTTTCCTATCCAGCGTAAGGCAGGTTATAATTTCTACCAGAACAAGCGCGGCGATAATAGCAGTGATCACGCTTGATAATAAACCTAAGCCGGTTATCAGCAGAAAGGCGAATAATTTTATCCCTAAGGCGTCGGCAAACTTGTTCACGTGATGCGCGATATACTTTTGCAGCGACCTGAACAGGAAGCCCGCAAAAAGCACCGCGAGCGTGATCTTTACCGGCTCAACAAGCGCTTCTTTTACTAATACCAGGCTCCATTGGCTTGTGATAGTAACCGCGATACACCCCATAATAAAGAGAAATATCTCGAGCTCCTCTTCTGCCTTT
>JAPLLN010000085.1 GCA_026387475.1 Candidatus Omnitrophota bacterium | reverse complement strand
TCCGTTAAGCATGTGGCTCTTAGGTGAAAATCGCGGGGAGAAGGGCGGACTCTTCTGCGGTGTTGATTATCCGCAAAAAAGAATATTCCAGATACTGGAAGGATGCGCCTTTCCTCCGGAATTAAAAAGGCTGATCGATGCCTTGACCAAAGAAGACCTCAACCTTCTTGCTGAAGACAAGGAGTTTCTGGTTAAGCACGGCATACTCGAATTTTCTAAGGCAAACCGCTTACAGGAATTCATCCGCAGGTTCCCCTATTTTAACACTGCCAGTTTCTTCCTCTATGTGGAAGGGTTGATGGATTTCTTCCAGCTTACCGCAGATTACGATAGATTGCTTGCTTATGATGAAATTGTCAGGCGGGTAGATGCCGTAATAGCGCACTTTCCGGCGTATATGATCCAGGATAAAATCGAAGGATTCCCCGGTTTTCGCCTGGAAAGATTATTCGGAGATATTACTTCAATGGCGCCCTGGGTGCCTTTGGTCGTGGATAGAGATGAGCATTTTATACCCGTTAAATCAATCAAGGATGAAGCAAATCCGAGGACACAAGAGTTGCTTAAAAGACGCCTGCCAGATATATTTTTGTCTGAGAGGGGCGCCTCATCTAGCCCGGCTTATGGTTATCCTGTCGCCGTAGATGTGGAGAGAATCCCGGTTAAATATTTGAAGATGCCGTCGGTTAACTTGGTAGCCTCTATGGCTAAAGTTGACGATAGGATAGCGGTAAAATTTGAGTATCCTGCAGGGGGCGAGCGGCTTGGGTCTTCGGAAGAGAATATTCTTTCCCGCTGTCTTACGGCCGCGGCCGAATCTCCGGATTTTGAGCCGAGGGATATTAATATTTGTTTAGACTATAACCTTCGCCAGGCTGCCCGCTGGAGCGTTAAAGGCCTGATAAGGATGAATCGTATTGTGCTATCCAATGAAGAGCCAATAGTTGTCCCTCCCGGTTTTATTATAGGCCTATTGTATTTCCACCTTTTGCTTACTTCTGGTTCAGAGCAGGAGGCAATTACCGAGACTATGAGTTTCCTTTCTTTTAAGTATGCTTTCGGAGGAGGAGATTATATTCTTAATGAATCTATCGCTGCTTTACAGGATTCAGAGAATAACTTGTTGTGCGGTCCGGCATATCTTAGGCTCTTGCGTGCTTTAAGAGATGATCTGGTTGGAACCAATGAGATGAACAGGGTTGATCTATCCCTACTCGTAAATTACATCGCAGGGTTAATAGCTAACGAGTTTTTTGTAACCGAGGCGCACGTAACAAGAAGAATCGCTAATCAGATGAAAGCAGGTGAACTTATTCCTGAAAAAGTCAATCCTGCTAAGGGAAGAGTTTTGACTGCGGACGAATCCAAGCTGGCTGAGCAGCTCATCTTTTATCCCGGCCAGGGTCATGAATCTGCCTCATTGGAGGAGTTCGGAAGGAGTACTCTTTGCGCCATTGCCTCGGCAATGGGCGGTATGTCAAAGCGCTCCAGCGGGCTTATGGTATGTAATTATCGTTTCGATCCAAGCCTCCCGCATATCGGCGGCAAGTCCTATATGGATGTAAAGTTGGCCATGGCTGCTTATGTCCAGGAACGGATACGTGCTGCAAGGGTTAACCCCGGGCTTAGTCAGCCGGTTATTATTATGGGTAGCTGTATTACTTTGGGGCATATCGCCGAGGCTCTTGGCATTTCAGCGGATACCCTAAATAGAGATATACGCGAAAGAGGTTACCATACGTTTAGGGATTCCAGGAGGGATTTAGATATATATATCTATTCGCAAACAGTTGTTCCTCATTTAAGCCTTGATGGAAATGTAGCGACTAGAGAGGACGGTAGCGGTATCCTGCTTCCTCCCGGGCATTTTAATTTCATCCGTATGCTCGCTATCTCCGGAGTCCTGGCTGAACTTCAGCGCCAGGATATCCCGTTAGTCTTCCACTCTAATATGAATAACCCCGCTGCCAGGCTTAATGATGTACTTAAGGGTATCTTCTTGAATGAGATAGCGGAGGCAGTAAAAGCAGACAGGCCGATTCCGTTAAGCATGTGGCTCTTAGGTGAAAATCGCGGGGAGAAGGGCGGACTCTTCTGCGGTGTTGATTATCCGCAAAAAAGAATATTCCAGATACTGGAAGGATGCGCCTTTCCTCCGGAATTAAAAAGGCTGATCGATGC
>JAPLLN010000097.1 GCA_026387475.1 Candidatus Omnitrophota bacterium | reverse complement strand
ACTCCTGTAACTCCTTCGGATCAAACTTGATCCGACACTGACAACCCTCCAATGCGAAACGGTTGATCTGTATGTTCATCTTCCCTCTTCTCCTTTCTGTTTCTGATGTTCATGATACGTGTAAGCCTTCGCCATACTTGCTCCTTTCGTCGCCTTGCGCACTGACGGCCAGTGGGCAAGAATGAGTGTGGGAATTTCAAGGGGAGCGAAGACGCCCAGCGAGAACACGATTCCGCAGTACGCGAGCCAGATGATCATGATTCGTGCCCATTCCTGCATCTTGATCAGGCCAATGAGGATTGCGATGTAGAAGCCGACAGAGAAGAGACCGCCACCTATGGCAACACCGTTGCCTTTTGCAATCCCAACGAAGAAGATGACTACGTTGACCGCGATGTGTACGCAGGAGAGAACGGTCAACGCAACTAAGGCGCCGGGCCTTCCGGCAGGTGCATCGGGAGCATCAGTCATATGTGCGGGCACACCTTGTTGTAGGGAGGGCGAGGGCGTAGCAACGACAAACATGGGCGGCGGCATCACGGGAGCCAGTTTCGGGACGGTGAATGTCTTTGAGCAAGCTGGACATTGGATCTCGACACCCAGGACATCGTCTCCCGCGTCAAATCTCTGATTGCAGTGTGGGCAGTTCATGTGCATATGTCATCTCCTCGTTCGGCCAACGTTTGAACTCAGCGGCGGCTTTCTGCCGTCCGCATAATCGTCTTCGCTGAAGAATACTTTTTGCCTGCGATTGCCTCTTTGGATTATGTGATGGGAAAATGCAAGAACAGCAACTCTTGCTATCATTGCCGTGGACTGCCGCCGTTCCCCTGTCTCAGCATTTCAATAAACTTTGTAGCATTACGGCTCGCCAATTCAACAAACGTAGCCTCATAGACTGGGTTTCGGGTATCAGGGAATACCTCTACACCCTTTTCGGAAGCTGCGTCTGTAACAATATTGACCTTACTTTCGCCTTCGGGAGAACACATATCCCATATTACTAACAATTGCATGGGTTTCTTCCATCCTGGTGATATCTGGAATTTTAATGTTACTTTAATGACCCCAGTAATTCCGTATTTGTCTTTTAATTCCATGTAATTACTAGGCGCATCCTTCACTTTGGTAAACTTTGGCTCTGTCAACCCGATGCTTGACCGTTCCACATAGGAGAAATCCTTTTGATGTAACAACACTTGTTCAATGGCGACAATGCATTTCTCGTTGAGTTGCTCAACATAGGGTTTCTTACTCTGTGAACTATTTGCAATTCCCGCGACAACCCCACCTACAACACCCCCTAAAACCGCCATGTTTGCACCATGTGAGCCGTAATGCTGGTCCTGATAGTCTGTTATGGTGATTTTCCCCGTGTCACGCATTGTTTGCAGAAAAACGTAGTCCATGTGTTTCGTCCCCGGTGAAGCACACCCAGCGCACAATGCAAGTAGTAGGACAAAAAACTGATTTACTAATAAACGGGTCGTAATATTCGCAAAACGTGGATTGGCATTCTTCATGAAAACAACCTCACCTTCTTCTGTTGAGTATTGCAGTCCGGTTTTTGTTGAACTTGCGGCCACGACAAATCCTTCATTTGGAATAGTCCTGACCTATCTTCGTAAACTGTGCTACGTCAACAACCGAACCATCGGCATTTACTTGTTGCAGCCATACTGTGTATGTAAACCAAATCCGCGATTCACCCGCTACATAGATCTTTTTAAATTCAGTCGTTCTCTCGATCGTTTTAAAATGAGTTCCTATTCGATACCGGCATCCTTTCTTGAAATCATACGCGAGACGATACTTTGCCGACACGGCCTTGGTGCTACCATAGCGTCGGCCTTCATCCAACCACACGTAAGAACCGATGTAAGTAAGAATAGTATGGACACCGGGCTTAAGGTGATAATCTATATTTGCCTTACCAAAAGGAGGCCAGCGTTTTTCTTCTTTCCAAGAGTAATTAAGATAGCCAGGGGCCGCTTCGCCGTCAGCATATTTGCCGTCAACCTTATTTGTTGTGCTCCACGCATAATAAGTTATGCCTCCGCCTTCAAGCTGCGCCTCTAGTCCGGATATTCCCCGAAGCACGCTGACCTCACTGTCCGGCAGCGGTGCGCCCTCATACAATTTAACATTGCCCAGTGTTTTATTGCCACCGGTGGCATTAAGGGTACTACAGCCAGCCAGCAGCAATAAAATAAAACCTAAACTGAAAAAACGATTCATCATCTGTCTTTTCCTTTCACTCCCTGACTTCAAAAGTCATTGCTACTTTTCCTGCGAAACCTTTCAATTCTGGGGACGTCATACTTATTTTATTAATTAAGCGCTGTGTGGATTTGCCCAAGAATTCCCGGAATTTCGCATCACAGTTATTTTTTTTCTGCCGTGATCTCATCCGCTTTAATTCCGGCATCGTTAGCTATAACCCTAAACTCATCTACAGCATCCTTGGTAGCCTGCTCTCTTTTCTTTTGATCCACAGTATTCTTATCCTTGGCCTTCTGCTTCTGGTTCTCATAAGGGATGAACGTAGCAATTCTTGAAACAACCGATTGCTCCGCCATCGGATGTTTGGCTATAAACACGGACTTGCATTTCTCGTATTCGTCGATGATCCTTAGCTTGATAGTCGTCTTTTTGTCATTGTTGGTGTCTGATCGATGGATAAATGTCCCGATGTAGGTGGCTTGATTGGGTAAAACATCAAAAATGATAACTTTGGGATCAGACCGGCTGGCTTTCGCATCTATCACAAGAGCGCTCACTCCTGGAGGAGCTAACGGATTGCTGGCTCCCGCATTTGGCGCAAAAGTGCTAAATGCGGGGGGAAAACCAGAGTATATATAAAGACAATAAACAAATACATTAATGTAATATCTACCCACCGGCAATCTGACTGAAAAGTAACCGTCATCAGCTATCATAACTTTAAATAGCCGTTCACCCATAGGCACACCAAATTTGACCTTTTTTGGATCGGAATAGGTAGAAATGTATGTGTTTATCGTCTCGGAAGGAACAAACCCAAAAATGCCTACCTCGTTATGACGGACAATATTACCATTAGTGAGGGCCTGCATCTGCCCAAAAATTATCCCTTCTTGTTCGTTCGGAATGAATCCGGACACGGGATTATTTACCATAGTCACACAACCAGAAAGCCCTAAGATTAATAAAAGGCAAAGGGAGCTGCTGGCAAATATTTTTATAAATCTTATTAAGCGGTGTGGTTCAGAATTTGATAAAGATGATTTCATGATAACTCCTTTTAGTTAGTGGCTTTTTTGTGCTGTTGGACCCATTCATCCACTTGCTTCTTTACTGCTACAATTTGATCCTTTTCCAATTTCTTTTCAAGGTGCCTCACGCGCTTCTTTATTATTCCATTTATGCCCTCTTCACCTTGCGCTATGGCCAATAAGAACCACTTGTAGGCCTCCGCCATATCCTTGGCCACGCCTGTGCCCTTAAAGTAGGATTCGCCCATCTCAGCTTGGGCTGGGGCATCATTCTGCTCTGCGGCTTTGCGCCACCACTTCACCGCTTCCACATCATCCTTAGCCACAAGTATACCAGAGTAATAGCAATTGCCGATAATGGTCTGAGCTGGAGCATAATTCTGCTCGGCGGCTTTACGATACCACTTCATCGCTTCCATATAATCTATAGCCACACCGTTGCCATTGCAGTAACAAGCACCCAGATTAGTTTGAGCCACTACGTTGTTCTGTTCAGCGGCTTTGCGCCACCACTTCACCGCTTCCTGCTGCTCCTGCTCCACGCCTTTTCCAAACATGTAGCAGAAACCAAGATCTACTTGCGCCGAAGCAAAATTTTGCTCGGCGGATTTACGATACCACTTCACCGCTTCCTGCTGGTCCTTCTCCAGCCCAAACTCACCGTTAGAGAATGCTTTACCCAATTCCCACTGAGCTTCGGCATCACCTTTCTCCGCCTTGGCCCGGATTTCGGCTAGTTTCTTGACATTAGTATCGCTCTGTTGGGCGTACAATGTCTGGCCGGCTAACGTCAGCACCAAAACAAGACCTAATAAAAATCTGTTGAATATGGCTCCGGATGCATTAGGTTTTGATCTGAATAACCTTCCGAATATGCTCATTTCATTTTCCTTTTTCTGACAACGTTTAAAGTTGATGGGAAATTTGGGGTCCTTCTCGTATGAGCCGAGGAGAAACCTCTCTGAATTTATTAGTCTAATTATATGCGCAATACCTCAGTATATCAAGAATATTCTGGTCATTCTGCTAATTCTGCCAAATAATCCCAGCGCTCGTATACCTTTTGGAGCTCTTCGGACAGAGATGCGGACCTGGCTTTGATTTGGCTGATCTCTGCGGGGTCCCGTTGGTAAAAAGAGAGGTCGGCGAACAAACTATAGAGCATTTTCTGCTCCGCTTCCAATTCTTCAATTTTTAAAGGAAGCCCGTCTAACTCCTGCTGCTCTTTATTAATGAGCTTGCGCGGGACAATAGGTTTTGGTTTCTTTATAGTCGCTTTTTTGACTTTCATCTTTAACGGTCCAGGTTTTGATACCGGCTGGCGCTGGCTTAACCAGTCATCATAGCCTCCGGGATATTCATTAATGATACCGTCGCCTTCTAAAACAATAGTGGAAGTAACCACGTTATTCAAGAATGCCCGGTCGTGGCTGACTAAAAGCAGCGTGCCGGGATAATCGAGAAGCAATTCCTCAAGGAGCTCCAAAGTCTCAATATCCAGGTCATTGGTAGGCTCATCCATCACCAGTACATTAGAAGGCTTGGAAAACAACCGCGCCAGAAACAGACGGTTGCGTTCTCCTCCGGAGAGGACTTTTACCTGCGTACGAGCCCGATCAGGCGCAAAAAGAAAATCCTGCAGATATCCCAGGATATGCTTGGGCTTACCGTTAATGATTATGGTCTCGCTTGCGCCGTTTACATTCTCGGCAACCGTCTTTTCCTCATCCAGCTGCTCGCGCAGCTGATCGTAATAAGCGATCTCTAAGTTTGTTCCCAGAACGACTTTCCCTCTTTGGGGATTGAGCTTACCCAGCAATAGACGTAACAGCGTAGTCTTACCGCTGCCATTGGGACCGATCACCCCGATTTTATCCTGGCGCATGATCTGGGTAGAAAAACCCCTGACCAAACACTTATCGCCGTAACTAAAACTCAACTGGATAGCCTTGATCACCTTGTATCCGGAAAGAATTGATTTTTGCGCGCGCATGCGCACC
Organism: Candidatus Omnitrophota bacterium; assembly: GCA_026387475.1. Lineage (GTDB taxonomy): Bacteria > Omnitrophota > Gorgyraeia > Gygaellales > Profunditerraquicolaceae > JAPLLM01. The sequence goes on along the minus strand of JAPLLN010000097.1, from coordinate 12,011 downwards.
AAACCTTCTTGCTTGCGCTGGGTTTTCTTCTCCTCCCTTAATCGTTCCAGGGCCTTGACCCTTCCCTCATTACGGCATCTTCTGGCCTTGACTCCCTGACGGATCCATATTTCTTCCTCGGCTAATTTTTTATCAAAATGATTCCACTCCGATTCTTCAATATCCAATGCCGCAAGTTTCCGCTCAAGGAAAGTATTGTAATCGCATGCCCAGCTGTAAATCTTCCCGCGGTCAAGCTCGACGATCCTGGTAGCTAAATGCGTCATGAACATCCGGTCATGGGTAACAAAAAAGACTGTTCCCGGATAGTTGGAAAGAAATCCCTCTAGCCAATCGATCGAATCAATATCCAGGTGATTGGTGGGCTCATCAAGGAGCAAAATATCAGGCTTTAAGACAAGGGCCCGGGCTAACAGCACCCGGCGTTTCTGTCCGCCGGAAAGACTTTTGAAATCCATCTCTCCGTCAAGCTTCATCCGGTCAATGACATCTTCGACCTGATTGTTCACATCCCAGCTATTGGTATGGTCTAACTCCGCCTGCAACGCATCAAGCCTTTTTAACAATTCCGGAGTGTGTTCCGTATGAAGCCGGTGGGTCAGTTGGTGATATTGGCTTAAAAGATTGGCGCGCTCCCCTAAACCGGAGAGGACGATATCAAAAACACTTCCTTCCATATCAACCGGCACTTCTTGAGGCAAATGCGTAACCTGGATGCCTTTCTGAAAGCTGATTTGTCCCTCATCAAGCTCAAGCTGGCTAGCCATCACCTTCATAAGGGTAGTTTTGCCCGCGCCGTTTCGGCCAAGCAAGGCAACCCGCTCCCCCGGCTCCAACTGCAGGTTTAACCGGTCGAAGATAAGCGGGCCGCTAAATTTAAGCGTAGCTTCCTGTATACTGATTAATGCCATAAAATTACCGTTTTTCTTTAATAGTTAAAAAGGTCTTTAAACTCATACTCTTTCCCCGCGGCCTTGTTCAAGGCGTTAAGCATCTTGCGCCGGATGCTTGGCGTAAGCCGCCTGCCCTTAACCGCGCGGCTAACCATCTTATATGTGAGTTGCTCGGTTGAATTGCGTACCAGATCACTAGGCTTTAATCCATGTTCAGTCATTAGCCCGGAGATCGGCTGTAGCCCTAAGTTATTTTCGATATTGTTAGCCATTCTTCCCAACCTCTATCTTTTATAATAACAGAAAACCGGATATAACAGACTGGAGCTCCTTAATACCTGTGCCTTTTTTTGTGCTGACCCAAAGGATGTGCTCCGGCATTACTCCTAAATCTAAGGCTAAGCTTCGGCGCTGTTCAACAAGCTTTGTTTGGGTAATACGATCGATTTTATTAACGATTACCCGATAGGGCCTAGCTGTACTTTTTAACCATGCCAACATTTGCCGGTCAAGGACTGTTGCTCCGACATGGGCATCAACTAAAACAAAAATAGCTTTAAGCGAAGGCCGACCGGAAAAATAACATTCAATCATATACTTCCAGTTATCTTTTTCTTTTATTGAAACAGCGGCAAATCCATAACCCGGGAGATCTACGATCCACTTACCATAACCTATGGAAAATACATTAATTGTCCGGGTTTTACCGGGAGTCTTTGAGATCTTAGCAAGCAGACGACGGCCACAAATCGCATTAACCAGCGAGCTTTTACCCACATTCGATCGGCCCACAAAGGCAACTTCTGCCTGGGCATAATCAAGCTTATCCGCCGAATCAACGCATGCATGGAATTGTGCGGCATTAAAAACACTTTTGCTCATTGACAACTACCTCACTTTGTCATGATATTCTAATGCTAATCCATACACAGCTATTGGCGAATTTGATAGGTATCCCCGATAAGGCCGCCCAGAAATATGGCGCGGGAGGAAGACTTCCTGTGTACAGGTAGGCGGGTTCAGATACAAATCACCGACAGAAAAACTTATCGGAGATTTGTTGTGAATCATTGTACTGTAACAAGTTATGGGTGGCTAACGGGGATCGAACCCGCAAACCTTCTGAGCCACAGTCAGACGCTCTAACCAGTTGAGCTATAGCCACCATAAATTTAGCTATGCAGAATCGCGTGGCAATTACAACAAAGTCGTTCTAGATTATCAGCACTATTATTTTTTCTATTTTCGTCCTTATGATGCACAATTAATACTCTTTTATCGGTAATTCCGCATTTTGCACATTTATAAGGGATTCTCAATCTGCGCAATAAATCGCGGTACGCGCTCTCGCCCGCAATCCAATTAGGCGAGTTAACTCCACAACGTACATTCTTATTTTCCCAAGAACAATGGCAACTTACCGTGCAAAAGAATCTTTTGCTTTTTGATTTTCTGTAATCACGCGGAGTTCTATAGATCTTCTTCCCGCAGTTTACGCATTTGACCCATTTACCGTTAAACTGGGATTTAGTCCGGCATTCTATAGAACAATATTTACCCCAGCCCTTTTTAGCGTGAAAATCTTTAATATAAAAGGTCTCTCCGCATATTTTACATTTTCTTCTAAACATGGATTTATTTTATCAAAGAACATCATAATTGTCAAGTCAACGAAATGGTTCACAATCTGGTGCTCTAACTTATCAGACCGAGACTTTTAATCTATTTCTTCTCTGGCACAACAACCTTAGGCGGTTTGATAAGGGTATCCAGGACCGACTTGCGCAATTCCCTCCCCATAGCAAAGACGCCGTCCACAACGGACTTAGACATATCCACAGCACCCTTACCCGCGCCCTGCAATAATTTAGCCGGGAGTATTAATACATCTCCGGGATTAATACTTCCGCTGTGCACTTGAGAAAGTTTATTTTCAAAAGCCATTCTGATATTGCCAAAACCGAACTCCGGACGGTCCATCTTGGTCCGGATAATAAAATCTAAGACTACCTTACCTTTATCGAGCGCCTTAAAGATATCGAGAACCGCGTTAGTCATCTTTGAAGCCTTCTCTTCCGACTCGCCCTCGGGAAGAGGCTTGCGTACGATATCGGTCAATTCCAGATGGCAGATCGCGGTCACGTTATTATCGACACCTTTGATATCGCTGGTAAAATTCAAATTAGCCTTCTCGATACGCGCCTTCTCTAAATCCACCCAAGCGGAATAATAAGGGTAAAGATATATCCCGTCGATCTTTTCTATCTTTAAAGACGCCTCCATACTTTTTTTAATGCCGTCTATCCAGCCTTTTAATTCCACGCTCCCTCTCTCCTGGCCTTCGCGCCAGGGTATGGAACCCTGCAGTAGAAAATCGGTCCTTTGGCCCCAACTGCCGAGATTTAAGTTAGAGACCTTTACATTCAAATGCTCGACTTTTATCTCAAGCCCATCTTTGGTGATTTCATGGTCCACAAAATTAAATTGCCCCTCCGAAATGATCAGCCTGCCGAGAAAGAGCCGGGGCAAAACTATTCCAGAAGCTACTTGCGGAGCGGGCGTAGGCGCGGGTTGAACCGGAGTGTTAAGAACGTTGAGTATCTCCTGTCCCGGAGACGGCAGGCTTTTTCTGATGGTAACCTGGGGCCGGGTCAATTTAAGCAAGGAAAAACTGGGTTTCCCTCTGAACAGATCAAAGGGCCCTACGCTGACAGCCACTTCTTGTATTTTACAAAGATCTTCAATTTCAAGGCGACGGACGACTATCCCTAAGGGGAAATATGTGCTTAGCCTGCCGATAGTCACCCTCTTGCCAAAAGACTCCTGAAGTTTTGCGGTCAAAATCGCCCTACCGAAAACATTAACCAAAAGATGCACCAAAAGTAAGAACGCCAGGAACGCAGCGATGCCAAAAAGTATTCTTTTCCTCCAGGGGTGCATAATAAATTAACTCCCTTATGTCTTCTAAAATGCGCCTGGGCCGCCACCGGCTTAGAAGGCAGGTGCTCTATCCAATTGAGCTACAGGCGCATTTAAACTCTTCAAAAGTCGGGGCGACAGGACTTGAACCTGTGACCTCCTGCTCCCAAAGCAGGCGCTCTAGCCAAACTGAGCCACGCCCCGTGATTTTCCCGCTAAAACTACCTGAAAATCATCCCGAGGTTCACTCATCTGCGCATGCCCGAACCGAGGGATCAACCTTAAATTATGATTATATCAACTCGCTGCGCGCTCTACAATATATTTCTGAATAATCTTTTTGGCTTTATTCAGGGCGCGGAAACGGTGGCTCATCTTATGCTTGATCCGGGGCCCAAGTTCGGCAAAAGTCCTTTTGTACTTTGGAATAATAAAAAGCGGATCATAACCAAAACCATGGCTGCCTTTTAAGGTATTACCGATTACGCCGCAACACTTGCCTTCTACCACGCCGACCACTCCATGCGCATCCGCAATGGCTACGGCGCAAGTATAATGCGCGCCTCGCTCGCTTTTTGGCTTATCTGCGAGCAACTTTAAAACCTTAGCGTTATTTGCCGCATCGCTTTTATTTTTGCCGGAAAAACGCGAAGAATAAACACCGGGCTTCCCTCCTAAAGCGTCGATGCAGATCCCGGAATCCTCTCCGAGAGTCAAGGTCTTAAAGGCTGACGCGATCTTTACCGCTTTTTTGACAGCGTTCTGCTTAAAGGTCTTGCCGTTTTCGACAATGCGCACCTTTTCCGGGTGATCCAGAAGCGACGTCACCTTTAAATCCGTATCTTTTAAGAGCTCGCGTATCTCCTGGAACTTTTTTTTATTTTTAGTAGCGACGATCAATTCCATCAGAGGAGGTCTTTGAGGAGTTTCTTTTGCGCCTCGACCAGGTCTTCGATGCCTTTTTTCGCAAAGGCGAGCATATCGTCCATCTGCGATTTCTTAAAGGGCTTGCGCTCGGCCGTGCCCTGGATTTCGATGAACTCTCCCTTGCCGGTCATCACTACGTTCATATCCACTTCTGCGCGGGAATCCTCTTCGTAAGCTAAATCCAGCATCAGAACACCGTCTACAATACCGACGCTTACGGCTGCGACAAAATCTTTGATCGGGACTTCTTCAATTACTCCGTTCTTCTTCAATTTATGGAACGCATCCGCAAGTGCCACGAAACTCCCGGTGATCGCCGCGGTGCGCGTGCCTCCGTCTCCCTGTATAACGTCGCAATCAATCCAGATGCTGCGTTCGCCCATAGATTTCATATCGGTGACAGTCCGCAGCGACCTGCCGACCAGGCGCTGTATGCTGTATCTCATAAGTCCTCCCGGAATCTTTTCCCCGCGGGATGCGCTTGTCGCAGGAACGCGGGAGCATCCCGTATTCCGCGGTCACCCAACCTGTGCCGGAATTTCTTAAAAACGGCGGGACCGATTCTTCCACTGACGCCGTGCAGATGACCTTGGTATTCCCCATCTCGATCAAACACGACCCTTCCGGATATTTTATATAATTGCGCGTGATCTGGACCCTGCGGATCTTGTCCGCTCCTCTTCCGTCTAACCTAGTCATAAATATTCCTCCCTTGTGAATCAATGCCTACTATTAAAGGAAAATCTTTTACCTCTAACCGGAATATCGCCTCCGGGCCTAAATCTTTATAAGCTACGGCCTTTGCTTTCTTGATATATTTACTGATTAGCGCCCCGCATCCGGCGTAAGCCAGGAAATAAACTGCTTTATATTTCTTAATCGCAGCAACTACTTCTTTTGAGCGTCTGCCCTTCCCGATCATGCCTTTGATCCCGGCCTTAAGCAGCGCCGGAGTGAATTTATCCATCCTACTGGAAGTGGTCGGTCCGCAGGCTCCGATTACTTTACCTTTTGGTGTCGCGGTCGGGCCGCAATAATAAATGAACGCGCCTTTTAAATCAATGGGCGGCTTTTTCCCCGAATTTATCGCCTCGACCAAACGCTTATGCGCCTGGTCACGGGCAGTATAAATCACTCCGCTCAATTTAATTTCATCAAGGATCTTTAACGATTTAATTTGTCTGTCGTTCATTATTAAAGGGCCGCAGTTGCGCTCCGGAGGGCATGGCAGCTGAAATTCAACGCCACCGGCAAACCTGCGATGTGCGTAGGATGGGTCTCTATATTCACGGCCAAGGCCGTGGTTTTTCCGCCTAAGCCCATCGGCCCGATATCCAGTTTATTTATTGCCTTTAGCAAATCAGTTTCGAGCTTTGAGCCGCGAGCTCCGAGTCTTCTTAATAATGCCTTTTTCGCAAGCAGAGACGCGAGATCCGCCGTACCGCCGATACCTACGCCCAGCACATACGGAGGGCAGGCATCCGGACCGGCTGATTTTACCGCATCAATAATAAATCCTTTGAGCTCTTCTATCTTAGCGGTAGGGCTGAACATCTTTAACAACGATTTATTTTCGCAGCCGAATCCTTTAGGCAGGACTGTAATTCTTAATTTACTTCCCGGTACGATATCAACGTGCACTACTACCGGAGAATAAAATGATTTTCCCCGCGCCAACGGATCTTTGATGATCGAATTCCTTAAGCAGGCCTTTTTATAACCCAGTTCCACGCCTTTGTTCACTGCCTGCTGCAGGCTGCCGGAGATCCTTACGTCCTGTCCGATTGCCAAAAAAACTACCGGCATACCCGTATCCTGGCAGATAGCTAATTGCTCGGCGCGGGCGACGTTAGCATTTTCGATAATCGCGCCCAATAGTTTCTTGGCCCTTTTGGAGGTCTCGGTATTGCGCGCCTTTTTAAGTATCGCCAATACATCGGGACGCAACTCAAGGTTCGCCTTTACGCATAATTGCGCGATGGTTTTCTTGATCTTATCCGCAGAAATCGTTTTCATCTTCCTTTATACTCCCGGGTCACGGTAGTAGTAATGCCTCCGCGCGGGTTAAACACAGCCTTGATGCGCATCCAGCGCGGTTTGACTGACTTTACCAGGTCCTCTAGCATCTTATTTACCAGGTGCTCGTGAAAAATCCCCTTGTCGCGGAAAAAAATAGTGTACATTTTCAGGGACTTTAACTCGATGCAATATTTGCGCGGCGAATATTCAATGTTGATCTGGGCGAAATCCGGCAAACCGGTCTTAGGGCAGATGCAGGTAAACTCCGGGATGTCGATGTTAATAGAATAAACCTTATCCGCGTACTGATTTATCCAACCCTCGATTTGCGGGGTCTTTAGATCCCTGACATTTTTCTGCAAACCTTCGTAAGAAGACCTATTTTTCATTTCACTCCCACTATTTTGTGCAGCTGGGGGATAGTGCAACAAGTAACATATTCCTTGCGGCAGATCTCCCTGAATTTATTTAATTTAAGCCCTAAGATGCCGGGGTCTTCCAAACTATTCGGCTGCAGGATCAAGACCGCCGCCTTATTTACCTCTTTGATCATATTAAGTGCTTCCCGCAAATCCTCTTCCCGCGTTGAGCCGCAGATAACCGCTTTTATGAATACCTCTTTTTGGGAGGCGATCTTCAAAAAATTATAATGCATCGACCATAACGGACCCATACCCGTAGAGCTGGGGAGTTTTACGTCCATGGATACGACGTCAACCCGGTCGATAACATCCTTGAGTTCGGCGTAGAGCGTGCCGTTGGTCTCAAGATAATTCTTATAGCCCTCCTTTTTAGTGAGGGCCATAATCACATTTAAGAAATCTTTTTGTAAGAGCGGCTCTCCTCCCGTAAAAGATATGGAATGAAATTTTCCATGGTCATGGTGGAGCTTGATCTCATCCAGAAGCTCTTTAACTTCGTACTCCGCGAAACGGTCCAGCCGGGTATCGCAATACTGGCAGTTCAGGTTGCATCCGTAGAAGCGCACGAATATCTGCTTCTCTCCCAGATAGAGGCCCTCGCCCTGGATACTCTCAAATATATCCGCGATCCTTGCTTTCATTTTATTGACGCATCCTTTATACCGGCTTCCTTAAAACCCTTAGCGCGGTAATGACAGCTGTCGCATTTTCCGCAAGGCTCCCTCCCCCCGCGATAACACGACCAGGTCAGCGCAAAAGGGACTCTTAATCTACTCCCGGCTTTTATGATCCCGCTCTTTTTCAGATTTATTAAAGGCGCCTCGATCTTTATCGGCCTGCCTTCTACCCCCGCCTTAGTGCCCCGGCTGATAACATTCCTAAAAGCGGAGAAAAAATCCGGCCGGCAATCCGGATACCCCGAATAATCCTGCGCATGCGCTCCGATAAATATGCTTTTGGCCCCTATCGCCTCCGCGTAAGAAAGAGCAAAACTTAAAAATATAACATTACGGCCCGGCACATAGGTATTCGGTATTTCCTTGCCCCCGGATACCTTACTCCTCACCCTTACGCCTTTATCCAGCAGGCTCGAACCTTTCCAAGGTAAAGATATTTTTATAATTTGATACGGGCATTTCGCGCTACTCGCAACCCTCTTGGCGCAGTTTATTTCTTTGCGATGGCGCTGGCCGTAATCAAAGATCAAACAACGGCAATCGTATCCCCTGGCCTTGGCGATATATAATGCCGTCGCGGAATCCAGGCCGCCGGATAAAAGCACAATTGCCTTATTCTTCATAAGTAGCGGCGCTGGTATTATTCTCCCAGACAGTCACGGATTTCAGGCCGCGGATCTTGCTTTTGAGGCGGCGGTAAACGAAGGCCGCGATATTCTCCGAGGTAGGATTTACTTTTTTAAAATAAGCGAGCTTATTCAGATATTTATGGTCCAGCGTTTCGAGCAGGCGGCTTAACTCTGCCTTCATATATTTAAAGTCGATGAGCATACCGGCCTTATCCAGAGTTTTACCCTGCGCCACAAGCTCGACCCGCCAGTTATGGCCGTGCAGGTCTTCGCACTTGCCTTTATATTCTCTTAGATTATGCGCGGAGCTGAACCCCGCTTCCACCCTTACGCTATACATTGCTGACCCTTCTTACATCTTTAAGCGGCTTGCCTAAGAATCTCTGCGCCAGGCCCGAGAACCATTCGGGATTATCGCTTACAAAGAATTTATGCCTGCCGCGGCCTTTCTTGTTCAATAGATCCTCTCGGGTTAAAATATCTTTTACTTCCATCGCCACCTGCTTTGCGGAATCGATCAGGGTCACATCCGGGCCCATGATCTTCCTGATGACCGGCTTAAGCAAAGGATAATGGGTGCATCCTAAAATCAGGGTATCCACTTTGGCGTCCTTTAATGGTTTTAAATATGTTTTTGCAACGCTATTCACGACATCGCCGCTAAGCCATCCCTCTTCGACAAAAGGCACGAATAACGGACAGGCAACTGCTGTGACCTTTGCCTTAGGCGAAAGCTGCTTGATCTCTTTTTCATAAGCCTTACTCTTGATCGTCCCCTTGGTCCCGATCAATCCGATGCGCCCGCTGCGGGTCGCATACACAGCCTCTCTCACGCCCGGGCTTAATACACCGACGATAGGAACGCGGAAATGATTCTTGATGACCGGCAGGGCAAAACTGGATACGGTATTGCAGGCTACACAGATCAATTTCACGTCCTGTTTTAAGAGGAATAGGATATTTTCAATGGAAAACTTGATGACGGTCTCGCGCGACTTGATCCCGTACGGCACGCGCGCCGTATCTCCGAAGTAAACGATGTTTTCCGTGGGGAGCTGACGGATCAATTCCTTGACCACAGTCAAACCCCCGACTCCTGAATCAAAGACCCCTATGGACTTCATCTCTTAACAACCTCCATAAGTTGAGCGTCATGCGAATAATCGGCCACCCCCTCCATTATCGCCTCGGCGATCTTCTGCCGGTAGAATCCGTTTTTAAGCAGGCGCTCTTCGTTAGAATTAGAAAGGAAACCTACTTCGATAAGCACCGCCGGCATACGCGCCCCTTTTAAAACATAATAACGCGCGCCCTTTACTCCGATGACGCGCGTATCTAGGCCGTTACCCATCGCGCGGCAGATCGAGCGGGATAATTCGATAGACTCGGCGCGGTTATAAGTATAGATCATATCCCAAAGAGTGGTCCTTAGGTCCAGCGAGTGGCTGGCAAAACTCGCGCCCTCCAAATCTAACGAAGCGCTTCTGGCAGCGCCCTGCGCGCGCGTATTGTCATTTACGCTGGGAGCGGTGTAATAGACCTCAAAACCGTTCAGGCTTCTGACGCGGTTGGCATTGGAATGGATACTGATAAAAAGATCCGCTCCCGAACGGTTGGCTATATCAACGCGCCCTGCCAGAGGAATAAAACGGTCAGAACTCCTGGTATAGACCACAGCCACGCCTTGCGCCTTAAACAGATTTCCCAAACGCTTGGATAGATCCAGGTTGACGTCTTTCTCGCGCAGGCCCGTCCGTCCGGTAGTCCCGGGGTCATTTCCGCCGTGGCCCGCATCGATGACCACCTTTTTGATATTTGTCAAAGCTAAGACGCTCTTCTTGCCGGGGTAATATTCCTGAAAAAGCGAATCGATTATCTCTTCTTTAAATTTCTCCGGCACGACCAGCGCGCCCTGATAGATATCTACCGGATGGTTTAAATGCTGGGGCTTGCCGTCGACTAATACCAGCGTATCCCAGACCATCAGATTGATGCGGTGGTTATCTTTATTTAAACCTACTATCTTGGAATAGGTATCGTACTGCCATTCGATCTTTCTGGCATTACATAAAGGGACCAGCGCATAATAAGTAGTATTATTAAGGCTGTATGTCGGCAGGGCCTCGCGGGTGGCAACGGTAGCGCAACCGGAAAGGATCAAAATTAAACAAATAACAACTAACTTCAACCTATTCATTCTTCTCCAAAAAATTCTTAAGCTGTTTATTTAAATATCTATGTCCGGAACCGCTTTTTAGAAACTGTTCTCTACCTAAAGCATCTTTTTGATTAATATATGCCTCATAGTAGATTAACTTAAATGGCTTTCTTAATTTAGTACTGTCAACCTCGCCATTGTTATGCTTATCCAATCGGCTCAAAGGATCATCCCCGGTATATCCAATATAGAACTTAAAGTCGATTTCACTTTGGAGAACGTATACAAAATACATTTTATTTGGCTTGCCACGTGATGGCCGAACCCATATTGTCCCGTAAAGTCTGCCTTCGGCAGACCACGGGACACGTAAAATGTATACATGTAAGTGAGGCCATTTTACGTGGTGGAGGTGGGCGGAATCGAACCGCCGTCCTCAAGAAATCAGATAAGAGTCGCTACATGCTTAGCCTCGTATTTTATGCTTAGCCCTGCAACTCCTACAAGGCAGGATTTGCAAAGCGCATCCTTTTATGCTCTCGTCACGCTTACAAAGGCTAATTACGCGTGACCAGCCTGCTGTCGGCTCTCAAGAAGGCCACAGGCGAGCCCTAATGAGAGGCTCCGGACTAATTAAGTCCGAAGGCTGGTACGAACATTGGTCTTGCCATTGCTGGCGCAACCATTGTTCCTAAACGAGACACTTGCGTGTTTGCGTTTATATTGTGCACGGGTTGATAACGCGGCTAACCATGCGTCCGCGGCATGCTACTTTTACCCGACTCGCTTAAGTCGAGCCCTTTTCACCCCCAATTTTCTATTTCCTAAATGTTTGAAAATTGGCCCTGAGCGTAGCGAAGGGCCTTCGCGCTATTTACGCCTGCGCTTCATCACCCTGCGAATATCTAAATCCGTCTCGCGCTTCTTGATATCTTCACGCTTATCGTAGAGCCTTTTGCCTTTACAAAGAGCCAGCTCCACTTTGGCGAATCCGCGGTCATTAAAGTATATCTTCAAAGGGACCAAAGTCAAGCCCTTCTGTGTAAGCTTTCCATTCAACTTATCGATCTGGTTTTTATGCAGAAGCAGGCGCCTGACCCGCGCAGCCTCCACATTCAGGTAACTCGCCTGTTCGTAAGGAGTTATGTTCGTGTTATATAAAAAAACCTGCCCCTTTTCAATGCGCGCGAAGCTGTCACTTAAGGTAGCCTTGCCATCGCGTAAAGATTTGACCTCGCTCCCCTTCAATTCAATGCCGCACTCCACTGATTCCAATACTTCAAAATCCCGGAATGCCTTGCGGTTAGTAGCAGCAGTCTTACTCATTTTAACATGATAAATGCGAAATATAAACTTAAAAGCACGGG
>JAPLLN010000024.1 GCA_026387475.1 Candidatus Omnitrophota bacterium | reverse complement strand
TCCTTTAATTCGTAAGTCGAGTTTACCAGCCGGTATATGCTGTGTATCGTCGAGATAAGCGAATTATACTTTTTCGTAGGGGTCAAATAATTTTTTGTGTTCATCTAATGCTGACCTGTCTGTCATGCCCGCTATATAATCGCAGACAACGCGCCTGACCCCGTCTTGAGGGATCTTTTTCTGCGTATCCGGCGGGAGTTGCTCGGGTTTTGCAATATAATCCCGGAAGAGCTCCTCGATAAAACGCTTCGCCTTATTGCTCATCCTTACTACGCGGTAATGATGGTACAATTTCTCCATCAGGAACGCGCGCAAGGGCTTTCTTAATGCCGCCATTGACGGCGAAAAACTTACAACCTTACCGTCAAGCCTTTTGGCTTCGGACGATGTCTTAAGCTTGAACTTAGCGATATTCTTTTCGGTCTGGTTTATCAGGTCAGTGACTTGCATATTTATAAGTGACCGGATGACCAGGTACTTCTTTAATTCACCCTCTATTTTAGCATATTTTCCGGTTATTTGCCCATTAATATTTTTCCAGAGAGGTATTTCTTCAAGATCAGCTTCTTTTAGCAGCCCCGAGGCTAGCCCGTCGTCAATGTCATGGTTATCGTAAGCTATTTCGTCGGCGATATCCACTACCTGCGTTTCGAGGGTAGGCATTGGTGTCCGCTGGAATTCTTTCATCTTGCCCGCGGTGTCAAATGCGGAAGAGTGTTTTACTATCCCTTCCCTGACCTACCAGCTTAGATTCAAGCCGGGAAAATCCGGATAGCGTTCCTCTAGATAATCCACTACCCTTAAGCCCTGCATATTATGGTTAAATCCGCCTTCCTTGCCCATGAGTTTATTCAATATTTCTTCGCCGGAGTGGCCGAAAGGCGTATGCCCCAGGTCATGAGCCAGGGCGATAGCCTCGGTCAAGTCAGTGTTGAGTTTCAGGGCCGCGGCAATTGTGCGGGCGATTTGGGATACCTCTATAGTGTGCGTCAGACGGGTGCGGTAATAGTCGCCTTCGTGATTGACGAAGACCTGCGTTTTATATTCCAGCCTTCTGAAAGCCGCGCTATGCACTATCCTGTCCCGGTCGCGCTGATAAATGGAGCGGTAAGGATGCTCTTTCTCCGGGTAGATCCTCCCCTTGGAGTCATAGCTCTTCATCGCGTAGTAGGCAAAAACAGTATCCTCAAATTTCTTTATTCTATCTTTATTCGGCATGGCGTAATTTAATTAATAGTTCATCCAGGGATTGTGAGATTATCTTAGTGTTATTCACTACGGGCATAAAGTTAGTATCGCCGAACCAGCGCGGGACGATATGGATATGCAGATGCCCGGTAATGCCGGCCCCTCCGGCTTTACCGATATTAGCCCCTATATTAAATCCGTCGGGTTTAAGGGTCTTCTTCAAGAGTTTTTTCGCCCGGATTATCGATTGCAGGATATCTATCCCTTCTTTTTCCGTTAACGTGTCGAGGTCTCCCGTATGGCGAAGGGGTGCCACCATAAGATGCCCGTTATTATAAGGAAAAATATTGAGTACGCAAATGCTGTATTTTGTGCGGAATACTACCCGCTCTTTACCCTTTGCGCTCTTGGCGAGGCAAAAAATGCATCTCTTTTCTTTTTTTGCCAGCCGGATATATTTTATGCGCCACGGCGCCCAGAGCCTTCCCATTATATTTTTATTATCCTCGCTTCTATCTTGCCGTTAGTTTCGATTATCCCGCAGGAATTCATCTTGGCGTAGACTTTATCCGTGGGGCTCCCGGGGTTAAAATAAAGTATGCCGTTCTTTACCACATTTGTCCCGTTGTGGGAGTGCCCGAATAAAATGGCGTCGACATGGGAATTCTTAAAAGCCTCGGTAGCAAACTCGATCAAGTTTGCCGGAGCCCCTGCGCCGTGAATAACTCCGATCTTAAACTTTCCGGCGCTGATTATTTCTTTTTCCGGAAGCGCCTCTCTGACTTCGTAGGGATCCATGTTCCCCTGGACACCTTTGACATTGGGGCATATCTTTTTCAATTTCTCGAGGACGCTTATATCGACTAAATCTCCGACGTGGATGATCATATCTACGCCCTTAAATACCTCTTTTATCTGCGGCGGTAATTCTTCTGTCTTATCGGTAATATGCGTATCCGAAATAACTCCTATTCTCATGCGATCACCCTTGGTTTAGAAAATACGTCAAAGAGCTGATTCAGGTTATTGATATCCCAGGCCCAGATCTTTTCTTCCATTGCCTTCAGGCGGGCGTTGGAATCGATATCGTTAAGGGTTATAATTATTTTTCTCTGAAGTTTGTGGCGGAATTTCTTGCACTCGCGGGCGAACTCCGTAATATCGTCTTCGCTTAACTGTTCGCGTTTAAAGCACATGATCCACAATGAATCCGTGGAACGGCCTATAATGCCGTCCTTAAGGCGGGTTCCGCTAAATTCCAGCTGTTTTATCTCCCGGAAATGGTTTAAACGGACCTTCTTCCTTTCGATCTGCAGCAGTTCGTCTTCGAACAACCTCAATACCTCGCTAAGGCGCTGGGTCAGCGGCTTCTGGGCGTTCATCAGGAAGTCTTCGATCATATCCTTTAAGTTATCCCGGAATTTAACTTTTTGATTTTCGGCGTTGAAGGTGAGCGACTGCGACCTCTCTTGATAGACAAACCTAAGCCAGAAACTGAATACCCGGTCGTTCATTTTAAGAAAATCCCCGCTTTTATTTATGGCGTCAGTCTCAAGTAGATAATTTATGCGGTTGGCCAGGTCTTTACGCGGTTTTTTAAGTATATGGGCTATATCTTTGATCTTATTGCTGCCGTTGGCGATCATGTGTAAGATGGATATGAAGTCGTTGCCAAAAGGCTTCTCCAGGTAGCGTTTGATATAGTTGGAGAATTTCTGGTTAAGCGTCCCGGAGTTGTCAAAGAGCATATTCTCCAGGATATCCGCAAGGTGTTCTTGCGTAGGTTTTGTCAGGGCCTCGGAGATTATTTCAAGATAAAAAGGATACCCTCCCGTAAAGTTCACCATAAAATTCTTAAGGCCCTTGTCTATTTTTATGGCGTTTAGCCGTTGGTCAAGGTACATTTCGCTTGCCCTTGTGTCAAAGGGCTCGACGTTGACCACTTCGAAGTTGCCGAATAATAACGCCAGGTTTTTGGAAAGTATATTCGAGGTCTTAAACCTTGCGGAACTGATGATTATATAAAGCGTATTCTTCTGGGTGATAAGGAGCCTGGACCATTCGCGGTAGAGATTATCAAATCCCAGGGATTCGATATGGTGGAATTCGTCGAAGATAACCACGCATGATTTTCCGGTTTCGCCGTAGATAGTGTCGCAGAGGGACAGCAAATCGCTGAAATTATTGCCCTTTCTTTTCTTTTCCGCAGCCGCCAGAATAGCGTCTATTTTTTCTATTGTTCGGGGGATATACCTGCGTGATTTATTGACCAGGAAATCAAGGTCTTCGCGGATAGGTATTCCGCTGTTGCTTAAGAAATTGTAGAGAAGTGAACCGATGAATCTTTTTGTAAATGCGCTTGCGTTCTCGGGCCTTACTTCCAGATAGACCATGATAATTGCCGGGTCCGAGAATTTATTAAGCAGCTTAAAGATGATCGAGGTTTTTCCCACCATTTCGTCACCGGTAATGGCGACGTTCTGGCGGTATCCTTCCTTGAAGTGCTTGATACGTTTCTCAAGCAGCTCAAGATAATTGACTCGGTCAAAAAATCTGTCTTTTGTCATGGCAGGTAAAAATACGGATTCTGCGAAACGTGCCCTTTTCTTATTTCAAAATGCAGATACGTGTTTTTGTCCCTTCCCGCGCTCCCGGCCTTGGCAATGAGCGTACCTTTTAACACATTATCCCCGGCCTTGACGAATAACTCCGAGTTTCTGGCG
>JAPLLN010000006.1 GCA_026387475.1 Candidatus Omnitrophota bacterium | reverse complement strand
GGCCAAAAGATAGAGTCAATTTAAAATGGGCGTAAAATCATTTAAACCTACAACACAGTCAAACAGGCATACGGTTTCGGCAGATTTCGCCGAGATCACTAAAGGTAAGCCGGAAAAATCGCTATTGCGTCCTTTAAAGAGAAGCGGCGGAAGAAACTCCTACGGCCGCATCACCGTGCGCCATATCGGCGGCGGGCACAAGAGGATGCTTAGGATAATTGATTTCAAGCGCGATATCCTGGATACACCGGCAAAGGTCCTGGCTATCGAATATGATCCTAACCGTTCATCGCGCATCGCACTTCTGGAATACCCTGATAAAACTAAACGTTATATCATTGCTCCGACGGGAGTCGGTGTAGGGGACACGCTGATCTCATCCAATCAGAAAGACTCGGAGATCAAAAACGGGAACTGCCTGCTGATAAGGCACATCCCATCGGGCACTTTGATCCACAATATAGAATTGTTTAAAGGCAAGGGCGGACAAATAGTAAGAAGCGCCGGCTCCAGCGCCCAGATCATGGCTAAAGAAGGCGATATCGCCCACGTGAGGCTTCCTTCGGGCGAAATAAGGCTTATTAACCTTGATTGCCATGCTACTATCGGCCAGGTAAGCAACATTGAACATGAGGCGATACGTTTAGGTAAAGCAGGCCGCACCCGCTGGCTGGGAATAAAACCGACAGTCAGAGGTTTGGCTATGAACCCAGTGGATCACCCGCACGGCGGCGGCGAAGGAAAATCCGGACAGGGTAACCCGCACCCGGTGACGCCGTGGGGTAAACCTACAAAAGGTTATAAAACCAGAAAACCGAATAGGTATTCCAACGTATTTATTTCAAAAAGAAGGAATTAATTATGCCGCGCTCGCTTAAAAAAGGTCCGTACGTAGAACAAAGTTTACTGGATAAGGTCGCGAAGTTACGCGGTTCCGGTATACGCCAGGCGATTAAGACCTGGTCAAGGCGCTCGACGATAATCCCCGAATTCGTGGGCCTTACCTTTGCCGTATATGACGGGAAAAAGCATGTCCCCGTTTTTGTCACCGAGAACATGGTAGGCCATAAACTCGGCGAATTTTCTTTTAGCCGCATTTTCAGGAAACACGGCGGCGTTAAAGCCAAAAAGGCGGCGGAAAAAACATAATATGATCGCTAAAGCAGAATCTAAATTCTTAAGGATATCTCCGACAAAGGTGCGCCAGGTCATGGACCTGATCCGCAACCGCGACGCGCTCGCTGCCGAGGCTATCCTGCTAAATCTTAATAAGAGGCCGAAAGAGCTGTTGATCAAGATCTTAAGGTCAGCCATGGCTAATGCCAAGCACAAGGGTTTTAACGCCGACCAGCTTTACATATCCAAATGCATCTGCAATGTCGGCCCCAGCTGGAAGAGATTCAAGGCCGCAGCATTCGGCCGGGCGCAGCCGATATTAAAGAGGACCTCGCACATTAAAATCGAGTTAGATCTAAAGTCAGGAGTTAAATAATGGGTCAAAAGGTACACCCCTTAGCTTTAAGATTGGGTTTCATCAGAGATTGGAATTCGCGCTGGTTTGCCAAAGCGAATATTTATCCTAAATTTGTTTTGCAGGATTATAAGATCCGCCAGTATATCCGCAAAAAATTCAAGCAGGCTGCGGTTTCAAAGATCACTATCGATAGGCTTGCGGATAAAGTAAAGATCCGCATACTTACCGCGCGTCCCGGCTTGATCATCGGCCGCCACGGCGCTGATATCGAGAAGCTGCGCGAAGATGTGAATACCATGGTTAAGACCGAGGTCGCTATAGATATCGATGAAGTAAAGAATCCGGCTATTGACGCTCAATTGGTCTCCGAGAACATCGCTAACCAGTTAGAGAAGAGGATCGCTTTCCGCCGGGCGGTAAAACGCGCGATGGAGCAGTCGATGAACGCCGGGGCAAAAGGTATCAGGGTTTGCTGCGCCGGGCGTTTGAACGGGGCGGAAATGTCCCGCACCGAGACTTATAAAATAGGAAAAGTCCCGCTGCAGACGTTGCGCGCGGATATTGATTATGGTTTCTCGGAATCCCTTACTACCTACGGCTTGATCGGGGTAAAGGTCTGGATCTATAAGGGAGATATACTTTCTCTGAAAGACCTGCGGGCTAATGAGCAAGAACAACAGGCTGCTCAAGCAGCAGGGCAG
>JAPLLN010000047.1 GCA_026387475.1 Candidatus Omnitrophota bacterium | reverse complement strand
GAGTTTACATCATTTTACGGATGCGAATTTTAAGAAGGAAGTCCTTGAGTCGCAGGTGCCGGTTTTGGTGGATTTCTGGGCGCCGTGGTGCGCTCCGTGCAAGATGATCGCCCCCGCGGTAGAAGAGATGGCTAAAGAATACGCGCATAAAATGAAGATCGGCAAGGTCGACGTTGACACCAACCCCAAGACCCCTTCGCATTACGGTATCATGTCAATACCTACGCTTATGTTCTTTAAGGGCGGGCAGGTGCTTGAACAATTAGTGGGCGCGGTAAACAAAGCGGAATTAAAGCGCAAGATCGAAGAGTATATTTAGATGAAGAAAGTTTTCATCGCCGCGACCAAGCAGAACGACGGCAAGACCACCGCTTCCCTGGGCCTCATCTGTAATTTTCAGAATAAGTTCAAGAAGGTCGGCTTTATCAAGCCCATCGGCCAGCGCTACCTCGAAGAAGAAGGTTTGAAGATAGACGAGGATTCGGTCTTGATCGAGGAGGTCTGCGGTATAAAATCGGGCTTGAAAGATATGAGTCCGATAGCTGTGGAGAGGGGTTTTACCGAGAAATACATCGCCCGGCCGGACCGTAAGTCCATCTCCCGGCAGATCGAAGCGGCATTCCGCAGGGTATCAAAAGGCCAGGATCTGGTGATAATCGAAGGAACGGGACACGCCGGAGTCGGTTCGGTCTTCGATCATTCTAACGCCAAGGTTGCCCGGCTCTTAGGTTCGAAAGTAATTATTATTTCATCCGGCGGAATAGGCCGTCCGATAGATGAGATCGTTTTAAATAAGGCGCTCTTTGAGAAGGAAGGGGTAAAGGTTTTAGGAGTTATCGTAAACAAGGTCCTTCCGGATAAGTTCGAAAAGATCAATCAGATGGTTAGAAAAGGCCTCCAGAGGAAAGGCATAGAAGTTTTGGGGGTTATTCCTTACGACCCGATGCTCGCTCGCCCGACTATCGAGCAGATATTCCAGGAAGGCGACTTTGAATTGCTGGCAGGCGCAGATTTTCTGGAGCGTTCGGTTTCGCAGGTTATCGTGGGCGCAATGGAGCCCCACGACGCGGTCAAGTATATCACTGTAGATAGCCTGATAATCACTCCCGGGGACAGGGAGGATATGATCATGGCGGTTTTAAGTTCTTTCCGTGACCAGGATAACAAAAAACTTAAAGTCGCCGGTGTAATACTTTCGGGAGGCATCGCGCCCGAGACCCCGATCATGCATTTGTTGATCAAAGCGGAGATACCGGTTTTACTGGCGAAATCCGACACCTACGACGTAGCCACGTCGATACACGATATGACCATAAAGATAAGGCCGCAGGATTTAAACAAGATCGAGGCGGTAAAGAAATTAGTCAAAGAGAATGTCAATTTTGATAAAATATTAAGAGGGATGTAAAATGGACGCTATAACTAAAATACGCAACCGGGCAAGGCAGGACTTAAAGACAGTCATACTTCCCGAATATTACGATAAGAGAGTCATTGAGGCGGTTAAAATAATCGAGAAAGAGGGATTGGCTAAGCCGCTCTTGTTTACCAAGGAGATGGTTGATCCAAAAGAAAAAGACAGATACATCGGGATGTATTACGAAATGCATAAGGCTAAGGATGTAAGCCTGGATGATGTGAAGAAATTATTTGAAGATACGCTTTATTACGCGGCGATGATGACCAGGGAGGGTAAAGTCGACGGCCTGGTCGCTGGTGCTGCGCATACTACTCCTGATATGGCGCGCGCGGCTATCCGCTGCCTGGGAGTTAATGACCGTATTACCATAGTATCGAGTTGTTTTATCATGGGTGTGCCGAATTCGCCTTACGGCGACGAGGGTACATTTGTTTTCGCCGACTGCGGCATCATCCCCGAACCGAATGCCAGGCAGTTAGCCTGTATTGCCCTTTCTGTATCGGAGATGGCAGGAAAGGTCCTTGGTATGAACCCGCGCATTGCCTTCTTGAGTTATTCTACCAAGGGCTCGGCCAGGACAAAGGTTGCGGAGAGGATCTCGGATGCCTTGAGGCAATTGAAAGAGATGGCTCCGGATCTGCTGGCCGACGGAGAATTGCAGGTAGACTCGGCGATCGTCCCGGAAGTAGCCAAGATAAAATATCCCGATAGCCCCGTGGGCGGAAGGGCGAATTGCCTGATATTTCCTAATCTTGAAGCGGGGAATATCGGTTATAAATTAGTCCAGAGGCTGGGGAATGCCCGAGCGGTCGGCCCGTTATTTTTAGGGCTAAATAAACCGGCGAGTGATTTGTCCCGCGGCTGTCTTGTTGAAGACGTGGTGGATTGCGTTGCGGTAACGGCAATTAGAGCTCAATAAATATGAAGATATTAGTCATAAATAGCGGAAGCTCGTCTATTGCCTAATGAGGATATTATCTCGAAGGGCACCATAGAGCATATCGGCGAGAAAGAATCAAAGGTTGCCGACCATCACACCGGATTAAAGATTATTTTGGAGAAAGTCGACGGGGTCTCTGCCGTGGGGCACCGCGTAGTGCACGGGGCGGAAAAATTCCGTAAACCTGTGATCGTGGATAAAGAGGTGATCAGGGGGATCAGGCAATGTTTTAGCATTGCACCTTTGCATAATCCGGCAAACTTGGCCGGGATCATCTCTTGCAAGAAACTCCTCCCCGGGATCAAGCAAGTGGCTGTCTTTGATACGGCCTTTCATCAGACGATCCCCGATTACGCGTTTATTTACGGCCTCCCGTATGATTTTTACAAGAGTCTGCGTATCAGAAAATACGGATTTCACGGAACAAGCCATGAATATGTGGCAAGAGAGGCAAGCCGCATTTTGGGCAAGCCGCTTAAAAATCTAAAGATCATTACCTGCCATTTAGGGAACGGCTGCAGTATTGCCGCTATTGACCGGGGTAGGTCTGTGGATACCAGCATGGGTTTCACCCCGCTGGAGGGCCTGATCATGGGCACGCGCTGCGGAGATGTCGATCCGGCGGTGGTCCCTTATATCATGCGCAAAAAGAAATTAGACGCGCATGATATCGAGATTTTCCTGAATAAGTCCTGCGGGTTAAAAGGAATATCCGGCATAAGTAACGATATGCGTCTGCTGGAGCAGCGTTCAAGGGCAGGAAATAAGCGCGCTAAATTAGCTATTGAAGTATTCGCGTACCGCATAAAGAAATACATCGGAGCCTATGTTGCGGTGATGGCCGGATGCGACGCTTTGATTTTTACCGCAGGTATTGGAGAACACCAGAAAGGCATCAGGGAGGAAATTATAAAAGGGCTCTTCCGGCACTTTAAGAAAGCGCCCAAGATCCTGGTTATCCCGACTAACGAAGAGCTGATGATCGCGCGCCAGACATATCAATTAATAAAGAGAGGCTAAAATGATAAGGACGATGTTGAAATCGAAAATTCACAGGGCAACTGTTACCGAGGCTAATCTTAATTACGAGGGGAGTATTACTATCGACAGCGACCTGATGAAGGCAACGGATATAATCGAATACGAAAAGGTGGAAGTTTTAAATCTTAACAACGGCCACCGCCTCGAGACTTACGCTATCCGCGGTAAGGCAGGCTCCGGGGTCATCTGTCTGAACGGACCGGCAGCGCGGGGCGCGTGCGTCGGCGATCAGGTCATCATCATTTCTTATACTTCGGTCGAGGATAAGGATGCAGTTGCCTTAAAGCCTAAAGTGGTCAAAGTAAATGAGCGAAACAGCATTAAAAATTAGGTTATTCCCCGATCCCTGTCTGCGTAAAAAATGTATACCTGTCGCAAAGGTCACCGCTAAGCACCGCGATATCTTAAGCAAGATGGCCCAGGCGATGTATGACGGGATGGGTATCGGCCTGGCAGCTCCGCAAGTAGGTATCAATGAGCAGATGATCGTAGTGGACATCGGTTCAGGCCTGTATAAACTTATTAATCCCAAAGTAGTCAAAAAACAGGGAACGCAGAAGCTCTCCGAAGGCTGTCTTAGTATTCCCGAGGTCTGCGTTAAGGTCAGGCGCGCCAGAAAAGTCAAAGTCTGCGCCCTGGGCGAGGATGGCAAGTCCGTGGACATAGAGGCCGAAGATCTGCTTGCCTGCGTATTGCAGCATGAGATAGATCACTTAAAAGGTAACTTGATTATTGACTACGCTTCTTTGCTGGAAAAGATAAAGATTAAGAGCAAGTTGGCGGCGCTTAAGAAGTTTTCCAAGAAAATGAATGCCGGCCCGGGCGCAAGGACCTGTCAATTGGAATTGTAGGCAGAATGAAACAAAGGTTGCCTGTTTGGTTTAAGCAGAATATTCCTGATAAAGAGACGCTAAGTCTTAAAGGCCTCTTGGCTGAATTCGGCCTGCATACTGTTTGTCAGGAAGCAAGGTGTCCGAATATCGTCAATTGTTTCAAGCGCAAGAAAGCGACATTCATGATCCTGGGCACTGCTTGTACGCGCAATTGCGCTTTTTGCGGAGTGACTAAATCCGCAGGAGCCCCGGCGACTGATCCCGAGGATGAGGCTCATCGCATAAGCGAAGCGGTAAAAGAGATGGGCTTGAAGTACGCGGTCATTACGTCGGTTACCAGGGACGACCTCTCTGACGGAGGGTCAGGCGTATTCAGCCGTACGGTAAAAGCGATAAAAGACGCGAATAAAGATGTCAAGGTGGAAGTACTTATTCCGGATTTAGCAGGGAGCGCGGAAAGTTTAAAGAGAGTGCTTGACGCTCAACCGGATGTATTGGCGCATAATATTGAAACCGTAAAAAGGCTTTATCCCGAGGTAAGGCCCAAGGCTGATTACCGGCTTTCTCTGGATATACTGGCTAAGGCGAAAGAATTAAACCCGGGAGTATTTACCAAATCTTCTTTGATGTTGGGTTTAGGCGAGACAGGGGCGGAAGTTATCGAGGCGATGCATGATCTGGCTGGTTCCGGATGCGATATACTTACTCTCGGGCAGTATCTTGCGCCTTCCCCAAATCATTATCCGGTCAAAGAATTCGTCAGTATCGAAGAGTTTGAAAGGCTGCGTAATATAGGACTTGCCGCAGGATTCAAGGCTGTCCTTTCCGGCCCGCTGGTGCGTTCATCTTATAAGGCGGAAGAGGTATTTGAGGAGATTAAAAGTGCTTGATCTGATCATTATCGGAGCCGGGCCCGCAGGTTTGACTGCCGCCATTTATGCCGGGAGGTCGCGGCTTAATACCCTTATATTGGAAAAGTTATCTGTCGGCGGAAGAATACTGATGAGCGAGACCATCGAAAATTACCCCGGTTTTTCTATGGTCACTACTCAAGAATTGATCCGGCGCATGGAAGAGCAGGTAAGGGCGCTTGACGTAAAGATCGAAGCCGCGCAGGTAGAGGGTATCGATATCAAGAATAAGACCGTTACCGCCGACGGTAAAGATTACAAGGCGCAGGCATTGATAATCGCCACCGGCGCTAAACCGCGCATGCTTAATTGCCCGGGCGAGACCAGGTTTACCGGCAAGGGCGTATCGTATTGCGCTACCTGCGACGCCCCGTTTTTTAAAGAGAAACATGTGGCGATAGTTGGCGGCGGGAATGCCGTGGCAGAAGAAGCCATATATCTGGCGCGTTTTGCCAGGCAGGTGAGTATAATCCACCGCAGAGATGAACTGCGCGCCTCGGCTATCCTGCAGGAGAAACTTAAGGAAAATAAAAAAATTAAATTTATCCTAAGCAGCGTTGTGACGGAGATAAAAGGGGCAGCCAAGGTGGAGTCAGTAAGCGTTAAAAATGTGTTGACCGGTGAAGGAAAAGACCTTAGCTGCGATGGGGTCTTTATTTATATAGGTTATGACCCGGATACGGAATTCCTTAAAGGTAAGCTCAATCTGGATGAAAACGGTTTTATAATCAGCCCCGAAGATATGACTACATCGGCGCAAGGCGTATTCGCCTGCGGCGATTGCCGCAAAAAAACTCTTTATCAGGTGGTCACTGCCTGCGCGGACGGAGCGATCGCCGCGGATAGCGTCTATAAATATCTGGCGAGCAAAGGAAAATAATGAAGAAGTTCCCCACGACAAATAAAAAATTAGCGGATTGGGTCAGTAAAATGGCGAAGCTCTGCCAGCCGGATGATATCGTCTGGATAGACGGTACAGCCGAACAGCGTAAACAGCTGGAGAAGGATGCGCTTAGCTCCGGCGAATTGATTGAGCTTAATCAGGATAAGCTTCCGGGGTGTTTTCTGCACCGCACCGCGCCCGACGATGTTGCCCGCACGGAACATCTGACCTTTATCTGCACCAAGAGAAAACATGATGCCGGGCCGAATAATAACTGGATGTCCCCGGCCTCGGCCTACGCCAAAGCCCGCGCGATATTCAAAGGGTCGATGTCGGGCAGGACTATGTATGTCATTCCTTTTTCTATGGGTCCGGTGGGTTCCTCTTTTAGTAAGATCGGAGTCGAGCTTACGGACTCGCGCTATGTAGTCCTGAATATGAATATAATGACGCGCATAGGCAATGATGTATTGCGCCAGCTCGAGAAAGACGATCACTTTACCAAGTGCCTGCATTCCAAAGCGGATTTGAATATCAACCGCCGCCTTATTTTGCATTTTCCCGAGGATAACACAATTTGGAGCGTCGGTTCCGGTTACGGCGGAAACGTTCTTTTAGGAAAGAAATGTTTATCTCTGCGTATTGCCAGCTTTCTGGCCAAGAGAGAGAAATGGCTGGCAGAGCATATGCTGATCATGGGTATTGAAGAGCCTAACGGCCATATCGAATATATCGCTGCCGCGTTTCCTTCAGCTTGCGGTAAAACAAACCTCGCCATGCTATTGCCTCCCGAAGGCTTGAGGGTCAAAGGTTATCGCATCTGGACGGTGGGGGATGATATTGCCTGGATGCGCGTTGATTCCGACGGTTCCCTCTGGGCGGTAAATCCGGAGACCGGATTCTTCGGGGTCGCTCCCGGGACAAATTCCAGTACTAATCCGAACATGGTCGAGACGATCAAGAAGAATACCATATATACTAACGTTCTTCTCAAGAAAGACGGAACAGTCTGGTGGGAGGGCGCGGACGGAGAAGTCCCAAATGAAGGCATTGATTGGCTGGGCCGGCCATGGAAACCGGGTTTAAAAGACGCGCAGGGTAATGTTATAAAGGGAGCAAACTCCAACAGCCGTTTTACAGCGCCCATCGTGAATTGTCCGGGTGCCTCATATAGAATAGACCAGCATCACGGAGTTCCGATATCCGCTATTATCTTCGGCGGAAAGCGGGCGCATCTGGCTCCGCTGGTGTATGAGTCGTTTAACTGGCAGCACGGAGTTTTTGTGGGCGCGACTATGGCTTCGGAGCGCACTGCCGCTCAAGTCGGTAAATTAGGCGAGGTCCGCCGCGACCCTATGGCGATGTTCCCTTTCTGCGGTTACAATATGGCGTATTATTTTGCGCACTGGCTGGATATGGGCAAGAGGATGCAAAAAGCGCCTAAGATTTTCCATGTGAATTGGTTCAGGAGGGACAGCGAAGGGAAATTCCTCTGGCCGGGATTCTCCGAGAACTTGAGGGTTTTGGAATGGATCCTCCAGCGCTGCAGCAATAAGGTAGGCGCGGTTGAGACGGCAATTGGTTACGTGCCCTATCCGGCTGATATTGATATGACCGGATTACAATTAGATCCGGGGACACTGGAAAAGCTTTTAGAGGTGCGTAAGCAGGAGTGGCGTGAAGAATCAAAGGGGATCAAGGGCTTTTTCAAACAATTTCACAAAGACCTGCCCAAGGAGCTTTGGGATGAATTCGAGCTGCTTCAGAAGAGATTAAAAGAAAAATGAGCGACACCATACTTCTGTCAACGGATTTCAAAGATTTAAGATTATTCCGCCGCGGAAAGGTGCGCGATGTTTATGACCTGCAGGATAAACTGTTGATCGTCTCTACGGACAGGATATCCTGTTTTGATGTGGTCCTGCCTTCGGGTATCCCGTACAAAGGAAAGGTTTTGACTGCCCTATCCTGTTTTTGGTTCGATTTGATCAAGAAAATCTCACCGCATCATTTGATAACCGCAGATGTCGGTAGATACCCGCAAGAACTTCAGAAATATAAGAAAGAATTATCCGGCCGTTCCATGCTGGCAGTAAAAACTAAGCCTCTGCCGGTGGAATGCGTAGTCAGAGGGTATCTTTCCGGTTCGGGATGGAAAGAATACCAGAAAACGCAGAGTGTCTGTGGGATAAAACTCCCTGCCGGGCTTAAAGAATCGGATAAGCTGCCGGAAATAATTTTTACGCCTTCGACCAAAGAGGATAAAGGGCATGATGTTAACGTCGACCGGAAATACGTAGAGATGCAGCTGGGTAAGGAGATCACGGATAAGATCGCGGATTTAAGCATCAAAATATATTCCGAAGCCGCAGATTACGCTTTAAAGCACGGTATAATCATCGCGGATACTAAATTCGAATTCGGCATTTATAATAACGAGGTCATCCTTATCGACGAGGTCCTTACTCCTGATTCTTCCCGTTTCTGGCCCGTAGACCACTATACCCCGGGTAAGCCGCAGCCGAGTTTCGACAAGCAGTTTGTGCGCGATTACCTGGAGACCCTGGACTGGGATAAAACTCCTCCCGGGCCGAAGTTGCCCGCTGATATAATCGAGAGAACAAGCGAAAAATATCTGGACGCATACAAGAAGATAACCGGCAAGGAGCTCAAAAAAGCGTGAAAAAAACATTAATGAAAGCATTTATGTTCTTTCTGCGTTTCGGTATAAGCATTATTCTGCTCGCCGCGTTATTTATTTTCAAGAATATAAACCTCTCGGAACTTCTGCACGATATTAAAACCGCGGATAAGTTGATTTTATTTTCAGCCTTTGCTGCATTCTCGTCCATTTATATCTTAGGTTTTTTGCGCTGGTATATGCTTTTAAAAGCGGCAGAGGTGCATATCTCGGTCAAGCGGGCAGTCACTTCTTATTGCGGAGGGGTATTTTTCAGCTGCCTGCTTCCGTCAAGCATCGGAGGCGACTTGGTGCGCAGCATCGATCTGGGGAAATATACCCAGAAACCGAAAGAGGTGGTGGCCACGGTCTTCCTCGACCGTTTAAGCGGTTATGTCGGCCTGGTGACAGTGCTCTTGGTCGCTATGGCATGGGGCTGTAACTCTGTCGGAAAGAATATTGCGGCGTTAATGAGTGTTGCCATAATCACGGGGATAATGCTGCTTATCCTGCTGGTATTGTTCAATAAGTTTGTTTTTGCTCAACTGAACAAGCTGCTGCATTTTCCTAAAGCCGGCAGGATACTCGAAATATTGAAGAATCTTCTTCATGAGATCCATTATTTCCGCAAACATAAGAAGGTCCTGTTCTACAACTTTATTATTTCGGTGATAGTCCAGGTCGTCGGGCCGTTAGTTTTTTATATCACCGCCTTATCGCTGGGATTAAAAGGGATCAATCTGGTTTACTTTTTTGTCTTCATTCCTATTATCGGCGCAATAACGCTCCTACCCATATCTATCGGCGGGCTCGGCCTGCGCGAGAGTACTTCTGCTCTTTTTCTTCCTGCCGCCGGCCTAACGGCAAGTGCGTCTGCCGCCATAGCCCTGGTAAATTCGTTTTTCATTCTTATATATGGGGCTATCGGAGGGCTCATTTATGTCCTTACGGTTCATCATCGACGGGTACAACATCACCAATCACCCTGATTTCTGCCGCAAGGCCCGTAAATCCTTAGCAGATCCCAGACAAGCCTTGGCCTCATTGATTAAAACAAGTAGATTAAGCGGTAGCCCCCGCAATCAGGTGGATATAGTCTTTGACGGTTACCCGGGAGAGCGCGGGGCTGTGGAGCCTTCGGGTTTGAATATTATTTATTCGCGCGATATTTCCGCGGACGAGCGGATCAGGAAGATGCTCGAAGCGGCAGCAAACCCCAAAAGCATTGTCGTAGTCTCGGACGATAAAGAGATCAGGTCATTTGCCGGTATTTTTGGCGCCCAGCACTTAAGTGTCGAAGATTTTCTGGTAAGCAAAGAGGAGGGCGCTGCCTTAAAGCGTAAATTAGCCGAACCGGAAATTAGCTATACCGCAAAACATAAAATCAACGAGGAATTAAGGAGAATCTGGCTTAAGGAGTAATTATTTCTTGACATAAGTCTCGACTTATGATAAAGTTATAGAAAATAAGGGCCCTTAACACAGGGTTGTTAAGGGGTAAATTGACCCCGGCTAAAGAATACGGCGGGGCTAATTTAAAGGAGGTGCAGATGAGCAGTTGGCAGGTAGTGCTATTATTGGAACCAGCCAGGACAGTATTAGGTCAGATCGGCCAATTCATGGTCAACGTACTCTTGGTGTTGATTATCCTGCTTATAGGTTGGATAATCTCAAAGATCATCAAGACGGTTGTGACCAAGGTCTTAAGGGCCGTCAAGCTTGACGAACTCTCTGACCGCGTTGAGTTGGATAGCCTGCTTGAAAAAGGCGGGATCTCTTACTCATTGTCGGAACTCGTAGGGGTAATCTGCTACTGGATCGCGCTTTTAGTTACCTTTATGGTAGCGATCAACTCGGTAGGGCTTACCGTCGCCGCGGATCTGTTAAAGAAAGTGATCCTGTATGTACCTAACGTGATCGGGGCTATGTTCATCCTCATCCTCGGTTTGTTTGTGGCAACATTATTAAGGAATATAGTCCAGACCGCCGCTAACAACGCGGGCCTCTCGCAGACCAAGCTTTTGGCTAAGGTGGTAGAGGTTATCGTGGTAGCGTTCTCGGTGTTTGTGGCCTTAGAGCAGTTAAGGATCGGTATCCGTATCACCGAACTTACCGTAAGCATAGTGCTCGGCTCCGTCGGTTTAGGGCTGGCATTGGCTTTCGGCCTGGGCTGCAAAGATATCGCCGGAAGATATGTGGGCGATACACTGGAAAAACTAAAGAAGAAATAATTGTGTT
>JAPLLN010000020.1 GCA_026387475.1 Candidatus Omnitrophota bacterium | reverse complement strand
GTGCGGGAAAATTTAGCTACGGCTATTTTACGGAACAACGGCCCGATGACCGGCAATTCCAGTTTGACTTTATCAAACTGATAGCGGCCTGCGATAGTGTTGATATATTTTTTAAAAAGAAAAACGGCGACGATAAAACCGCCTAAACAATATAAGAAATACTGCCTTAATAAGTCGCTTATCCCGATCAATATCTGCGTAGGAAGAGGGAGCTTCCCTCCCAACACTTCAAATATGCCTTTAAAAGTAGGCACGACCTTTAAAAGCAAGACCCCTGTAATTACTATTGCCATGACCACGACTACCGCCGGATACACCAGGCTGGAACGTATCTTCCTGCTGAGGGCCGCGGATTTTTCCAAATATGTAGCCAGCCTGTCCAGGACCTCGTGCAGCATACCGGATGATTCGCCTGCGCGGGCCATATTGATAAAGAGTTCGGAAAACGCGCCGGGGTGCTTGCTTAGCGCGTCGGAGAAACTCATCCCCGCTTCGATATCCTTGCGCACGACCATCACCATGCTTTTCAGGTCCTTCCCTTCGATCTGTTCGGAGAGTATGCCTAAAGCGTGGACCAAAGGTATGCCGGCGTCAATCATCGTCGCCAGCTGGCGGGAGAAGATCACCAACTCATCGGACTTTATCTTCTGGGTGCTTGCGACGGCGGCCTTTGACGCCTTTTGTGTCGCCTGCGCTATGGACAAAACGATCAATTCTTTCTTATGCAGGATTTCGGCAGCCTCTGTTTCAGAAAGGGCGTCGAGCAGGCCGGTAAGAGTCTGCCCTGTTTTATCTTTAGCCGTATATTTGTAAGTACTCATTCTATATTATCCGCTATCCTTAAAAATGCTGCGACCACTTTAGGGTCGAATTGAGTCCCGTTATTCTTCTTGATCTCCGCGATCGCCGCCTCTTTGGTAAGCGGCGTCTGGCGGTAAGAGCGGGCTGAACGCATAGCCTCATACGCATCAGCAAGGTGTATTATGCGCGCGCCCATCACTATGTCCTCCCCTTTTCTTCCTTCGGGGTAGCCTGTCCCGTCGTAATTCTCGTGATGCTGACGCACTAATTCTATCACATCATTAAGAAAAGTCAACGGCTCCAGGATCTTGGCTCCGATCGACGGATGCTTTTTTATCTGCTCCCACTCCTGCGCGGTCAGCTTAGTAGTCTTGGTAAGGACGCTATCCTCTATTCCGATCTTTCCCAGGTCATGAAGCTCGCAGGCGTCGCTGATATTTTCGATCTGGCGCGCGGATAACCCCATATCATTAGCGATAGCTGTAGCATACTTAGCGACATTGCGGGAATGGCTGTGCGTGTAATGGTCGCGCGCGTCGATCGCCTGGGCCAGGACCCTGATCGTGCGCATATACGTCGAACGCAGGTCTTCGTAAAGGCGGGTCAGGGTGACAGCGGACTCCTCGACCCTTTTAGATAAAAGCGTATTTTGTTTTTCCAGAGCGGCATTGCGCTCGATCAGGCCCTGAATGTATTTAGAATTCTCTTCCGGCATATTCTACTCCTCTGTCGTTATTCTTAGCGCCTCTTCAAGCGTGGTCTGTTCTTCTTTTACTTTCAGATAAGCGTCATCGCGCAAAGTCATCATCCCGCACTTCTCCACGGCGTATTTCTTAATTTCATCGATGGAGACCTTACGGATGATCATCTCGCGGATATTATCGTCGATAAGGGCTGCTTCCAGTATGGCGACGCGGCCGTAGAAGCCCGTGTTACCGCAATACTTGCAGCCGTCAGCATGATAAAAGGTAGCCTTATGTTTAAAACCTATTTTCTCCAGGAATTCCTTGGGAATGTCGACAGGCTTGCGGCATTGCGGGCAGACCCTCCTGCATAGGCGCTGGGCGCAAAGCATGATCAAACTTGAAGCGACCAGAAAAGGCTCGACCCCCATGTCTATCAGGCGGGTGATACTGGATATAGCGTCATTAGTGTGCAGCGTCGATAAAACCATCTGCCCGGTCAAAGAAGCTTTAATAGCGATATCCCCGGTCTCCGGATCGCGGATCTCTCCGATCATGATCACGTCCGGGCTCTGCCTTAATAAAGAGCGCAGGCCGGAAGCAAAATCCAAGCCGATATCAGGCTTGACCTGGATCTGGGTAATACCGTCGACCTGATACTCTACCGGGTCCTCTATGGTGATTATATTTTTCTCCGGGGTATTCAACTGATTCAGCACCGAATAAAGCGTAGTCGATTTTCCCGAACCTGTCGGACCGGTGACCAGGATCATCCCGAAAGGCTTATTTATGGCTTCTTTAAAAATACGCGCCGGCTGCTCGGAGAATCCCAGCTTATCCAACCCGATGGAAAGATTTCCTTTGTCCAGCGCGCGCATGACAAATTTCTGGCCGAATGTCGTCGGCAAACTGGAGACGCGAAAATCCACTTCTTTGCCTTCGAATCTTACTTTAAACCTCCCGTCCTGGGGGACGCGGTTCTCGGTAATATCGAGAGAAGAGATAATTTTAAGGCGCGCGATGATGGCGTTCTGATTTAATTTAGGGATTTTTAAGATATCGTGCAGCGCTCCGTCGATGCGGTACCTTACCCGCACGCAATCGATTTCGGGCTCGACGTGGATATCGGAAGCCCGCTTTTTAAGCGCCTGGGCAAGCATCAGGTCTACTAATTTTACGATAGGCGCCTTTTCGCTGTCCTTGAGCGCGCTGGAGAGTTCTATCTCATCGTCTTTAAGGAGCTGAACATCTTTGTCTTTAGTTTGTTCGCTTTCGTTAAGTATAGTCTGCATATCCTTGGTTTCTATGCGGTACTGCGCTTCGATGGCGTGGTCAATCTCTTCTTCCGGGCTGATCACGGTATCGATGCTGCATCCGGTAAGCGTCCTTAAGTCATCCAGCGCGAAAATATTTAAAGGATCAGCCATGGCCACGGTCAGGGTGTTGCCGATACGCGATAAAGGTATCAGCCTGTAGAGGCGCGCCAGCCGTTCCGGGATAAGGCGGATCACCGCGTGGTCGAATTTATATTTGGAAAGATGTATGGTGGGGATAAAGAGCTGCTCCGAGAGAAGCGACAAGAGGAGTTCCTCCGAGATCAACTTCTGTTCCACCAGGACTTTTCTTAAAGGGATCCCTTTTGCCTTCTGGATCTCCAACGCGCCATCCAGCTTCTCTTTGGTAAGAAGTTTGCTTTTAATGAGTATCTCGATAATATTGTCTTTTATCGTCGGCATATTATTCGTCCGGAGCTGTAACGCGCAAAACTTCCTCGATAGTAGTCAAACCCTTAAACACTGACTCTAATCCGTCTTCCC
Organism: Candidatus Omnitrophota bacterium; assembly: GCA_026387475.1. Classification (GTDB taxonomy): domain Bacteria; phylum Omnitrophota; class Gorgyraeia; order Gygaellales; family Profunditerraquicolaceae; genus JAPLLM01. Next base: position 2,001 of record JAPLLN010000020.1, on the reverse strand, counting down.
TTAAAGTCTTCATCCCTTCCTTGCGCGCTTCTTCTTTTATTACATGCTCCTGCGCGCGCCCGAGTATCAATTCACGCAGCTTAGTAGTCAAGACCAGGACTTCCGCTATACCAGTGCGGCCGCTATATCCCATATTCAGACAAAACGAACAACCTTTGCCGCGGAAAAATTCCGCATCCTTTCCTTTTTCCGGTTTTATTTTCAGGCTATCCAGCAATTCCTTTTTTATAGTGTAAGACTCTTTACAGCGCGGGCATATCCTTCTTACTAAACGCTGCGAGACGATGCAGACCACGGATGAATTTATCAGATACGGCTCCACCCCCATGTTAATGAGGCGCACAATGGAACCGGGAGCGGTAGTAGTGTGCAGGGTCGAAAGCACGAGGTGGCCGGTAAGAGCGCTATTTATCGCGATATCCACCGTATCATAATCGCGTATTTCGCCGATCATAATGATATTCGGGTCCTGCCTTAATATCGAACGCAAGGCGGAAGCGAAAGTAAGGCCTATCTCAGGGCGCGCGGTCACCTGATTGATACCTTCCAGCTGATATTCGACCGGGTCTTCTACGGTGACGATATTCTTATCCGGGCTGTCTACGAATTTAAGCACCGAGTAAAGGGTCGTGGTCTTCCCGCTTCCCGTCGGGCCGCAGACAAGCATCATCCCGTGGGGAAGTTTAGAGATCTTTTTCAAAATGTCGATAGTATATTGAGAAAAACCCAGCCTTTCGATATCAAGCATTGCCTGCGATTTATCCAAGATCCTCAAGGCCAGTTTCTCCCCGTGGCTTGAAGGCAATATCGAGACGCGGAAATCCACTTCTCTACCGGCGAGTTTTACCTTAAAGCGGCCGTCCTGGGGGAGGCGGTGTTCGGCGATATTCAAGTCCGACATGACCTTGACGCGCGATATAATGGAGGCGTGCATCTGCTTAGGCGGGGCCTTCTGCTCCGAAAGTATCCCGTCGATACGGAAACGGATCCTTAATTTCCTGTCAAAAGGCTCGACTAAAACGTCGCTCGCCTTTTTAGTCACGGCGTCGTCTAAGATCATATTAGTGATCTTGATCACCGGCGCTTCCAGGCTGATACGAGTCAGTTCCGTGTCGCTGGGCAAGGCCTCTTTTTCTTCCCTGACCAGCTCAATGGATGAAACCTCGATCTCTTTGACCAGATCGTCGATAATGCCTTTGGTCGCGTCGGGATAAGATAATTCGATCGCCTGCATGATATCCTGCGTGCGGGAAATTATCGGGTTTATCTTATAGCCGGTCAGCGATTGGACGTAGTCGATAGCGAAGATATTTAAAGGGTCAGCCATCGCCAGAGTGATGGTGTCTCCCATTTTGGAAACAGGGATAATCTGATAATGCCGGGCAGTATCCGCGGGGATAAAATTTACAACTTCGTTGTCTATCTTGAAACGCTTGAGATCGATCAACGGCAGGCCCAAGCTTTCGCTTAGGGTAGAGGTCAATTCGTTCTCTTTGACGAATTTTAAACTTACGAGGATGTCGCTTAAGCGGCCGCCCTTTTCTTTCTGCGCGCTGATGGCCAGCTCAAGCTGCTCTTTGGTGATGAGCTTATTATTAATAAGGATCTCTGTGAGGCGGTCTTTTAGGGAGATCATTATTCTTTTTCTTTATAATATTTTTGAATTGCCTTCTTCACGTCCGAAGAGGTCGAGACGAACGTCTGCACGCTGCAACCCGACAAGAGCTCCACATCTTCCACCGCCTGCACATTAAGCGGGTTAGACATAGCTATCGTCAGGTTATTCCCGATCTTATCTATCGGAATAAGCATATACTGCCTGGCCACGCGGCCGGGTATTATATTTAACACATCGGTATTGATATCATAGTTGCTTAAAGGTAAATAAGGAAACCCGTATTGGGCGGTCAAGGCCTGGGCTATATCTTCTTCGCGCGAAAAACCTAACTCCACGAGGATCTCGCCGATCAACCCGCCCTTCTCCTGCTGCACGGCAAGGGC
>JAPLLN010000029.1 GCA_026387475.1 Candidatus Omnitrophota bacterium | reverse complement strand
GGGTCGCTGGTTAATCAATTTCAGGCCGCCGCGATCGGGTCGTTGGTCATTGTCTTAAACCTCGGATTAGGGGTAAACCCTGCTTTAGTCGGTATCCTGGGAGCTATACCGCGCTTGATCGACGCTTTTTCCGATCCTATAATCGGGCATAGTTCCGATAATACGCGGACCCGCTTTGGGCGCCGCAGGCCCTGGATATTCTACGGCGCTATTGTTTCGGGTGTCTTATTTTTCCTGCTCTTCCGCCTATATAAGGGGCAAACCGAGAGTTTCTATTTCTGGTATTTCTTAGTAGTCCAGTGCCTCTTTGTCATTTCTTTTGCCTGTTATTCTATTCCGTGGATAGCGCTCGGCTATGAAATGACCCCCGATTATCACGAACGGACCCGTCTGCAGGGGTTCGCCAACTTTTTTGCCCAGATAGCCTGGCTTATAGCGCCCTGGTTCTTTAAGATCATGAACAATAAGACAATGTTTCCTGATATTGTCGCTGGCGCGCGGTCTATCGCTATGGTGGTGGGAGCCTTTATCGTTGTCGGAGGCATCCTTCCGGCGATTTTCAACAAAGAAATGTTCGGGAATCTTCCAAGGCCGAAAAAAGAAAAGGGTTATTTTAGTGCTGTAAAGGGCCTTTTGAATAACTGCGCAACGAGCTTCAAATGCCTTCCTTTTGTCAAGCTCATCGCGGTAACATTCCTGATCTTTAACGGATTCATGCTCGCGTCCGCTTTTACTCTGTATGTCGTTGTTTATTATGTTTACGGCGGCGATTGGGGAAAAAGCGGAACATTACTTGGTTGGTTTGGTACAGCCAGCTCACTTTGTACGTTGGGCGCAATCTCTTTGACCACGTGGATATCCACTAAGATCGGAAAGCGTAAGACATTCTTGATCACTATGTGTCTGGCTATATTCGGTTATGCCTTAAAGTGGATCGGGTATAATCCTAAATATCCCTATTTACTGATGATCGCCGCTCCATTCCTGGCGTTTCACCTGGGAGCGCTCTTTACTATGGTCCCTTCCATGGTCGCTGATGTGTGCGACCTGGATGAGCTGCACTGCGGCACCCGGAGAGAAGGCATATTCAGCGGCATTTACTGGTGGATACAAAAATTAGGCCAAGCCGGGGCATCGATCCTTTCCGGGTTTCTCCTGGTCTGGACGGGTTTTAATGTCGCGTTAGGCTCTAACCAATCGACTCAGACTTTGTTATATATGAGGCTCTGCGATATCGGCATTCCGATCATTACCTCTATCGTGGCGATGTTTATTATTATGACCTTTGACCTTTCGGAAGCTAAGTGCCATGATGTCCGCATGCAAGTGGAAAGAAAAAGAGAGGATAGGCGAATAGCAGAAGAAGCAAGGCTAGGAGAAGAAAGACGAAAAGGAGAAAGACGGGAAAACTCTTAATATCCATTCCAATTTTCTTATAACAGTTAAGCAAAAAGACCGAATAAGATAATTGTTCGGTCTTTTTGTTAGCGAGATGGATAGCTATACGAAAAGATTTTATATAAAGGCCTGGTGGAGAATATGAAAGAATGAAAATTAGAGAAAGCGGAATGCCAAATCGGGATACGTGGGATAAATTTTTTAATCCCGGAGAGATTCTTGCGACACTTGGCGTAAATGATCAAATTACAGATGTATCTGAATTTGGGTGCGGTTATGGAACTTTTACAATTCCAGCTGCCAAGATCATTAAAGGGAAGGTTTACGCGCTGGATATCGAGCCAGATATGATCCGTATGGCCAACGAAGAAGCCAAGAAACAAGGATTGGCTAACGTGAGAACGATATTGCGTGATTTTATGGCAGAAGGCTCGGGTTTGGCAGACGAAAGCATGGATTATGTAATGCTTTTTAATATTCTTCATCTTGAAAAGCCGATGATCCTTATTAATGAGGCAAAGCGAATTTTGAAGAGTGGGGGAAAACTGGGAATTATTCATTGGAATTATGACCCCAAGACACCTCGTGGCCCCTCAATGAATATCCGGCCAAAGCCGGAACAATGTATTAAATGGGCAGAGAGTGCCGGATTCAGTAATGTAGTCCGATATGATTTGAAACCGTATCATTATGGGGTTGTCCTCATAAAAGGAGTTTTAAAATGAAAATAGGAGTTATAATTTCAAGTAATGACGTTGAGACATGTTGGAATGCATTACGGTACGCTAATTTTGCCATTGGGCAGAAAGATGACGTGAAAGTATTTCTGACCGGCAAGGGTGTTGAGTATCAAAAAATAAGCACTGAAAAGTTTAATACCATTGAACAGGCGGATAAGTTTTTAAAATCAGGCGGCAAGATCCTTGCCTGCGGGACATGCATTAAATCGCGCAATCAGGAGGGGACCGAAATGTGTCCGATTAATACGATGAAAGATATGTATGAAATAATAAAAGAAAGCGATAAAGTTGTCACCTTCTAAGCCATGCAAAAGAAAGTATTCATAAGAACTCTGGGTTGGCCGATGGACAAATTGTTGCACTCGGATTTTACACTCCTTAAGGGAGTGGTATAATTGGGATTAACTGCAGTGGTATAATGAGTTGCATAAATCGGTAAAGAAGGAGCCGAATGTAAGTGAAAAAAACAGAATCTGTATTATGTGGGAGGATTTAACATGCAAAAGATATTATTAGTTATGGTACTCATTTTTTTTCTGACATTATCAATAGCAATTGCAAAAGAACCAGCGCCCAATACACATATTTATTCAATCGAATTTAAAAAACCAGTAAAAGGATCAGAATCTGTACAAACCATTAGTATAGTTTTTTTTGTTAAAGTTACTTCTCAACAAGCAGAAGCTATTTTGCGAGAAGAACTCGATCGTATTGTCAAGTTTTTTCCTCCTAGTGGCGATGTTTTAGCAACCGCCTGGTTCTCACCAACCGGAAATTATGTCGATGAGCAACAAATTGCCCTTTTAGATGGTTCAAGCAGCCTAATTTTTTCTAAGGAAAAGGGTAAAATTCTTACATGGAAAGAGCGTAAAGGTGTAAAAACACAGGCGCGTGAAGATAAGTCAGGAGATTATTTTATAGAATATGAGGAAGAAAAATTGTCAGTTGATCCTAGTAGGAAATTTGCAACACTGAAAGTTGTCTTTAATAAAGAGGTTGATAGAGCTAAAATATACAAGATTCTCGTAGCAGAACTAAAGCACGAACTTTCTGGTAAAACTATAAAATGGCCAACAACAGCGTATGCTTTTATTGGTAGTAAGAATAACCCATCAGGCCAAGTACAAGTCAATGATGTAGACGGTTCGTATATCTTTATCGAATATGAACCTTCCACAGGAAAAATTAGTAAGCAAAATAAAATCTTTAGTTTAATTCCAAAATGATGCTTATAAGAATAATTGAATATTAAAGATTAAAATAGAGATAAAACGAATTTCGTGGCAAGTAAACAGGTAGTATCATGGCGGATTATAATAATATTTTTGAACTGGTTAAATATTTTCAGAACACGACTCCAGTCCATCCTTTCTTAAAAGATGATCCAAACGGTTACACATGGGTAGATGTCCGTAACTCTTTGCCTGAAGAACTAGAGTGGGTGAATTGTGGGAGCGATTTTCCACCAGGGAAGTTATTCCCATCTATTTTCTCTCCGTATCTTTATCGTGGACAGTCAGAAATATATACGTCGTGTTATCCTAAAGTATATCGTGGTTTTCCTTTGGTAAAACGGCCGCGTGAATTATCAGTAGAATATAGAACTAAGTTTCTGGTATCGCAAATTAAGTGCTTTTGGTTTATTTCGCTACTACAAAAACATCCTGCGGTGCATTATGCTAAAAAGCTTAACATTCAAATGAACCCTGTTGCTATTGCGCAACATTATGGTATGGCGACCTACTATTTAGATCTGACAAAATCAATTGAAGTGGCGGCTTTCTTTGCTTGCTGCGAATGTAAAGATAAAGCTTGGCAACCAAAAATTTCAGGTAAGGGTGTGATATATCGTTTCCATACTGCTGCGTCACCAGAATTTTTGAAGCATATGGAGCTTGTTGGACAAGCAACTTTTCCGAGACCGGGAGTTCAAAAAGCATGGTGTATTCCGCTTGCTTTCGGAGCCGATTTTGAGAAAGTGCCCCATGTAGAAAAATTAATATTTAACCAAACACCTGAAGGGTCAGCCCGTTACTTAGAGAAGTTTGATTCAGGAAAAGTTCTTTTTTTAGAAGATCCTGCAGCTGAACTTGCTAGTTCTGTTTTAAATAGTAAGAAGGTGCCTAAGAACTTTGTAATTCAGGTTTTATTAAGATTCGGCTGTTTGCCAAATAAAATAGAGAAGACATTCATAAAATTCATACATAGCTTGAATAAATATTGCGGTATAGAAGTTATTAATAAAGTGCCCATTGATTTCACGAACGATCAAATTAGAAAGATTAGATTGTATTTATCTAAACATAAAGACGATTTCAAAGGCAGAGTTATGACTGTAAGAGACTCAAAATGAAAAGAAGGAGTTTATTTTTGAAGGAACCAATGAACGTAGGCGATATATTTATATGAGTATTACGAAAAAGCGAGGGAAGAGGAAATTCAAGAGGGAAGGTAGGTTTTGGGTCTATATTGTGGAATGCGTAGATAAGACGTTTTATACCGGTTATACTCCTGACGTAGAAAAGCGTGTGGAATTACACAATAAAGGCAAGGGTGCAAAGTATACTAGAGACAGAAGGCCGGTAAAATTGGTGTGGTCTAAAGAATATAAGTATTTTAAGGTAGCGTTTTTGGAGGAGAAGAGGATAAAGGGGTTGACGAGGAAGCAGAAGGAGAAGTTGGTAAATGGCAAAGGGTAAAACAAAAGTAGCGCCGAATTCTAAGCGGTCGAAAAATCTTTCGCCGCAAGCAGCTCAACATTTTTCTGGCCAGAATTCGGCATGTCATCCAAAAGTTTTTGTTAAAACTTTTGGATGACCGCTGGTTTCGTTCCCACAGGACTATCCTACCTTTTCTTCAAGAAGTATATCAAGACAAATTAGCTGAGTTAACAAGTTACGCGCCAAAGGGTTAAAGACAGTTTAATATTAGACTGTCTTTTTTATTTACTTGGAT
>JAPLLN010000088.1 GCA_026387475.1 Candidatus Omnitrophota bacterium | reverse complement strand
CTCCACCATTGCCGCGATCCTCTCCTTGCCCGGCGCAGGGACCCATTGCACATCATTGCGGATGGCGTCGATAAGCTTCCGGCGCAGGTCATCGTGATCGACTTTTAAAAACCATTGTTTGGTCGCGCGAAAGATTATGGGATTCTTGCAGCGCCAGCAGTGCGGATATGAATGTTGGATTTTAGAATTATACAAGAGCGCCCCGAGCCCCTGGAGTTTATCCAGAATGACTTTATTAGCTTCCAGGCAGTTCATACCCTTAAGGTCTCCGGCGGTAGAATCAAAATTCCCCTTGCAATCGACCGGCATGATGATATCAAGTTTATATTTTATCCCGGTAAAATAATCTTCGTTCCCGTGTCCGGGCGCGGTATGCACCAACCCCGTCCCCTCAACGCTAGAAACATAATCCGCAAGGACCACGCGTCCGCGCCTTATGCCAAAAGGATGATCATAAGTCAGGCCTTCCAGATCTTTACCTTTAAATTCTTTGATCAGCTGATGACCGCTTATCCCGGCCTTTTCCAGGAATGAATTCAAGAGGGTGCTGCCAACGATCAGATTCCCCTTTTCGCTCTTTATATAGGAATAGGTAAAAGCCGGATGCACTGCTACCGCCACGTTTGCCATCAGCGTCCAGGGTGTCGTGGTCCAGATCACCAGTGATGCGTCTTTAAAATCTTTTTGCGCGTCGAGCTTGAACTTTACAAATATCGACGGAGAAGCGTGGTCTTCATATTCCACCTCTGCCTCGGCTAAGGCGGTCTCGCAGCGATAACACCAGTTGACCGGCTTTAAGCCGCGGTAGATATAACCTTTTTTGACCAGCTCGCCCAGGGAATCAATGATACTCTTTTCATAGACCGGGTCCAGAGTCAGATACGGATGCTCCCAATCGCCGAATACACCCAGGCGCTTGAACTCCTCTTTCTGAAGCCCTACGTAGCGCATGGCGTAATCAAAGGCCTTTTTCCTGAAATCGACCTGCGCGATCTGGTATTTATTTATTTTTAATTCTTTAAAAAGCTGGTGCTCGACCGGAAGGCCGTGACAATCCCAACCCGGTACATAGGGCGAATCAAAACCCTGCAAGTTTTTATATTTTACTACTATATCCTTTAACGTCTTGTTCAAGGCATGGCCGATATGGATATCGCCGTTAGCGTAAGGAGGCCCGTCGTGCAGGACATATTTCGGCTTGCCGTTTGATTTCTTAAGAATAGCCCCGTAGAGATCCTGCGCCTGCCAGCGTTTTAAAGTCTCCGGCTCGCGCTTAGGCAGGTCCGCCTTCATGGGGAAGTCGGTCTTGGGTAGATTAAGCGTAGATTTATAATCTTTATTATCTGACATATTTACCGATGATTATATCCAGGTCCTTCTTTATCTTAGCGGGGATATTCTTTTTGTCCGTTACGATCGCGCATTTAAGGGCGCTCCCGCAGGAACAAGTTTTTTCTTCCGGCATAAGGCGCACAAGCTTTTTAAGTATATTCTTGGAATTTTCGACGTTCTTGCACAGATTCTGAATGATCAGATCAATGGTAACGCTGGTATGCGTCGGATGCCAGCAGTCGTAATCGGTGATCGCCGCCAGCGTCGAATAACACATCTCCGCTTCCCGGGCGAGCTTTGCCTCGGAAAAATTAGTCATGCCTATAACGTCCATCCCCCAACTGCGGTAAAGATTCGACTCTGCCAGCGTGGAAAAAGCCGGGCCCTCCATATTGATATAAGTCCCGCCGTTATGAATTCTTAAGTTCAAAGTTTTACCGGCATCGTAAACAATCTTTTGCATCTGCGGGCAGACCGGGTGCGAAAATTCGATGTGCGCAACAATTCCCTCTTCAAAAAAACTCATGTTGCGGCCGGAATTCGTGCGGTCCACAAACTGGTCCACCACTACAAAATCCAAAGGCCTTAGATCTTCTTTAAGGCTTCCGCAGGCAGTAACGGAAATGATCCTGTCTACGCCGAGCTTCTTCATTCCGAATATATTAGCCCGGTAATTGATATAGCTGGGAGGAATACGGTGCGTTACATCATGACGCGGAAGGAATACGACCTCTTTCCCCTCTAATTCCCCGACGATGAATTTACCCGATGGCTTTCCGAAAGGGGTCTTGAGTGAAACCTCGTCTTTTATTTTAAGCCCGTCTATCTTATATAAACCGCTCCCGCCAATGACACCGATTCTACTCATCTAATTACTCCTTTTGATAATTCCTTTGCCCTCTTAAGTGCAGCTTTAACCGCTAAGTGTAAAGTTTTAATCCCATCTAATTTCATCAACCCTGCTTCTGTAGTTCCTTTCTTTGAAACAACTTGT
>JAPLLN010000003.1 GCA_026387475.1 Candidatus Omnitrophota bacterium | reverse complement strand
GTATTTGTTTTTTATCATCACCTTTATCCTTAATATCTGGGTGATTTATTACGGCATAAAAGGGGGGATAGAAAAGCTCTGTAAATGGGCGATGCCGGTTTTGTTTATTTTCGGCTTCATCCTGTTGCTTAGGGTGATATCCCTGGGTACCCCTGACCCGGCAAGGCCTTTGTGGAATATTTCCAACGGTTTCGGTTTTCTTTGGAACCCGGACTTTTCCGCCCTTAAATCGGCAAAGGTCTGGCTGGAAGCTGCGGGCCAGATATTTTTTACCTTAAGCGTGGGTATCGGTGTAATTTTGACTTACGCCAGTTATCTCAAGAAAGGCGATGATGTCGTGCTTTCAGGAACGACTGCGGCAGCGACTAATGAATTTGCCGAGGTAATTTTAGGGGGAAGCATTGTCATTCCGGCTGCTTTTGTTTTTTTCGGCCCCGTTGACATCAAGTCCATAGCCCAATCCGGGGTCTTTAATCTGGGTTTTGTGACTATGCCTTTGGTTCTGAATAAGCTCCCGCTTGCGCCTATATTCGGATTCTTCTGGTTCTTTCTGTTATTCTTAGCCGGGATCACCTCGTCGGTGTCATTAGCCCAGCCGGCAGTAGCCTTTTTAGAAGACGAGTTTGAGATCACGCGCAAAAAGGCCGTATCGATTTTTGGCGCTGCTTCATTCCTCCTCTGCCAACCGGCTGTATTCTTGTTAAGCCGCGGAGTGGTCGATGAGCTGGATTTCTGGGGAGGGACTTTTTGCCTGGTCTTGTTCGCAACAGTAGAAACTATTCTTTTCGCCTGGATATTTGGTATAGATAAGGCCTGGGATGAGATACATAAGGGCGCGGATATGCGCGTGCCCGTAATCTATAAATTCATCATCAAATATGTAACGCCGGTATTTTTGCTCGCGATTTTAATCAGTTATTTCTGGCAGAATGAATCACGTAAGTTTATGTTAATGGAGGGGGTCTCCGGAGAAAATAAAATATTTATTCTGGCGACAAGGTTAGGGCTTCTGGTCTTGTTTGTGGTCCTGGCTCTTTTGGTCAAGATTGCCTGGCGTAAAAGGAAACTTAAAGCGGAGAATAAACAATGAAGCCGGCGGGTTGGGTTTTTCTGATCCTTTCCTGGGGTTTGATCCTGGGTTTAACAATATTTTGTTTCGCAAAGGTATTCTCTAAAAAGGAGTTAAAATGAAGAAGGCTGCTTTTTTGTTTGTATTGGTGGCTACCGTTGTAAACCTTACCGGATGCTGGTTTATCGTCGGAGGCGCGGCCGGAGCTGCCGGGGCGTATGTAATGGGTAAAGATTACATGGTAGGCAATACCGACAGGCCTTATGAATCGCTCTGGAACGCGGCTATGACGGTTGCGCGTATCCGCGGAAAGATCCAACAGGAAGATATTGCCGGCGGTTATATTGAGGTGGCGGTTGATTCCACGCTGGTCAAGATCAACCTTACACGCGTCAGCCAGGCGACTACCAAGGTCAAGGTTGCGGCGCGCAAACATCATATGCCTAATCTGACCCTTGCCCAGGAGATCTTCATCAAGATCATGGAAGAGGCTAAGTGAACTATTTAGCCGACCTGCTTTCTTATTCCAGCCTTTTCTGCGGTTTTCTCTGCGTAGTGTTGTCTTTAGAGGGGCATTTTGTCCTTGCCTGCTGGCTCATACTTCTGGCAGTTATTTTTGACGGGCTGGACGGCCAGGTAGCCCGTCTTAATCAAGTGCCCAGCGAGTTCGGCAAGGAGCTGGATTCGCTTATTGACGTGGTTTCTTTCGGCATGGCCCCGGCAATACTCGCGTATATCTTTATTTACCGCGATTTTTATGTTTTATCGGTATTATCGCTGTTTGTCTATCTGCTCGCCTGCGTTATCCGCCTTGCCCGTTACAATATTACCCCTAAACATGGTCCGGCAAATTGTTTCTCGGGGCTACCTACGACCGCAGGGGGAGGGATGCTGGCTGCCTTTGTACTTATGTCTATCAGGAGGGGGCATGCGAACTTGCCGCAATATTCTCCGCTTCTCTTCCTGGTTATGGTCTTGATCCTTTCCTGCCTTATGGTTTCGCGGATACGTTATCT
>JAPLLN010000037.1:670-14372 GCA_026387475.1 Candidatus Omnitrophota bacterium | reverse complement strand
TCCAAGGGCGGCATAGAATTCAAGGCCAATCCTTATTTTAAAAAGAACGCGCAGCTTAAGATGCTTAAACCGTCGCCGCGAATCGATAAGTTCGGGCTCAAAACCGATAAGCCGATCTATCCTTTGGTTACGGAGGATGCCTCAAAGCTCGGGTTTTTAAACCGGCCGCTGGATTTTGATTACAAAGACGTATTTGTAAAATGAAAGCATTGATCCTGGCTGCGGGATACGCCACAAGGCTTTACCCTCTGACGAGGGATTTTCCCAAGCCCCTACAAAAAGTTTTTAAAGGATTTTAAGTGCTGGTCAAAGGATTTCAAGTGCGCCAAAAAGATCAGCATTGTCGATGATAAGACTTCAAGTTTAAAGGACCGCCGGGGCGCTGTCGGCGATATGAAATTCGCCGTTGATATCAAGAAGATACAAGATGATCTGATCGTCATCGGCGGAGACAATATTTTTGAAGGCTCTCTGAATAAATTCGTAAGTTTCGCCGCGAAGTCGAAAAGTCCGGCGATAGGCGTATACGATATAAAGGATAAGCGCGAAGCGGCTAATTACGGCGTGGTGAAGTTGGGCCGCTTTAAAGCCATCGTTGACTTCCAAGAGAAGCCGAAGAAGCCAAATTCGACACTGGTAGCGATGTGCCTTTATTATTTTCCCAAAGAGAGTTTGGGGTTATTGAAGGATTACGCCAGGGCTAATAAACATAAACACGACGCTACGGGGTTTTATATCGGGTGGCTGAGGAAGCGGGTTTCGGTCTACGGATTCGAATTCCCCGGTCACTGGTTCGACATAGGGGATCATAAATATTATAAACAGGCGAACAAGAGATTGTCGCAAAATTAGGAGGAGCTGATGTCAAGCCGCACGCATTTTTTTACTTCCGAATCTGTAGGCGAAGGACACCCGGATAAGGTCTGCGACCAGATTTCGGATGCAGTACTGGATAAAATATTAAAAGAAGACAATGACCGCGAGCACGCGAGGGTCGCCTGCGAGACATATGTCACTATGGGATTATTAGTCGTGGGCGGGGAGATCACCACCAACGCCTATATAGATATACATAAACTGAGCCGCGAGGTTATCGAAGAGATAGGGTATACTCATCCTAAATACGGATTTGATTTTCATACCTGCGCTATCCTTAACGCCATCAACAGGCAGTCGCCTGATATCGCCCAGGGCGTCAATGTCGGCGGCGCGGGTGACCAGGGTATTATGTTCGGTTACGCCTGCAATGAAACCAAAGAATTGATGCCTTTGCCTATAACGCTAGCGCACAAATTGGTCAAGCGTATGGCGGATGTGCGCAGGGGTAATATTCTAAAATATTTAGGCCCGGACTGCAAATCGCAGGTAACCGTGGAATACTCTAACGGTAAACCGGTGCGCGTAGATTCCGTAGTCCTTGCCTGCCAGCATACCGACGATATCCTGGATAAGACCGGCAAGCATATAACTAATAAGGCGCGGCAGGAAATTATCGATGCGGTGGCTAAATCCGTATTAAAATGTATGGTGGATAAAGAGACAAAATATTACGTAAATCAGACGGGAAAATTCGTAGTAGGCGGGCCGCAGTCGGATACCGGGATGACCGGAAGAAAGATCATCGTGGATACCTACGGCGGGACAGTCCCGCACGGCGGGGGCGCCTTATCGGGTAAAGACCCGACCAAAGTCGACCGCTCGGCAGCTTATATGTGCCGTTATATCGCCAAGAATATGGTAGCCGCGGGATTAGCCGATAAATTACTGATACAGCTTTCTTACGTTATCGGGCACGCCGAGCCGCTCTCGGTCTATGTCAATGCTTACGGGACAGGGGAGTTATCGGACGATAAGCTGGTAAAACTTATCCGCCATAATTTTGAGCTTACGCCCCGGGGGATCATTGATTCCCTGCGCCTGTTAAACCCTATATATAGGAAGACAGCTTGTTACGGACACTTCGGACGCAATGAAGAGGGTTTTAGCTGGGAGAAGACGGATAAGGTCGAGGCGCTTAAGAAACAAGCAGCTAAACTTTAAGGAGAAATTAATGAATTATGATATTAAAGATATAAAACTTGCAGGGAAGGGCGCTTTGCGCATCGAGTGGGCGCGCAATAATATGCCTGTTTTAGGCCTGATCGCCGAGCGTTTCAGCAAAGAAAAACCTTTAAAAGGCGTAAAGCTTGCTGCCTGCCTGCATGTAACTACCGAGACCGGGGTTTTGGCGGAAGTCTTGAAAGCGGGAGGCGCGGAGTTAGCAATATGCGCTTCCAATCCGCTCTCTACGCAGGACGATGTGGCGGCATCTCTGGCTAAGAATTTAAAGATAGCCGTGTATTCGATCAAAGGAGAAGATACCAAGACTTATTATAAGCATATGCAGGCAGCGCTCGCCATAAAACCCGACATCACCATGGATGACGGGGCTGATCTGGTGAGCACTATCCATCAACGCACTCCTTCGCAGCATGCTAATATAATAGGAGGGACTGAAGAGACTACGACCGGCGTGATCAGGCTGCGCGCTCTGGCTAATCAGGGGAAATTGCGTTATCCGATCATCGCCGTAAACGACGCTTTGACCAAGCATTTATTTGATAATCGTTATGGCACGGGCCAGTCAACATTAGATGGCATAATACGGGCGACCAATAAATTAGTCGCCGGGAGTAATTTTGTGGTCTGCGGTTATGGCTGGTGCGGGAAGGGCGCATCTATGCGCGCTGCCGGATTAGGGGCTAAGGTCATAGTAGTGGAAGTCGATCCTTTGCGCGCCCTGGAAGCGAACATGGACGGTTTCGGCGTTATGCCGATAAAAGACGCGGCGCGGATCGGGGATATATTCGTGACCGTCACCGGCGATATCAATGTCATCCGCAAAGAGCATTTTCAGGCGATGAAAAACGGGGCGATAGTCTCTAACTCGGGGCATTTTAACGTCGAGATCGATATCCCGGCCTTGGAGAAATTAGCCAAAAAGAAAAAACAGATCCGCGATTTTACGGTCGAATATACAATGAAGAATGGACGTAAGATCTATTTATTAGGGGAGGGGCGTTTGATCAATCTGGCGGCTGCGGAAGGGCATCCGGCGCAGGTCATGGATATGTCCTTTGCCAACCAGGCACTCTCTGCCGAATACATGGTGAAAAACCATAAAAAATTAAAGAGGCAGGTCTATAAAGTGCCCGATGATATCGATAAGAATATCGCTTATTTGAAATTGAAATCGATGGGGATTAAAATTGATACTTTGACCGCGGAGCAAAAGAAGTATTTAGCCAGTTGGGAGATGGGGACTTGAAAAGAATCGCAGTTTTAACGACGGGCGGGGATGCGCCGGGGATGAACGCGGCGATCCGCGCGGTAGTGCGGACTGCCACTAACCAGAAAGTGGAAGTAATGGGGGTATTCCGCGGCTGGTGGGGGCTGATGAACGAAGAGCTGAAGGTTTTTGACCACCGTTCGGTCTCTGGGATAATCAACCAGGGTGGGACGATCTTAAAGACCACGCGTTGCCCGGAATTCTCTACTGCCGAAGGCGAGAAGCGCGCCCTTAATACAATTCAGAAAAACAAGATCGAAGGCTTGATCGTCATCGGCGGTAACGGAAGTTTTTCCGCTGCGCATAAATTCTGCCCTAAATTTAAAATACCCTGCATCGGCATCGCAGCCTCTATCGATAATGACGTAAACGGCATTGACGTCACACTAGGCGTGGACACCGCGGTAAATACCGCGTTGAATGCCATAGACAATATCCGCGATACCGCGACCAGCATGGAAAGGATCTATGTCGTCGAGGTCATGGGGAGGGATTGCGGGTTTATTGCCCTGGCAGTCGCTCTTGCCGGAGGGTGCGAAGAGGTGCTTATCCCCGAGAAGAAATTCGATTTAAACGAAGTCTGCCATAATATCGTCCAGGGGAATTTAAAGGGCAAGATCAGCTGGATCATCGTGGTGGCGGAGGGAGCGGGCAAGGCCGAGGATATTGCCAGGCAGATAAAAGAGATAACGACTTTAGATACCCGGCCGGTGGTCTTAGGCCATATACAGCGCGGGGGGAGGCCTACGGCAATGAGCCGGGACTTTGCTCTGCGTTTAGGCTACGAGGCAGTGAATTGCCTGCTGCGCGGGGAGACGGATAAAGCAGTAGGGATGACTGCTGGGCATGTTTGCCTCGTTGATTTTGAGACCGCGATAAAGAAAAAGGAAATTAAATTAGAAAAGATCTACGAGTTGATTAAAATCTTAACTTGATCCCTCGTAAGTGCCGCATAAATAACCATTACTCGGGATCAATTTGCTCAAAGTAAGAGCAAGCAAATTGAGGAGGAATAAAGGAAATGGGAAGGAAGCCGTTGGATATTGACAAGATCGTAATGGAATTGATCACTAGCGACGATGTAGCTACTAAAAAGAAAATAGGGAAGAAGATCCTGGATATGAGTTACAAGAAGGGGATCTATCCGGCTTCCATACATGAATTTTATGTCGCACGGCCAAAGGAAGGTTTCGGCGGGTTCACCGTGCCGGCAATCAACTTAAGGTGCATGACTTATGACCTTGCCCGGGCATTGTTCAGAGTATGCAAGGCGAATAACACCAATGCCGTAATATTCGAGATCGCTAAATCCGAGATGGGTTATACTGCGCAGCCTCCGTATGAATACGCCAATGTGGTTTTAGCTGCCGCGATCAGAGAGGGTTACTCCGGGCCGGTATTTATCCAGGCTGACCATTGCCAGTTGAACGCCAAAAAGTTCCAGGAGAATCCGGATAAAGAAGTAGAAGCCCTGCAGGCCTTGATTTCAGAAGCGATCGCCGCGGGATTTTACAATATCGATATCGACTCGTCGACTCTGGTGGACCTGTCCAAGCCGGACGTCAGGAAACAGCAGAAGAATAATTACGAAGTCTGCGCCAAGCTTACTCAATTTATCCGGCGCATCGAACCGCGCGGCATAACAGTATCCGTCGGCGGCGAGATAGGCGAGGTCGGACATCAGAATTCTACTCCCGAGGATCTGCGCGCGTTTATGGGCGGGTATAAAGAAAGATTACGCAAAGGGCTTACCGGAATATCCAAGATCTCGATCCAGACCGGGACTTCCCACGGCGGAGTAGTCTTACCCGACGGCTCTATTGCGCAGGTAAAGCTTGATTTTGATACCTTGAAGAATCTCTCCAAGCTAGCCCGCGATGAATTCGGTTTGGGCGGAGCAGTGCAGCATGGCGCTTCGACTTTGCCCGCGGAGGCGTTCCATAAATTTGCGGAGTGCGATGCCTGCGAAGTGCATTTAGCCACTGAATTTCAGAATATGATCTATGATTCCAAGCATTTCCCGCAAGATTTAAAGAAACGGATGTATGAGTGGTTGAAAGTCAATGCCGCTAATGAAGTTAAAGCAGGGGAGACCGAAGAGCAGTTCTATTATAAGACCCGCAAAAAGGCCCTCGGCCAGTTTAAGAAAGAGATCATGGCACTCGGGCAGGATGTGCGCGATGCCATAACCAAAGATATCGAGGCAAAATTTGATTTTCTCTTTAAGCAGCTGAATAATGTAAATAACCGTGAATTAGTAGACAAGCATGTAATTATAAAGCGCGTGATCGTGCGCAAGCATCAGGATAAAGACGCCGTGGTGCATGACGGAGAAGGAGCAGACTAATATGCGTTCAGACAAGATCAAGAAAGGTTTAGAGAGGGTGCCGCATAGAGCACTCTTGCATGCTACCGGTCTATCTAGAAAAGATCTGGATCGCCCCTTTATCGGGATCGCTTCTTCGTTTACGGATTTGATCCCCGGGCACATCGGGATGCGCGACTTGGAGCGTTATATCGAGCGCGGTATCTGCTACGGCGGAGGCGCGCCTTTCTTGTTTGGTATCCCGGGTATCTGCGACGGTATAGCCATGGGCCATTTAGGGATGTGCTATCCCCTGGCTTTGCGCGAGATCGTGGCAGATACTATTGAAACGGTGTGCAACGCGCATCAGCTGGACGGTTTAGTGTGCCTGACTAACTGCGATAAGATCACCCCGGGTATGGTAATGGGTATTGCGCGGTTAAATATTCCGGCTGTGATCGTGACAGCAGGCCCGATGATATCAGGAAGATTTAATAAAAGGAAGCTTGCCTTTGTGCACGATACTTATGAGGCATTAGCGCGCGCGAAGAAAGGCCAGATCTCACCCGAGGAATTAGTCTGCCTTGAGATGGAATCTTGCCCGGGCGCCGGCTCCTGCCAGGGGCTTTATACGGCTAACACTATGGCCTGCCTTATGGAGACGATGGGTTTGTCTCTGCCCGGAGCAGGTACTGCTCTGGCAATTTCCGCCAAGAAACGCAGGATCGCTCAAGCGTCAGGCGAGCGCGTGGTGGAATTAGTGAAGAAAAATATTAAGCCATTGGATATCATCAACAATAAATCCATGGAGAACGCGATTACCGTGGATATGGCTCTGGGCGGGTCAAGCAATACCGTGCTGCATTTAATGGCGATAGCCAATGAGGCCGGTATAAAGCTTGATTTAAAAACTTTTGACAAGATCAGTAAGAATACTCCGCACATCACTTGTTTAGAGCCGGCAGGCACGCATTTTATGGAAGACCTAGAGTACGCCGGAGGTATCCCTGCGGTGCTTAAGCGTTTAAAAGGAAAATTAAATAATACGCTTACTTTAAGCGGTAAGAAAATATACGATATTGCCGACGAAGCTAGGATCTTCGATGATGACGTGATCCGTCCGTTGAATAAGGCATACCATAAACAGGGAGGCATTGCCGTGCTTTACGGAAATCTCGCTCCCGACGGTTCAGTGGTGAAACAGTCTGCGGTAAATCTCAAGATGATGAAGTTCACCGGCAGGGCGCGCGTGTTTAACCGCGAAGAAGAGGCGATGCAGGCTATTCTTAACCGCAAAATTAAGAAGGGCGATTGCATTGTGATCCGTTACGAAGGCCCCGCAGGCGGGCCCGGGATGCGCGAGATGCTGGCGCCCACCGCGGCTATTGTGGGTATGGGCATGGAGAATGACGTGGCCCTGATCACCGACGGCAGATTCTCCGGCGGGACCAAAGGCCCGTGCATCGGCCATATTTCGCCCGAGGCATCGAGCCGCGGCCCGATTGCTATTTTAAAAGACGGTGATATAATCACAATTGATATCCCGAACAGGAAGCTGGACGTGAAGTTGAGTAACGCAGAGATCCAGAAGCGGTTTAAGAATTGGAAACCGGTCCCTCCCAAGATCAGGACCGGATATCTATCCAGATATTCCAGGCTGGTGAGCTCTGCGGATAAGGGAGCAATTTTAAAATGATCGGCGCACAAATATTGATTGAGTGTCTAAAGCGCGAAGGCGTTGAGGTGATCTTCGGTTACCCCGGAGGCCAGGTTTTGCCTATATTCGACCGCCTCTATGACGCAGACGTGAAATTTATTCTCACCCGCCACGAGCAGGGAGCGGCGCACGCTGCCGACGGTTATGCCCGGGCTACGGGTAAGGTGGGAGTGTGTCTTGCTACCAGCGGTCCGGGAGCGACGAACCTGGTTACAGGAATCGCTAACGCCTACATGGATTCGATCCCGATGGTAGCTATAACCGGGCAGGTGAAATCCTTCCTGATCGGTAACGACGCTTTTCAGGAAGCGGATATCACGGGTATAACCCGGCCGATAACCAAACACAACTTTTTAGTAAAAGATATCAAGGATTTGGCCCGGATCGTGCGCGAGGCCTTTTATATCGCCTCGACCGGAAGGCCCGGACCGGTAGTAATCGATATCCCCTCGGATATTCAGATGCAGGATACGTTTTTTGTCTGGCCGGAGAAGGTGGAGATGCGCAGCTATCAACCGACTTATTTCGGCCACCCCGGACAGATTAAAAAAGCGGTGAAGTTGATTGCTAATTCCAAGAAACCCTTGATTTACGCCGGAGGCGGGATAATCACCAGCGGCGCAAACGCAGCTTTATTGGAATTAGCGGAGAAGATCCAGGCGCCGGTGACTTGGACGCTTATGGGTATAGGCGCTTTTCCCGGAACGCATAAACTTTCTTTGGGCATGCTCGGCATGCACGGTACGGCTTACGCAAATCACGCCATAATGGGCGCAGACCTTATTATTGCGGTGGGCGCGCGTTTTGACGACCGCGTGACCGGCAGAATAGATAGTTTTGCTCCGGGCGCTAAGGTCATTCATATCGATATTGACCCGTCGTCTATCAGTAAAAATATCAAAGTGGATGTGCCGATAGTGGGTGATGCTAAAAATATACTAGGAGAGATCCTGGAACAGATAAAAATTGGCCCGGATACCGCGGAGTGGCTTAAGGCAGTGGATGCGTTGAAGAAAAAATATCCGTTGAAATATAAGGACGGGGAGCGGATCAAGCCGCAATATGTCCTGGAGCAGCTTTACGATATAACTAAGGGGGATGTGATCATCGCCACCGAAGTAGGCCAGAATCAGATGTGGGCCTGCCAGTGGCTCAAGTATGACCATCCGCGCACATTCATTTCATCCGGCGGGTTAGGGACCATGGGTTTCGGTTTTCCGGCGGCAATGGGGGCGAAAGTAGGCTGCTCGGATAAGACCGTGATCGATATCGCCGGAGACGGCTCTATTCAGATGAACATTCAGGAACTCGGCACCTGTGTGGCTAATAAAATCAACGTGAAGGTCTTTATTCTGAATAACGGTTATTTAGGTATGGTGCGCCAGTGGCAGGAACTTTTTTATAAGAAACGTTATTCGCAGGTGGGTATATCTTCGCCTGATTTCGTGAAGCTCGCCGAGAGTTACGGCGCGGTAGGCATTTGCGTTAAAAAGAAAGAAGACGTGCGCCCGGCGATTGAAAAGGCGCTTAAAACCGATAATACCGTGTTTATCGATTTCCATGTTGAGCCGGAGGAGAACGTGTTCCCGATGGTGCCGGCGGGTGAGGCGATAAACAGGATGATAGAAGGGTTAGCTTAAGATGAGGCATACGATATCAGTATTAGTAGAGAACAAATTCGGCGTATTGGCGCGCATTGCCGGATTATTCAGCGCGCGCGGTTACAATATCGCGTCTTTAGCGGTATCCGAAACGCTCGACCCGCAGACTTCTTATATGACTATCGTAGTCGAGGTCAAGGATGAAGCGATACTGGAACAGATCAAGAAACAGCTGAATAAACTTATCGACGTGATCACGGTGACTGATTTTACCAAGAAGGAGCACGTTGACCGCGAATTGGTCCTGGCTAAGATAGCCTACTCGGCGCAGGATAAGGCTAAGATCGAAGCGCTGCTGAAGAAGTGCGCGGGAAAGATCATTCAGGCAAAAGGGAATACCGCCGTGATCGAGGCTGTAGGCGAGCAGGCGCAGGTCAAGGAATTATTGGAGGGGTTGAATAAGATTGGAATAAAAGAATTAGTTAAAACCGGAAGGTTGGCTATTACAAACTAAGGAGGATGGCAGATGGCAAAGATTTATTATGACAACGACGCGGACTTAAGTTTGATCAAGGACAAAACTATCGCTATTATCGGCTACGGCATACAGGGCCGGGGGCAGTCTTTGTGTTTGCGCGATTCAGGGTGCCACGTGGTGGTTTCGGAGATGGAAGGCACGCCTAATTACGAGTTGGCCAAAAAAGACGGATTTACTCCGGTGAGTGCCGCGGAAGCCGTAAAGGCTGCGGATATCATCCAGATACTTACCCAGGACCACGTGCAGGCAAAAGTTTACGATGAGGCGATCAAGCCTAATCTGAAAAAAGGCAAGGCGCTTTGTTTTTCTCACGGATTTAATATCCGTTTTAAGCAGATCAAGCCGCCTAAGAACGTAGATGTGTTCATGGTAGCACCCAAGGGCCCGGGCGCATTAGTAAGAAGAATGTATGAAGAGGGTAAGGGTGTTCCGTCGCTGATCGCGGTTTTCCAGGATGCAACCGGACAGGCGAAGCAATTAGCTTTAGCTTACGCAAAAGCCATAAAGGCTACTACCGCGGGAGTGATCGAAACGACATTTGAGGAAGAGACCGAGACCGATCTCTTCGGCGAGCAGGCAGTGCTTTGCGGAGGAGTAACCGAGTTAATTAAAGCGGGGTTTGATACTCTGATCGAAGCCGGATATCAGCCGGAGATCGCATATTTCGAAGTCTTGCACGAGTTAAAATTGATCACTGATCTGATCCAAGAGAGAGGCATTTCCGGGATGCGCCGCGGAGTATCCAACACCGCATGCTACGGAGACCTGACCCGCGGCCCGAGGATCATAACCGAGCGCACGCGTAAAGAGATGAAGAAAATACTTAAAGAGATCAAGAGCGGTAAATTTGCCAAAGAGTGGATCAAGGAAAATGTTGAAGGCAGGCCGAATTTTAACCGGTTAATAGCGGAAGGCGACAATCATCTCATCGAAAAAGTAGGCAAAGACCTGCGCGAGATGATGCCGTGGATGAAGAAATAATGGAAAAGATTATAATATTCGATACAACGCTGCGCGACGGAGAACAGGCGCCGGGAGCATCCCTTACTTCGGAACAGAAGCTGGAGATCGCTTATCAGCTGGAGAAGTTGGGGGTGGATGTGATAGAGGCGGGTTTTCCTATCGCTTCTCCCGACGATTTTAAGGCTGTTAATCTTATCTCCAAAAAGATAAAAAAGAGCGGTGTATGCGCTCTGGCACGCTGCCTGACCCCCGATATAACCGCTGCCTATAAAGCGGTAAAGCCGGCAAAGGAGGGGCGCGTGCATTTGTTTTTGGCGACCTCCAAGATCCATCTGCAGTATAAGTTCAAAAAAGCGGAGAATGAGATACTCGAGATCGCCAAAAGGTCGACCCGCCTGGCTAGAAAACATTGTAAAGACATAGAATTTTCTCCGGAGGACGCCACGCGCTCGGAGAGAAGTTTTCTTTACCGCATCATCGAAACCGTGATCAACGAAGGGGCGACTACCATAAATATCCCGGATACCGTCGGATACAGCTATCCGCAGGAGGTCTATTCATTGATCACGGATATTAGGAATAACGTCCCTAACATTGAAAAGGCAGTCATCGCCATTCATTGCCATAATGACCTGGGTATGGCGGTGGCTAATTCGCTCTCGGCGGTTTTGGCCGGGGCGCGCCAGGTGCATTGCACCATCAACGGCCTGGGTGAGCGCGCGGGTAACGCCTCGCTGGAAGAAATCGTTATGGCGATCAAGACCCGCCGGGATGTCTTCGGAGAATTCTATACTCAAATAAATACCAGGAATTTATTCCAGGTTTCGCGCCTGGTCTCAAGTCTTACGGGATTTGTCGTTGCCCCTAACAAAGCCATAGTAGGGCGTAATGCCTTCCGCCACGAGTCGGGAATACATCAGGACGCGATCTTAAAGAAACGCATCACCTACGAGATCATGAATCCCGACGATGTCGGTTTTGTAGAGAGTAATATCGTCTTGGGAAAACATTCCGGACGCCATGCCCTATCTAAAAGGCTGGAGGATCTGGGATTTAAATTTGACGCCAAAAAGATAAACGAGATATTCAAACAGTTCAAGACCCTCGCCGATAAAAAGAAAGAGGTCTTTGACGATGACCTGGTCGCCTTGGCAGAAGAAGAGACCCGGGGTAAGAGCAAGGTTTACGAATTGGTATCCGTACGCGTAAATACCGGCACGGATATCCCTCCCGAAGCGCAGGTTAAGATAAAGCACAAGAATAAGGTCCTGTCAGCGAACTCCAGCGGCGACGGCCCGGTCGATGCATGTTTTAAGGCCGTAGATAAAATTACCGGCATAAAATCCAAGCTTCTGGATTACCGTCTGGGCGCGGTTACTTCCGGAAAAGACGCCCTGGGAGAAGTAAGCCTGAAGTTGCAAGCAAAAAATAAGACCGTATCCGGCCGCTCCTCAAGCACAGATATTATCGAGGCTTCTGTGAGAGCGTATCTGGATGCGGTAAATAAGATAGCGATTTAATGGCTAAACCTAAAACCTTCGGCCTAGTCGGAAACCCGGTTAAACACAGCCTCTCGCCCTTGATGCATAACGCCGCGTTCAAGGCCCTGAATATCCCCGCAGAATACAAACTATTTGAAGTAAAACCCGAAGACCTCAATACCTTTCTTTACGATTTGGACAAACTTAACATTTATGGGTTGAATGTGACTGTCCCCTATAAAGAGAGAGCGATGGATTTTGTTGAGCTTCCCGTCGAATCTTTTTATTTAAGGCAGGTTCGGGCAGTGAACACCATAGTCAAAAGAAATAACCGCTGGCAGGGTTTTAATACGGATATCCCGGGTTTTGAGAAACATCTAAAAGAAAATTTCGATCCCAAAGGTAAAAGATGCGCAGTCTTAGGCGCGGGCGGGGCTTCGCGGGCAGTGGCCTATGTTTTAGCCAAGGCAGGCGCGCGAGATCTAGCCATCTTCGATATTGATAAACAGAAGACGGAGAATGTCTGCGCCATGGTCGACGGTTTATTACCCGGTTTTAATGTCTCCTGCGTAGACAGTATCGATAAGTTAGAGATAAATAATAAAGACCTTTTGGTAAATTCTACCCCCGTGGGAATGAAGGCGGCTGATCCGTTAATAGTGGATAGCGGTTTACTGCATAAGAACCTGTTCGTTTATGACCTTATATATAATCCTGTTGAAACAAAACTGCTGAAAGAGGCAAGGGCCAGGGGGGCGCGTACCGCTAACGGATTGGGGATGCTTTTATATCAGGGGGCGTTAAGCTTTGAGTATTTTACCGGGGAAAAGGCACCGGTTGAGGTCATGAGAGAGGCGTTAACCGAAGGAGTTAAAACGAAATGATCGCAAAAATCATAGTTTTTCTGTTCGGATCCATCGTCGGCAGCTTTCTGAATGTCTGTATCCACCGCATGCCGCAGGGCGAATCCGTGGTCTGGCCGCGCTCGCATTGCCCTAAGTGCAAGAAAAGGATCCCGGGTTATGACAATATTCCCTTTATCAGCTTTATCCTGTTAAAAGGCAGATGCCGTTTCTGCAAAGAGAAGATATCCTTGCGCTATCCTCTGGTGGAGTTGATCACTGCGCTTCTTTTTGTCGCCCTATATACGCGTTGGGGCTTAAACTTCAATTTCTTTTTCTATATGGTCCTGGTCTGGGGCCTGATCATCGCCGCTTTCGTAGATATCAAGCACCGGATTATACCGGATGAGGTCTCTATCGGCGGGATGATCATAGGTTTTATCTTAAGCAGCGTGAGAGGGGTAAGCCTGTCCCCTCTGCATTTCAGTTTTAAGCCTATGATTGATTCCTTGCTGGGGATCTTGATCGGCGGAGGGATAATCTATTTAAGCGGATTCTTATTCGATCTGGTTTATTTCAAGCTTTTAAAGAAGCCCGCGATACAAGGCGAAACCGAGTCTATGGGCGGGGGAGATGTAAAATTATTGGCGATGATCGGCGCGTTCCTGGGTTGGGAGAGGGCAGTCTTGACCTTTTTTATTGCGCCCTTCCTGGGGGTAGTGGTCGGGATCTATAATCTTATCACTAAGAAAGACCACACCATCCCTTACGGTCCGTTCTTGGCGTTGGCTGCCATACTTTCGATGTTCTGGGCAGGCGCCATTTTACGCTTCTTTATATTCCGCTAAAAATTATGTCTAGGCCTCCCTTAAAAAGAAGGGCCGGCGTCCTGGTTCCCTTATTCGCGGTCCACTCCAAAAATTCCCT
>JAPLLN010000037.1:0-658 GCA_026387475.1 Candidatus Omnitrophota bacterium | reverse complement strand
CCTTATTCGCGGTCCACTCCAAAAATTCCCTTGGCATAGGGGATTTCTCCGATTTAAAACTCGTAGCTGACTGGTCTAAAGAAACAGGAAATTCCATAATACAACTCTTGCCTTTGAATGAAGTCGGCCAGTTGTTCTGTCCGTACGATTCGGTAAGCTCCTTCGCCATTGAGCCGGCGTATCTGCCTATTTCATCGGGAGACGCGAAAGACCTGCGTAAGTCTTATCCCACGGATAGCCTTTTCGTAAATTACCAGATAAAAAAAGAGAAACTCCGTTTGTTTAAAGCCGAGTTTAATTCTCTCGGTAGCCGCAATGCGCAGGAGATTTCGGCGTTCCTCTCGGATAATTCTTACTGGCTTCCCGGCTTCGCGCTCTACAAGGCGTTAAAGGAGTATCATGACGGCAAGGCCTGGTATGATTGGGAAGACAGGTTTAAGTTGCGCGATAAACAGGCGCTGCAGGATTTTTCAGTGGAATTCGACGCGAGGATAAAATTTGAGATCTGGCTGCAGTGGAAGCTGAACCTTGAGCTGAAAGAGGCGAAGGAATACGCGCATAAATCCGGGATCCTTTTAAAGGGAGACCTCCCGATCTTTGTTTCGCGCGATTCCGCGGACGTCTGGCAGCATCAGGAATATTTTAAACTTGGATTTGC
>JAPLLN010000066.1 GCA_026387475.1 Candidatus Omnitrophota bacterium | reverse complement strand
TACGCATTACTGCGGCTGGCAGATCCAGGGTAAGCTTAACGGTAAGAAGAAGAGTATTCAGGCAGTCGTAGAAGAGGCCCTCCGTAAGATCCTTAGCGAAAAAATCCAGACCATAGTTTCGGGTAGGACTGATGCCGGGGTCCATGCACTGGCGCAGGTGGCTAATTTTAAGACTAAGTCTAAGATCCCTTTAAATAAGCTGCGTTTCGCTCTAAACGACCGGCTCCCTAAGGATATTTCGATATCATCGGTTAAAATTGTGCCGGGAGATTTTCACAGCCGGTTTGACGCTAAGTCTAAGATCTACCGTTACACCATATTAAACCGGAAACATCCGTCAGCGCTCTTAAATAGCCGTGTATATTTCTGCCGTTATCCGCTTGATGTGAACTTGATGCGCAAGGAAGCCAAGGCCCTTAAAGGCAGGCATAACTTTAAATCTTTTCAGGCCCGCGATTACCGCGAGAGAAACCCCGTAAAGACCATCAAGAGTCTGAAGATCCGCAAGAATAAAGATATTATCCATATTGATATCGAAGCGGACGGGTTTTTATACAATATGATCAGGAATATCGCCGGCACACTGGTCGCTATCGGCAGAGGAAAGTTCCCGAAAGGGAGCATGGGGAGGATCTTAGAGGCGAAGGACCGGAAATTTGCCGGTCAGACCATTTCTCCCGCAGGGTTGTGCCTGGTTAAGGTGAAATATTAGAGTAAAATATTGTTTGACTACGGTCAAAAGTATGTTATACTTTCATTCTTATGCATAAAACGTATTCAGTCAAAAAAGCAGATATCAAAAGGCAGTGGTTCCTGATCGATGCCAAAGGCAAGATTTTAGGCAGAATGGCGTCTAAGATCGCGGTATTGCTGCGCGGTAAGCACAAGCCGATATTTACCCCTCACCTGGATACCGGGGACGGGGTCATTGTGATCAATGCAGCTCAAATCAGGGTCACCGGCAGAAAGCTTAAGCAGAAGGTCTATCGCAGGTATTCGGGATACCCCGGAGGATTAAGAGAAGTTGTTTTAGAGGATATGCTTAAGAATCGGCCGACCACCGTGGTCAAGCTTGCAGTACAGCGCATGCTTCCCGGAGGGCCATTAGGCAGGGATTTGATCAAGAAATTAAAGATTTACGCAGACGATAAACACGGGCAGGTAGCGCAGAACCCGGTTAATTTGGAGGTTTAATCACGTCATGGATGAAGTAAGATTTACGGCAGTAGGCAGAAGGAAAGAATCGGTAGCCAGGGTGCAGTTGCTCCCGGGTAAGGGAGATATTGTGGCTAACGGTAAGCCGTATGAAAAATATTTTTTAAGAGAGACGGACAGGATAATCATCACCCAGCCGCTGGTCGCGACTAATAGTGTTGCGAAATATAATGTGTCGGCCAATTTATCCGGAGGCGGACTTACCGGCCAGGCAGGCGCTTTGCGTTTAGGGATAGCCCGGGCATTGATCGCGGCAGAGCCGGAGTCAAAGGATCTGTTGCGCAAGCAAGGGTATCTGACCCGCGACCCCCGCGCCAAGGAGCGTAAGAAGTACGGACAGAAGGGCGCGCGGAAGCGCTTCCAGTGGACTAAGAGGTAATATGTAAATTAATCTACAAATATAAGTTTTGAAAAGGTCCAGCTGTGAAGCTGGGCCTTTTTTGTTTCTCGCAGCCAAATCTCTGTCCCCTGCTTCGGGGTGTGTGCTCGTCAAATTTTCCTCGCCCACACCCTCTCGCGGGGCCCCTTGATGAGCTGCTCGAATCGCGGCTCGGGCATTAATTATACCGTCGAGAAAGTCCTTGACTTCCGACGGGGTTTGCATTAATATTAATTAAATATGTATAAAGGAGAGGAAAATGATTAACGTAGGTATAATAGGTGCAACGGGTTATGTCGGCGAAGAATTAGTCGGGTTACTCTTAAATCATCCTCAAGTAAAGCTGACTAATATATCTTCGAGAAGTTCGGGCGGGGAATTGTTCTCCGACTTAGCTCCTCAATTCAAAGGAAGGACTACGCTTGCCTGCGATAAGCCCGATATAAAAAAGATCTGCGCAAAGAGCGACCTGGTTTTTCTTGCCCTGCCGCATACGGCTTCCATGGATTTTGTCCCGCAATTATTGCAAGCGGGTAAAAGGGTTATTGATCTAAGCGCGGATTACAGAATAAAAGAGACTCCGGTCTATGAAAAGTTTTATGCGGTAAAGCATAAAGATAAAGCGAATATCAAAGACGCTGTTTACGGTTTACCCGAGATATACAAAGCCAAGATCAAGACGGCAAAGCTTATCGCTAATCCGGGATGCTATCCGACGGTAAGCATTCTTTCAATTGCGCCCCTGGTAGCGACGGGCCTGGCGGATATAAAATCCATCATCATCGACGCTAAATCCGGGGTTACGGGAGCCGGCAAGAAACTCGCCGAGGGGTTTCTCTTTTCGGAAGTAAACGAGGATTTCAAGGCCTACAAGGTCAATGCGCATCAGCACGGCCCGGAGATAGACCAGGAGATCTCGAAGCTCGCGGGTAAAAAGATCCACGCCACTTTTGTCCCGCATCTTTTACCGGTAAGCAGGGGGATTCTAGCCACAGTCTATATAAAGAAAGCGAAAATGGTAGAAGGAAAGACAAAAAATCTAATTGAGCTATACAAAAGATTCTATAAAGATGAACCGTTCGTAAGAATAAGAAAACCCGGTGATTTCCCGAGGCTCAAAGACGTAGTGCATACGAATTTCTGCGACATCGGTATCCAGGAGGATAATGAATCTGTGATCGTCATCGCGGCAATCGATAATCTGCTTAAGGGCGCCGCCGGGCAGGCTGTGCAGAATATGAATATAATGAATAAATTCCCGGAAGAATCGGCGCTCCTATGACGTTTTTAAGCAAAGCTATATTACCGAAAGGGTTTAAGGCAAGCGGGGTCAGCGCCGGCATAAAGAGATCGGGAAAACCTGACCTTGCGTTATTTTATTCGGAAATAGCCGCGAAAGCCACCTGTGTATTTACCTCGAATAAGATCAAAGCCGCGCCCTTAAAGCTGGATATCAGGCTTCTTAAGGCTAATAAGCCGTTCCGGGCGATAATCGTAAACAGCGGGAACGCCAATTGTTTTACCGGAGCCGCTGGCTTAAAAGACGCAAGCGCGGTCGCCGGATATTTGGCTAAAGAATTGAAGATTAAGCCTGCAAGTATTCTGGTCAATTCAACCGGGATCATCGGTAAGAGGCTGGCGGTCGATAAAATAAGAAGTTCAGTCCCTAAGCTGGTAAAGAGCCTCTCAAAAAACGGTATTGCGCAGGCTAAAAAAGCGATTTTGACTACCGATACTTTTACTAAAGAGGCAGCTGCGAGGTTTTCAATAGGAAATAAAATTGTAACTATCGCAGGCGTGGCTAAGGGCGCGGGGATGATCTCTCCGGATATGGCCACCTTGTTAGTTTTCATACTTACTGATGCCGATATCTCGCAGGGCGCTCTGAAATCGGCATTAAAAGAGAGCGTGAATAATTCCTTTAATCTCATTACCGTTGACGGTTGCATGAGCACCAATGACAGTGTTATGCTTTTGGCTAACGGTGCGGCCGCGAATGCCGCTATAACGGGCGGAAAGGATCTCGCGATTTTTGCCCGGGCTTTAAATTCGGTCTGCCTTGGGTTAGCAAAAATGGTAGTCAAAGACGGAGAGGGTGCTACTAAGTTTATCGAGATCACCGTAGATAAAGCCAAAAACGAAAACGAAGCCAAGAAGGCCGCGTTGGCTGTGGCTAATTCCAATCTTTTTAAGACTGCGGTCTACGGAGAGAATCCGAATTTCGGTAGAATTGCCGCTGCCATCGGCGCAAGCGGTATAGACGTGAGCGAAGAGGGTTTAAAAATAAAAGTTAGCCCTTTGACCAAGAAAGAAATCAAAGTAAATTGTGTCATAAATAAAGGTAAAGCTAAGGCAACAGTCTATACAACGGACCTTACTCCGGAGTACATAAAGATAAACGCGGAGTACAACTAATAAACCATGGAAGAAGCTATTAGAAAAGCAGATGTGTTGATAGAGGCGCTACCGTACATAAAGAAATTCCACAAAAAGGTCGTGGTGATCAAGTACGGCGGGAGTATCCTGGGCGATGAAAAAATAAGAAAAGGCGTCTTGGAAGATATTGTATTTTTGAATTTTATGGGCCTGAAGCCGGTACTGGTGCACGGCGGCGGGCCGAATATAAGCGACAGGCTGCGCCAGTCAGGGGTCAAGACCGAATTCGTGGACGGGATGAGGGTCACTGATGAAGCGACTTTAAAAGTTGTCGAAGAGGAACTTCAGGAGCTTAATGATCTTATCGTCAAAGAGATAAACGAAATAGGCGCTAAAGCCACCGGTCTTAACGGGAAGAACGATATTGTTATTGTCGAGAAGAAGAAGGCCAAGGTAGATCTGGGGTTGGTAGGCCACATTACCGGTGTCAACTCTGACGCAATAAACGCTGAATTGAAAAAAGATAAAATAGCGGTTATTTTGCCGATGGGTAAAGGTAAGGATAAATTATTTTATAACGTGAACGCCGATGAAGCGGCTTCGAGTGTGGCTGCGGCAATGGAAGCGGAAAAGCTGGTACTTTTGACCAACGTCAAAGGCATTATGAGAAGTCCCGATGACCAGCACTCGTTTTTATCGACGTTGACAGAAGAAGAGGCTAAGGGGCTGATTAAGGACAATATTATCCAGCAGGGGATGATCCCCAAGGTGAAGGCCTGTTTCGACGCTTTAGACAAGGGTGTTAAAAAGGCGCACGTTATTGACGCGCGCACACCGCACGCGCTCTTACTGGAAATATTTACCGATCAAGGTATAGGGACAGAGATAATAAAATGAAACTAGAACAGGTTTTCGAAAGTTATAAAGAAAATATAATGCCCACTTACACCAAGGTTCCGTTGGTGTTTGTGAAAGGCAAGGGGTCTAAGTTATGGGATATTAAGGGTAAGGAGTATCTGGATTTCTTTCCGGGGTGGGGTGTGGGGAATTTAGGGCATTGTCATCCTAAGGTAATGAATGCGGTCAGGGACCAGATCTCCAAACTGATATTTATTCCTAATAATTATTACCATGTGCCGCAGGCAAAGTTGGCCAAGGAGATAGTTTACTGGACCTATCCGGCAAAGGTGTTTTTCTGCAATTCCGGGGCTGAGGCCAATGAGGGCGCAATAAAATTTGTCAGAAAGTTCGGCAAGGGCAGATATGAAATAATAACTTTCGAAAATTCATTTCATGGCAGGACGCTGGCGACTTTAGCGGCTACGGGCCAGAAAAAATATCAGGAGGGGTTTGCTCCTTTGCCTGAGGGTTTTAAAACCGTAAAGTTCAATAGCCTTGAAGCGGTAAAGGGCGCTATTACCGACAAGACTGTGGCGATAATGCTGGAGTTGATCCAGGGCGAAGGCGGGATAAATATCGCAAGCAAAGATTTTGTCCAGGGGGTCAAAAAGATCTGCGAAGAGAAAAAACTCCTGTTGATCGTAGATGAGGTCCAGACCGGGATGGGTAGGACCGGTAAGTTGTTCTGCTATCAGCATTATGGGATAACCCCGGATATCCTGACTTTAGCTAAGGCATTAGGCGGCGGGCTCCCTATAGGGATGATGGTGGTAAAAAAAGAGATCGCGGATATTTTGCAGCCCGGGATGCACGCCTCTACATTCGGCGGAGGCCCGGTCATCTGCAAGGCAGCGCTGGCGTCATTGACCGCGATACAAAAAGAAAAACTGCTCGCCAAGGCGCAGAAGTCGGGAGAATATCTGCTTGGAAAACTGAATAAACTTAAAGATAGATACCCGGCGATCAATGAAGT
The DNA here is from genome assembly GCA_026387475.1 of Candidatus Omnitrophota bacterium. Taxonomy (GTDB): domain Bacteria; phylum Omnitrophota; class Gorgyraeia; order Gygaellales; family Profunditerraquicolaceae; genus JAPLLM01. The sequence continues at coordinate 10,016 of JAPLLN010000066.1, read as the reverse complement.
AAGGGGGATGGGGTTGATGGTAGGCCTGGACCTGAATATTTCCGGTAAACCCGTGGTTGAGAAGTGCATTGAAAAAGGATTGCTGATCAACTGCACCCATGATACGGTATTAAGATTAATGCCGGCTTTAAATATAACTAAAAAGGAAATAGATAAGGCTATTGAGATAATCGAGAGATCACTGATAGAGGTCCTAAAATGAAAAAAGACCTGATTTCGATCAAAGATCTAAGCAGCGCGGAAATCGAGAGTATTTTTGTTTTAACGGATCAGCTTAAAAAGAACAGGCTGAAGTTTAATAAGGTATTATCCGGAAAGACCATCGCGCTGATTTTTCAGAAGCCGTCGAACAGGACGCGGGTTTCTTTTCAGGTGGGGATGTACCAGCTGGGCGGTAATTCCATATATTTATCTCCTACCGAGATCAACCTGGGAGTGAGGGAGAGTATCCCTGATGTGGCTAAGACGCTCTCCAGATACGTAGACGGAATAGTCTTAAGGACCTTTGCGCATAAGACTGTCGTAGATATGGCGGATGCCGCAAGCGTATCCGTAATAAACGGATTATCCGATTATTCGCACCCCTGCCAGGCGCTGGCGGATGTTTATACGGTCAAAGAAAAAATAAAGAATCTGAAGGGTAAGACGCTGGCCTACGTTGGCGACGGGAACAATGTCTGCAATTCCCTGCTTTTTGCCTGCGCTAAGACCGGGTTGAATATGAATGTCGGAGCGCCCACCGGGTATCAGCCGGGTAAAAAGGTAATAGAGGAAGCAATAAAATTAGCGAAGGCGTCAAAGGCAAGTATCAAGTTGTTCGATGATGCTTATGGGGCGGCCAAGGGAGCAGATGTCCTTTATACCGATGTCTGGGCAAGTATGGGCCAGGAAAAAGAGACAGAAGCGAGAAAGAAAATATTTAAGGATTTTCAATTAAATTCTAAACTTTTAAAATCAGCCAATAAGGGATGTTTGGTCATGCACTGTTTGCCCGCGCACAGAGGCGAAGAGATAACCGCAGAAGCGATCGACAGCAAGAATTCGGTGGTCTTTGACCAGGCGGAGAACAGGATGCATGTTCAAAAAGCGGTATTAATAAAATTATTAGGAGATAAATGATGAAGAAGGTCGTTTTAGCTTATTCCGGCGGATTAGATACTTCCTGCATAGTGAAATGGCTTACGGACAAGGGCTATGAAGTGGTTTGTTTTGTGGCTGACCTTGGGCAGGGTCTGGGTAAAGGTGAAGACCTGGATGCGATAGAAGAGAGGGCTCTTGCTGCGGGCGCTACTAAGGTATATATAAAGGACCTCCAGGATGAATTCGTCGAGGATTTTATCATCCCGGCTTTAAAGGCTAACGCGGTTTACGAGGGTAAATATTTATTGGCTACTGCCTTAGGCAGGCCATTGATCGCTAAATATCTAGTCGATATCGCGCACAAAGAAAAGGCTATTGCCATTGCCCACGGCTGCACCGGAAAAGGTAATGAGCAGGTAAGATTCGAAGTCACTGCCGAGGAACTAGATGCGAAATTAGAGATCCTGGCTCCGGTTAGGGTTTGGGAATTTAAATCCAGGGAAGAAGAGATAGAGTACGCTAGAGAAAACGGCATACCTATCGATGTGACTAAGAAGAAGCCTTACAGTATCGATAGGAATATCTGGGGGATAAGCATTGAGTCCGGAGTTTTGGAGAATCTGGAACAGGAACCGCCCGAGGATGCTTATATGATAACTTCGAGCCCGAGCGGACAATCGACGTATCCTAAATATATCGAGGTCTATTTTGAAAAAGGCGTGCCGAAAAGAATCGACGGGAGGGCCTATAAACTTAAGACCCTCATAAGCCACCTTAATGAGATCGGCGGCCTCTATGGCGTAGGTAGAAGCGACCTGGTCGAAAACAGGTTAGTCGGAATTAAATCCAGAGAGATTTATGAAGCGCCGGCAGCTACTATTTTACATATTGCCCACAAAGAATTGGAGAATCTGGTTTTGGATAGGGAACTGGCGCATTTCAAAGAGATCATAGCGCTTAAATATTCGGAATTAGTCTATTACGGGCTATGGTATTCGGCGTTGAAGGATGCGCTGGACGGTTTTGTGAATTCTACACAAAAATATGTCACCGGGACCATTAGGTTGAAACTTTTTAAAGGCAATTGCGTGGCAGTGGGGAGAAAATCCAAGAACTCGCTTTATAAAAAAGAACTAAGCACTTACGGTAAAGAAGACAAATTCGACCAGAAACTTGCCGAGGGTTTTATCAAGCTCTGGGGTATGCCGTATAAAAGATAGTATAGGGTTTAAGTGAGGAGAAAAAATGGCCAAGAAGTTATGGGGTAGCAGATTTCCCAAAGGAACGAACAGTTTGACGGATAGATTTACCTCAAGCATTGCTTTTGACAAGAGATTGGTGGCCTATGATATCTTAGGGAGTATCGCCCATGTCAAGATGCTGGGTAAGCAGAAGATAATCCCGTCTGCGGATGCAGGCAAGATCGCAAAAGGCCTGAATGTCATCTTAAAAGACGTAAAGAGCGGCAAATTCAAATTCGATCCCCAGGCAGAAGATATCCACTCTAATATTCAGGAGCTTCTGGCTAAGAAGATCGGGCAGGTAGCGCATAAACTGCATACCGCGCGCTCAAGAAACGACCAGGTAGCCCTGGATGTGAAGATGTATATTAAGGATGAGATCAGAGATCTGACGGAATTGATCGCAGAGTTGCAGAAAGCAATATTAAAATTCGCCAAGACAAATTCCAAGGTGATCATCCCCGGATATACGCATTTGCAGGTAGCGCAGTGCGTGCTTTTGGCGCACCATATGCTGGCTTATATAGAAGGTTTAGAGAGGGATAAAGAAAGATTGCTTGATGTTTATAAGAGAGTAGACAAGATGCCTTTAGGTTCCTGCGCCCTTTCCGGTACAGGTTTGAAGATCAACCGGGATATGGTAAAAAGGGAACTGGGATTTAAGGCCGTCACTGAAAACAGCATTGATAGCGTGAGTGACAGGGATTATATACTCGAGACCCTGGCGGCGTTATCGATTCTTTCGGTGCATTTATCCAGAATAGCCGAAGACCTGATTCTTTGGTCGACCAAAGAATTCAATTTTATCGACATAGATTTTTCTTTTTGCACCGGCTCAAGCATTATGCCGCATAAAAAGAATCCCGATGTGCTAGAATTGATCAGGGGCTCGGTGGGTAAAGTCCAGGGAGACCTCTCTAACGTCCTAATGCTGATGAAAGGCCTGCCTTTGTCTTACAACAGGGATATGCAGCTGGATAAGCCGCCGCTCTTTGACGGTATTGATACGGTCAAGGGGATGCTCGAGATATTTGTAGCGCTATTCGCTAATATTGTCATAGAAAAAGAGGCAGTAGCTTCTAAGCTGGATGATGAAGCGCTTTTCTCCGTGGATATCGTCGAATACCTGATCAAGAAAGGCGTATCTTACAGGGAGGCTCACGATATCGTAGGCGCTATGGTCAGAGACTGCTTGGATAAGGGCAAGAAGATATCGAATTTAAGCAATGCGCAACTAAAGGCCTACTCGCCTAAGCTCGGGCCTGACGTAAAAAAGATCCTCAATGCCTGGGCGTCGGTCAACCTGAAGAATTCTTTCGGGGGGACGAGCCCGAAACAGGTACAGGGGCAATTGGAAAAGTGGGGTAAAAAATAAATGCACGAATTCAAATATAAAGGAAACCAGTTTTATTGCGAAAAGGTAAAAGTCGAGGAGCTGGCGGTCAGATTCGCAACACCGCTCTATGTCTACAGCTACCATACTTTAGTCGATCATTTTATGAAACTGCGCAATGCCTTTCGTTCCATCAAGCCGCTGATCTGCTATTCGGTAAAAGCGAATTCCAATCTGGCTATCCTAAGGGCATTGGTCAATATCGGAGCGGGTTTGGATATTGTCTCGGGCGGAGAATTGTACCGCGCGCTCAAGGCAGGGTGTCCTCCTCAAAAAATAGTCTATGCCTCGGTGGGTAAAACCGACAAAGAAATAGAAGAGGCTATCAGGAGTAAGATCTTATTCTTTAACGTAGAGAGCGCGGCGGAGTTAGAGAACATCAACCGCATCGCGGGGAGGCTTAAGCGCGTAGTGCAGGCGGCTATACGCATCAACCCGGATGTCGAGCCTAAGACGCATAAATACATCACTACAGGTAAGATCACCAACAAATTCGGGATAGATTTTAAGAATGCCTCCCAGATCTTATTATTAAGCAGGGCATTCCCTAATGTAAAATTATCCGGCCTGCATATTCATATCGGCTCGCAGATAACCGAGAGCGAGCCTTATGTGGCGGCGATAAACAAGACTATCGCGTTTGTCGGGGGTTTGCGTAAGAAGGGGATAAAACTCGAATATCTTAATATCGGAGGCGGACTGGGAATAGTCTATAATCAGGAGACGCCGCAGACCGCGGAGAAATTTGCGGCAAAAATACTCCCTTTGCTAAGAAAATCCGGACTAAAAATAATATTAGAGCCGGGTAGGTTCATCGCAGGCAATGCCGGAGTGCTGGTTACCCGCGTGCAGTATATTAAAGATACTCCTAAAAAGAAATTTATTATCGTGGACGCCGGGATGAATGATCTGATCCGTCCGGCTTTATATGAAGCCTATCACCAGATCCTGCCTTTAAAGAAAGCAAAAGGAGCTTTTGAGAAGGCAGACGTGGTGGGGCCTATCTGCGAAAGCGGGGATTTTTTTGCCAAAGAACGCAAACTCCCCAGGGTGAAAGAAGGGGATTATCTGGCAGTGATGAGCGCAGGCGCTTACGGCTTCAGTATGTCATCGAATTATAACTCCCGGCGCAGGGCGGCAGAGGTCATGGTTCTAGAGGACCGGGCAGTCGTGATCAGGAAAAGGGAGACTTACGAGGACTTAACCGAAAAGGAGGCTATTCCGCCTTTTCTTTCGAGTATTTAAAATGAGAAAAATTAATTTCACCAAAATGGTAGCTTCCGGTAATGACTTCGTGGTGGCAACAGAGTCCGGGTTGCGGGGTTTTAAGCTCGGGCCATTGGCTAAAACGATCTGCGATAGAAGGTTCGGAGCAGGCGCGGACGGACTTTTGGTTATGGGAAGATCCCGTAAGGCAGGAGTGCGTATGCGCATATTTAACGCCGACGGTTCTGAGGCGGAGATGTGCGGGAACGGGGCGCGCTGCGCGGCGTTATTCGCCAAATCAAAGATCAGTTCGGGGATCGAAACCATAGCAGGCATAATTGAAGCGAGGGTAAAGAATGATAGCGCGAGGATAAAACTAACCGACCCTAGAAATATTAAATTAAATATCCCGATCAAGATCGGGTCCAGGATCATGAAGGTCAATTTCTTGAATACCGGAGTCCCGCATGTCGTGATATTTGTGCAGGGGCTGGATAAGCTGAATGTCGGTTTGATCGGCAGGTTCCTCCGCCGGCACCGCCGATTCGCTCCCGCCGGGACAAACGTCAATTTTATCGAGGTGCTCGGGACGGATTCGATAGCCATACGCACCTATGAACGCGGGGTTGAGGATGAGACTCTGGCCTGCGGCACAGGGAGTACTGCCTCGGCGATCGTCTTTGCGTTGAAAGGGGCGAAGGGAAGCCCGATCAAACTAAAGACTAAAGGCGGAGACGTCCTTAAAGTTTATTTTGATAAAACAGGGGATAAATTTACAAATGTCTGGCTGGAAGGTCCGGCCAGGAAGGTTTACGAAGGAGAATATTATGTTTAGAGGTTCGATCACGGCAATAGTCACACCGTTTAGAAACGGGAAGATAGATGAAAAGAAGTTCCGGGAATTGATCGATTTTCAGATAAAAAACGGCACGACCGGGATAGTCCCGTGCGGGACTACCGGCGAATCCGCGACACTTAATTTTGAAGAGCACGACCGGGTCATTGAGATCGCTATCGATCAGGCCAAAAAAAGAATACAGGTCATCGCCGGTACAGGCTCAAATTCTACGGAAGAAGCTATAATGCTTACCCGTCACGCGGAGAAAGCAGGAGCGGATGCCTCTTTGCAGGTTTCTCCGTATTATAACCGTCCGACCCAGGCCGGGCTTTACGCGCATTTTAAGGCTATCGCCGATGCGGTGAAAATCCCGATCATGCTTTATAATATCGCTTCGCGCACCGGTGTCAATATCGAGCCGGAGACAATAGCTAGGTTGGCAAAAGATTGCAAGAATCTGATCGCGGTTAAAGAGGCGTCGGGGAGCCTTGACCAGATGTCGCGCATTAAGCAACTCTGCCCGAAAGATTTTGAATTACTTTCGGGAGATGATTCTTTGACCCTGCCTGTTTTAAGTATCGGCGGCACGGGTATCGTTTCGGTTGTCTCAAACATCGTCCCCAAAGATGTGGCGGAGATGGTCAGCGAATTTGAAAAAGGGAATATCAAGAGGGCCAGAGAGATACATTACAAGCTCTTGCCTCTTATAAAAGCGGTATTCCTGGAGACTAATCCGATACCCGTAAAGACAGCGATGGGAATATTAGGCATGTGCGAGCCGGATCTGCGCTTGCCTATGTGCCCTATGTCGGCGGAGAATCTGGAAAAACTAAAAAAGGCCCTTAGGGATTACGGGCTTTTAAGATAAAGGAGAAGTTCCATGATCAAATTAGGAATTGCCGGAGTTTGCGGAAGGATGGGGAGGCGTATTTTTGAGCTCGCCTCTTACGATAAAGATTTTGACCTTACTTTAGCCCTGGAGAAGAAAGGCACGCCGATGATCGGCAAGGATATCGGTAAACTGAAGATATCCTCTACCGCCGATGGGATGTTCCTTATAGATGTCCTAGTGGATTTTACCGTGCCTGAAGCGACCGATACCAACCTTGATTACGTGGCCCGCCACAAAAAGGCGCTGGTCTTAGGGACGACCGGTTTGAGCGATACCCAGATCAAAAAGGTCGAAGAGGTATCTAAGATAGTCCCGGTAGTATTTTCTCCGAATATGTCTATCGGAGTAAATGTTTTGTTCTCAATGCTCCCGGAGCTGGCTAAAAAACTCGGCCCCGATTACGGCATTGAGATAATTGAAGCGCACCACAAGGGGAAGAAAGACGCGCCTTCTGGGACCGCCAAAAAGATGGCGCAAGTATTAGCGGATGCCACCCGAAAAGAGATACCTACCCATGCCGTGCGTTTGGGGGATATCGTCGGAGACCACACCGTGATATTCTGCGGTAATTCCGAGCGCATCGAAATAAAACATCAGGCGCATTCGCGCGATCTATTTGTCGTCGGCGCGTTGAGGGCCGCTAAATGGGTATTTAATAAGCCTGCGGGCCTGTATTCGATGCAGGATGTGTTAAAATAGGGGAGGAAAATGTTTAAAGTTTCTAAAAAAATAGCCGCATTGCCGCCGTATCTGTTCCTTGAAATTGATAAGGCAAAACGAAGAGCCCGCGCCGAAGGCCGTGATATCATTGATCTGGGAGTAGGAGACCCGGATCAGCCTACGCCGAAATTTATCATCGATGCGCTTTATCAGGCAGCCCAGGACCCGGCTAATCACCGTTACGCACTGGACCAGGGTATGCCGGCTTTGCGCCGCTCTATTGAAGGCTGGTACAAGAGAAGGTTTAATGTAAACCTTGACCCGGATACGGAGATACTCCCTTTGATCGGCTCAAAAGAAGGGTTGGCGCATTTTCCTCTGGCTTTTCTTAACCCCGGGGATTATTCCCTGGTCCCTGATCCGTGTTATCCTCCTTATAAAGGCGGGACTATTCTTGCCGGCGGCAAACCGTTCATCATGCCGCTCCTGGAGTCTAACGATTTTCTCCCTGATCTTAAAAAAATTCCGAACTCCGTACTAAAAAAAGCAAAGTTGCTCTATATCAATTATCCGAATAATCCCACTAATGCCTGCGCGGATAAGATTTTTTACAAAAAAGTGGTGGATTTCGCTACAAAACATAAACTTATCGTTATCTCGGACCTGGCTTATTCGGAGATGGCTTATGACGGATACCGCGCGCCGAGTTTTCTTGAAACGGAAGGGGCGCCTGAGGTGGGCATAGAATTCCATTCTCTATCCAAGACTTACAATATGACCGGTTGGCGCGTAGGTTGGGCCTGTGGAAATCCCCAATTGATCAGCGCCTTAGCTAAAATAAAGTCTAATATCGATTCGGGGATATTCTCCGCGGTGCAGCTTGCCGCTATCGCCGCGCTGGAAGGGCCGCAGGATTACATTAAAAATATGTGCCTTTTGTACCAGGAGAGGCGCAACGTGCTGATGAAAGGGCTTGATTCTCTGGGGTGGAAGGCTAATCTGCCCAAGGCCACTTTTTATGTCTGGATAAGAATTCCTAAAAAGACAAACTCAATAAAATTCGCAGGGGATATCCTTCAAAAAGCGGATATCGTGGTTACCCCGGGAGTCGGATTCGGGGAGTGCGGCGAAGGATACATCCGCATGGCGCTGACCGTCGGTGAGGAGCGCATCAATCAGGCAATTGAACGTTTAAAAAAGATATTTTAATGCAGGATTGTTTTATAGGGTTGGGTTCTAATCTGGGCGATAAGCGCAAGAATTTGTTAAAGGCCCTGCAAAAGATCAAACAGTTAAAAGGGATAAAGATAATTAAGACCTCTAAGATCATCCAGTCTATGCCTTTAGGCGGCCCCAAACAGCCGGAGTTCCTCAATGCCGTAATAAAAATACGCACCAGGCTCTCGCCGTCCTCACTCATTAGAAAATTAAAGAAAATAGAAACCGAACTTGGACGCAAAAAGACGGTCCGTTGGGGGCCGAGGATAATAGACCTGGATATATTGCTTTATGCGGACAGGATAATCGAAACTAAGGAATTAACTGTGCCGCATCCGCGGATATTCGAACGCGATTTTGTGATCAAGCCGCTCTTAGAGGTCTTATGAAGATTATAACCAGGCCCGCAGCCATGTTTAAGGCTGTCATGGCCGTTAAAGCTAAAGGGAAGAGCGTCGGATTTGTGCCGACGATGGGCGCTCTTCACGAGGGGCATTTAAGCCTGATCCGCAGGGCGCGTAAGGATAACGATATAGTGGTAGTCAGTATCTTTGTAAATCCTGCGCAATTCGCTCCCGGCGAGGATTTAAAAAAATATCCCCGTCCGGTTAGCCAAGATATCGCGCTCTGCCGCAAGGCCGGAGTGGATTTTATATTCTCTCCGTCGCCGAAAGATATTTATCCGGAGGGTTTCAAAACATATGTTTCGGTCGATGGATTGGACCGGGTATTATGCGGTAAGTCGCGTCCCGGACATTTCCGGGGGGTGGCGACTGTGGTGGCCAAACTCTTGAATATCGTTTGGCCGGATGTAATTTATCTGGGCCAAAAAGACGCGCAGCAGGCAGTAATAATCAAGAGAATGGTTGAGGACCTGAATTTTCCGGCCAGTATCCGGATAATGCCTACGGTAAGAGAGAAGAGCGGTTTAGCTTTGAGTTCGCGTAACGTTTATCTAAATATTAAGGAAAAAGAAGACGCCCTGGTATTATCAAAGTCGTTGAATTTAGCTTCCCTGCTGATCAAGGGCGGATTGCGCGATGCAGGAAGGCTGACCAAGAGGATACGCGAGTTAATCAGCAAAAAGAAGAGCGCGAAGGTCGATTATATCGCAATTGTAAATGCCGATGATCTGGAGCCGCTGAACAAGATCAAGGGCAGCTGTCTTATTGCGCTGGCAGTGCGTATCGGTAAAACCAGGTTGATCGATAACGTTTTAGTTAAAATATGAGAAAAGTCAGAATAGGCATAGTTGGCTGCGGGGCGATAGGAAGCTCTCTGGCTAAGATCGTGGCCAGGGATTTCTCTAAAGTCGCCTGTTTATCCGCGCTTTACGATATCAATCTAAAAAAGGCGCGCGATCTCTCTCACAAACTTTCAAGAAAAGCGGCAGTCGGTAAACTTAACCAATTGATCAAAAATAGCGATCTGGTCATCGAAGCTGCCTCCGCAAAGGTCTCCGCGGATATAGCCTATGCAGCATTGAAT
>JAPLLN010000041.1 GCA_026387475.1 Candidatus Omnitrophota bacterium | reverse complement strand
GAGTTGAAGAATTTCAGCCTCGCCGAGAGAGAAGCCAATAAGGCGATAGAGCTAAAGCCGGATTACCACGAGGCTTTGAATTTTTTAGGTTATCTCTGGGTGGACCAGAACAGGAATCTGGATAAAGGCGGAGCGCTCATACGCAGGGCCTTAGTCCTTGAGCCGGATAACGGCGCTTACGTAGACAGCCTGGGTTGGTATTATTTCAGAAAAGGAAAGCTTAAGCAAGCGCTAACCGAATTAGAGAGAGCGATCATCCTGTACGAAAACCCGGAGATCTATAAACACCTGGGAGACGTTTATTCTAAGTCAGGGGATTTAACAAAAGCCAATATCAACTGGCAGAAGTCGAAGGAACTAGGGAAGAACCAATAATGGCCGATCAAATTAAAGAACTGGAACTTAAGGCAAAGCTTATCCGCCGTCTGATCATACAGATGATCAGCAAGGCCGGTTCGGGGCATCCCGGCGGGAGTTTATCCGCAACTGATCTGATTACCGTATTATTCTTTTCCGTCCTGCGCCACAATCCTAAAGAGCCTCTTTGGCCTGACCGCGACCGTTTTCATATGTCCAAAGGCCACTGCTGCCCGCTATGGTACGCGGTTTTAGCGGAGTCGGGTTATTTTCCCAAAGAAACATTAATGACACTCAGGCAACTGGGTTCTATTTTACAGGGGCATCCGGATAAGCGCACCCCGGGAGTGGATGTCGCTTCGGGTTCTCTCGGGCAGGGCCTCTCTGTTGCTTTAGGTATGAGTTTAGCAGGAAGGGTCGACAAAAAAGATTACCGGGTCTATGTGCTTATGGGTGACGGTGAGATTCAGGAAGGAAATATCTGGGAAGCGGCGATGGCGTGTTCGCATTTTAAAGCGGATAATCTTTGCGCTATGCTTGACTATAACGGTTTTCAGATCGACGGCAAGACCTGCAATGTCATGGCCCTTGAGCCAATGGCCGCCAAATGGCAGGCCTTCGGCTGGCACACCATAGAGATCGACGGCCACGATATAAAGCAGATCCTTGCCGCGTACGAAGAAGCCAAGAAAATAAAAGGAAAGCCGTCGATTATTATCGCGCGCACTATCAAAGGCAAGGGCGTTTCTTTTATGGAGAATGTCTGCGACTTTCACGGACGCGCGCCGACTAAAGAAGAGACGGAAATAGCGCTAAAGGAGTTAGCTTGATGGCAGAACTTCTTTATCAGAGAGACATATACGGCAAGACGCTGGTTGAGTTAGGAAAGACCAACAAGGATATCGTTGTCCTGGATGCCGACTTATCCAGCTCTACGCGCACCGCCATGTTTGCCAAAGAATTCCCTGATAGGTTTTTTAATTTCGGAGTAGCGGAGCAGAATATGATAGCGTCTGCCGCAGGCATGGCGTCTTGCGGCAAAATTGTTTTTGTTTCCACTTTTGCGATCTTTGCCAGCGGCAGGGCCTGGGACCAGGTAAGGAACTCTGTTTGTTACAGCAATTTAAATGTCAAGATCGTGGCTACGCACGCCGGGCTTACCGTAGGCCCCGACGGCGCGAGCCATCAGGCCCTGGAAGATATCGCATTGATGCGGGTCATCCCGAATATGACGGTAGTCGTCCCCTGCGACGGGCCGCAGACTGCGGATGCGGTAAAGGCAGCTGTAAATTCTAAAGGGCCTTTTTATGTGCGTTTAGGCAGGTCTAAAGTCGCTACCGTAGAAAATAAGGGAGAATTCAAGATAGGGAAAGGCCAGATGATCTCTGACGGTAATGATATTACGATCATTGCCTGCGGAGTGATGGTTAATGAAGCGCTCATCGCGGTAAATTCCCTTAAACAAAAAGGGATCAAAGCCCGGCTTATTAATATTCACACTATCCGGCCCATAGATAAAGATATCATTTTGAAAGCGTCAAAAGAAACCAAGGCAATAGTAGTCTGCGAAGAGCATAATATTACCGGAGGGTTGGCTTCGGCTGTGGATGAGGTTGTGGCCGAGAATCACCCGGTAAAGGTCATCCGCATGGGTGTAAGAAACAGGTTCGGCCAGTCGGGCGAGCCGGCGGAACTTTTGAAAGAGTATAACCTGACCGCGGCCGATATCGAGAAAACAGTCATTACCTGCATCAGCTAAGCAAATTGGTCCTTAAAGCCTACGCTAAACTAAACCTCTTCCTGCAAGTCCTCAAGCCTAAACGTAAAGATAATTACCACAACCTGGTAACATTATTCGAGCGTATCGACCTCTTTGATTCCATCACTCTTAAAAAGCGCGCAGATAAGAAGATCCGCATTATTTGCAGCGACAGTTCTGTCCCTTCCGGAGAGGATAATCTCTGTTTTCGCGCAGCCCGGCTTTTACAGGATACCTGCGGAGTCAATATCGGCGTTGATATAGTCATTAAAAAGCGTATTCCCGTAGGCGCCGGATTAGGCGGCGGGTCGTCTGATGCCGCGACGATTTTATTAGGTTTGAATAAACTCTGGGGGCTTAATTTAAGTTTAAGCAGGCTTGTAAGTTTGTCCGGTAAAATAGGTTCGGATGTCCCGTTCTTTCTTTATGATACTCCTTTTGCCCTGGGGACTTCCCGCGGGGATAAAATAACCCCGCTGGGTAATATGAAGAAAGTGCGGCTTTGGCACTTGCTGGTTGTGCCTAAGAGGCATGTTTCTACGCCGCTCATCTACCGTAAATTTGACCGATTTTCTGGGTTGACAAGGCCTGCGTATAATGTTAAAATACTAACCTCTGCCTTAAAGAAAAAGCCCGTTGTTTTAAGGCGCGGATTGCTATTTAACAACTTGGAAGCGGTTACCCGTAAAGAGTTCCCGCAGGTTGATCGCCTCAAGGCTAAATTACAAAATCTTATCGGTTTTAATTCTGTCCTTATGTCCGGAAGCGGCCCGGCAGTATTTGGTATTCTCCGGTCCAAAAAAGAGGCCGTTTTATTCAACAGAAAGCTTGGCGCGCAAGTTAAGCGTGCGCGCAGATTTTTAGTGCGGACTGTTTAGCCAAAGAGGGGGCAGCGATGGAGATAACCGAGGCCAGAGTTGTTTTAAAGGATTCTCCGGATAAGAAATTGAAGGCGTACGCTACCGTTACTTTTGACAATGCCTTCGTGGTCAGGAATATCAAAGTCATCGAGGGGACCAGCGGGCTGTTTATCGCCATGCCGTCGAGAAAAGTAAAGCAGCCCTGCCCCAAATGCAATTTCAAGAACGAATTGCGCTCTAAATATTGTAATCAGTGCGGCGGACAGCTGCCTATTGCCCCTAAGGCGCCGGCGATGCCGGACGCTACCGGGAGTTCCCAGTTGGAACACAAGGATATAGCTCACCCTATCACGCAGCCGTTCAGGGAATATCTGCAGAAGAGGGTCTTAGAGGCGTACGTTCAAGAGGTCAAGAGAGGCCCCTCGGCGCAAAAAGCGGCCGAGTAATTTCTGCCCGGTAGTGTAATGGTAGCACATCAGAATTTGGGTCTGACTGTCAAGGTCCGAATCCTTGCCGGGCAACTAAAAAATATGAAGAATATAGCAGCAATAATCTTGGCAGCGGGTAAAGGCGTGCGGATGAGATCCGCTACACCTAAGGTCTTGCATAATATCTGCGGCAGGCCTATGGTTTCTTATGTATTGGACCTTACGCGCGAGTTGAGGTTAAGGACAACGGTAGCTGTTTTAGGATTTGGCTCTGCCGAGGTGAAGAAAATTCTTCCTCCCGGAGTAAAGGCCGCTGTGCAGAAAAAACTCGTAGGGACGGCAGACGCGGTAAAAGTTGCGCTTGCGCAATTAAAAGGTTTTAAGGGTACGGTATTGATCCTTTACGGCGATATCCCGCTTTTAAAGAAAGAGACCCTCGACAAGCTTATCAGGCATCACACGTATAATGACCTGGATGCCACCATTCTGACCGCGCAGGTAAAGAACCCCGCCGGATACGGCAGGATCTTGCGGGATAAATATTCCAGCATATCCGGGATAATCGAGGATAAGGATGCGGATGACGTTCAGAAGGCGATAAAAGAGATCAACACCGGCATAATCTGTTTTAATAAAGAGAAATTAGTCGCCGCTTTAAAAGATGTCCGGCCGGATAACCGCAAAAAAGAATATTACCTGACGGATATCATCGGGTTATTCCATAAAAAAGGTTATCTCATCGAGAGCGTAAAAATAGCTGATATCAATGAGGCCTTAGGCATTAATTCGCGGGTTGAGCTGGCTTTAGCTAACAGCATAATGCAGAGGCGCCTTAATGAGCAGTATATGCGCCTGGGTGTGACTATCATCGACCCGGCCACCGCATTTATAAGTTTCGGCACAAAAATCGGTTTGGACACGGTAATTTATCCCTTTACAGTGATCGAAAGGGATGTTAAAATCGGAAAACGTTGCTTTGTAGGGCCTTTCGCGCACTTGAGGGAAGGCACACACCTTGATAACGATGTCGTGGCGGGAAATTTCATCGAGATCACCCGCTCAAGCCTGAAAGCAAAAACCCTAGCCAAACATTTTTCCTATATCGGTGATACCCGCATCGGCCGCAATGTGAATATCGGAGCCGGGACGGTCACCGCGAATTTCGATAAAGGAAAAAAGAATATCACGGTGATAAATGACGGCGCCTCCATCGGATCGGATACTATTCTGGTCGCCCCGGTGACGGTGGGTAGACGCGCAGTAACGGGCGCGGGTTCGGTAGTAGTCAAAAGAAATATTCCTGACGGAGTGACGGTCGCCGGAGTACCGGCGAGAGTACTTAAGCCAAAGGGGAAATAATATGGATAAACTCGCGGTATTTAGCGGCAATGCGCATCCGGAATTAGCCAGTGATATCTGCAAGTGTTTAAAGATAAAATTATCCGACGCCTTCGTGGGCAGATTCAGCGAAGGGGAGATCCGCGTCAAGATCAACGATAACGTGCGCGGCAAAGACGTCTTTATAATCCAACCGACGTGCCCTCCGTCAAACGAAAGCCTGATGGAATTATTGATCATGATCGACGCGATGAAGAGGGCATCGGCTGCGCGCATCACCGCGGTTATTCCATATTTCGGCTATGCCCGCCAGGACAGGAAAGACCAGCCGCGCGTCCCCATCACCGCTAAGTTAGTGGCGAATCTGCTTACTGTCGCCGGAGCCAACAGGATACTTACCATGGACCTGCATGCCGGACAGATACAGGGCTTCTTCGATATACCCATGGATCACCTTTTCGCCATCGGCGTATTCATCGAATACTTCAAAAAAATAAATCTCAAAGACTTGGTCATCGTCTCGCCTGACGTAGGCGGGATAAAGATGGCACGGGCCTACGCTAAAAGAATAGGCGCCAGCCTTGCCATAATCGACAAGAGGCGCGAGTCTCCTGATAAGACCGAGGCGATGCATATACTCGGCGAAGTCGATGGGAAGAACGCGATAATCGTCGATGACCTGATCGCTACCGGCAGCTCATTATTCGAGGGCGTCCATGCCTTAAAAAAGGCCGGGGCAAAGAATATTTACGCGGCTATCTCGCACGGGGTTTTGACCGGGCCGGCGATCGAGCGCCTGGATGAATGCAAAGAATTAAAAGAGCTGGTCATTACCGATAGTATCCCTCTGGATAACAAGAAGAAACATGAGCGGATCAAGGTGCTGTCGGTCGCCGAGCTCTTATGTGAGGCGATAAAGAGGATCCACAACGAAGAGTCAATCAGTTGCTTATTTGACTAAGAAACGGAGTGTAAGTTAAATGGAAGAGATATTTTTGGAAGTAGAGAAAAGAGAGGGGACGGGGCGGGCTAAAACCAAGGATCTGAAAGAGGGCGGATTTCTTCCCGCAATATTATATTCGCAGGGAAAGAATTCCATGTCTTTGCAGGTCTCGAACAGCGCCCTGATAAGGCTGGTGCATCAACACAGGATCGAGGGCGTCATCATCAATCTGAAGATAAAAGATGATAAGGGCTCAAAAGTGCACCCTTGCCTGATCAAGGAGATACAATACCATCCCGTGCACGACAATATAATCCACGTGGATTTTAATGAGATCTCTCTTACTAAGGAGATCAAGGTAAATATCCCGATCACTACTAAGGGAGAATCCGTCGGCGTAAAGCAAGAGGGCGGTTCGCTTGAGCATATACTCTGGGAAGTCGAAATAGAGTGTCTGCCTACGGATATACCTAAAGGGATAGAGATCGACATCTCCAACCTTAAGCTTAAGGAATCCATTCATGTAAAGGACCTCCCGGTTCCTCCTAAGGTCAAGATTCTGAATGATCCTTCCTCCATAGTCCTGACGGTTGCCGAGCCGATGAAAGAAGAAGTCGCGGCAGCGCCGGTTGAGGGCGAAGTAGCGCAAGAGCCGGAAGTGATCAAGGAAAAGAAGGAAGTCCCAACTGAAGAAGGCAAGGCCGAAGAGCCCAAGGAAAAAGAAAAAGAGAAGAAGTGAAGCTTATCGTAGGTTTGGGTAATCCGGGGAAAGCGTATTCTGCCAGCCGGCATAACGCCGGGTTTATGGCTTTGAAGGCCCTGGCTGAAAAGCATAAAGTAATTTTAAAAAGAGGTTTTCTTAGTTCGTCCCTGACGGCAAAGTTAAATTTAAATGACGAGCAGGTAATTTTGGCTCAACCGCTCTCATTTATGAATCTCTCCGGTTCGGCGGTAAAACCGCTGCTTAATAAATATAAAATAGGCTTAAACGAACTCCTGGTCATCTGCGATGACATGGACCTGGAGTTTGGCAGGCTGAAATTAAGGCCGGACGGATCAAGCGGCGGGCATAAGGGGCTGAACTCAATAAATAAATCGCTGGCGAGTAACGGATATTGCCGTTTGCGTATCGGCGTGGGCAGGCCTCACGAAAGAATTGACCCTGCGGATTATGTCTTAGCGCCGTTTAACAGGGCTGAATTAAAAGAAATAGAAGGTATTATAGATGAGGCAGTCTCTTGCGTCGAGTCATGGATTACGCAAGGCTTATTAGAAACCATGAACAACTACAACAAAAGGAGTAAGAGTAATGAATAAGTACGAAGCAATGTTTATCGTCAGGCCCGACCTATCCGAAGAAGACAGAAAGACGCTCTTTAATTTCATCGGGGAGGCTGTCACAAAACACGAAGGCATGATATCGAATTCCGCGGTCTGGGCGGAGAGAAGAAAATTATTCTTTCCCATAAAAAAGCAGCTCGAGGGCGTTTATTATCTATTGAGTTTTACGCTCCCTCCCAAAGCGGTGAAAGATATAACACACGCTTACGGGCTTAACGAAAATATCCTAAGGGTCCTCGTTTCCAACTTAGAGTAAGGAGATAATCATGGCAAGTTTTAATAAAGTATTATTGATGGGCAACCTCACCAAGGATCCCGAGCTGCGTTATACCCCGCAGGGGATGGCAGTGGTCAACCTGCGCATGGCAGTAAACCGCAGGTATAAATCAAAGACCGGCGAATTGAAAGAGGAAGTATGTTTTATCACCGCCGTGGCCTGGAACAAACAGGCGGAGACCTGTAATCAGTACCTGCATAAAGGAAGCCCCCTGTTTGTCGAGGGGAGATTGCAGTCGCGTTCCTGGGAGGATAATGCGGGACAGAAGCGAAGCGTCATCGAAGTAAGGGCTGAACGCGTCCAGTTTTTAGGCTCACCTTCGGGCGCGGGTAAGATCCAATCAACGGAAACAGTCGAAGAAATCCACACAGAACCGTCAACGGAATCAGCATGGTTAGCGGAGAGCGAGGAGCAGGCAGATGAAAGTTAAAACCAAATCAACTACGAGGTCAGGTCCGGGCGGAGCAAGGTCCAAGACGAGATTAGGCGCTAAAAAGCGCGACTCACTGATACAGAAGAAAAGATTCTGCAGGTTTTGCGCGGATAAGGTCCAGTTCATCGACTATAAAGACGTAAAGAGGCTGGAGGCGTTTATCAACGAGAGAGGCAAGATGACTTCTTCGAGGATCTCGGGAAATTGCGCCAAGCATCAGAGAAGGATTTC
>JAPLLN010000065.1 GCA_026387475.1 Candidatus Omnitrophota bacterium | reverse complement strand
GACCTGGAGAAAGTCTGCCCTGATGTTAAGACCAATATTTTCCGCTCACTTACCCGCATCAAAAAGGATTATTTACTAAAAAGCTCCTTCTAGTGATATAATAAAAACATGATTTGGGCTATCGGCGGATTATTCTTGTTGATCGGGGCGGCAGTCATCGCTATCGTCCTTAAAGTCTCTTCCCAGATGGATAGGCGCTTGAACGACATGAGCGCGTCTATTCAGGAGGCGAATAAGGTCATTGCCCAGAATCTGGGCTCAAGCACCGCGGTCTTCGGGAATGTTGAGAAGCAGCTCGGTAAATTAGAAGAGACTAACCGCCAGATAGTCGAGATCAGTAAGGATATCTCCAGTCTCCAGGAGCTTCTGCGAGCCCCCAAGTTCAGGGGGCAGATGGGAGAAACGCTTTTGGAGAATCTTTTATCGCAGGTCCTTCCCAAGCAACATTTCGAAACCCAATACCGTTTCAAATCCAGCGACGCGGTAGACGCGGTGATCCGCCTCGGCGAGCGCCTCGTGCCGGTGGACGCAAAATTCAGCCTGGAGAATTTTCAGAAGATGCTCGACACCCAGGATGAAAAACTAAAAAACGAATTCCGCAGGAAGTTCATCCAGGATGTCAAAAACCGCGTAGACGAGATCGCGTCCAAATATATCTTACCCGCTGAAAATACCTATGACTTCGCGCTTATGTATATACCGGCGGAGAATGTTTATTACGAAGTCATCATCAAAGAAGACCTGTTTTCTTACGGCATGTCCAAGAAGGTCATCCCGGTATCGCCCAACACCTTTTACGCTTACCTCCAGGTTATTTGCCTGGGGTTAAAGGGCTTAAAAATTGAAGAGAACGCCAAGATGATACTTAAAGGCTTGAGCGCGCTAACAATCGACATCAATAAATTTAAAGACGAGTTCGATATTTTAGGCAATCACATTACTAACGCCGGCACCAAATACGCCGATACGCAGAAACGCCTGGATAAGGTCACGGATAAGCTTACCAATATCCAGGATACCAAGCAGATAGAAACAAAATAATTCCTCAATGTTGCTCAATATCCGCGTCGTTCCAAAATCAAGCAGGAAGCTGGTTAAGGTAGAGGGAGAGCGGATCAAAGTCTATCTGACCCGTCCGGCGCAGGATGGTTTGGCAAATGAGCAGTTGATCGAGCTCTTGTCCGAGCATTTTAAGGTCAAGAAATACCAGATAGAAATAATTAAAGGCAAGAAAACGAAAGATAAAACAATAAAAATCGATGAAGGTAAAGATAAGCGATAAAGTTATTGCCGCTTACAGTACCCGCCAGGACGGAAATATGTCTTTGTGTTACGGGGATACGTCAAAGGCGCTATCGGAGAGAAAGAAATTTCTCGCAGACCTGGGAATTGATTATTCAAAGCTTGTAGGCGCGCAGCAGACGCATTCTAAGAACGTAGCATATGTTACGGAAGCCGATTTAGGTAAGGGCGCGCTGCTTTATGATTCCGCCATTGCGGATACGGACGCCTTTATCACTGATAAACCTGGAATACCTCTTGCGGTTTTTACCGCTGACTGCTTATCCGTATTTTTATATGATCCGGTAAAAAACGCTATTGCTATGGTCCATGCGGGATGGCGGGGAACGCAGAAAGGGATCGCCTCTGCCGCGCTAGATTGCATGCGAAATAGATTTAAAACAAATCCGGCGGATCTAATCGCGTATTTCGGTCCATGCATACGCAGCTGCTGTTTTGAGGTGGAAGCAGATTTTAAAAAATATTTTCCGAATAAAGTCATTGAGAGAGATAAGCGCCTTTTTCTGGATATTCCCGCGGTTAACGCGGAACAGCTGACGCATGCGGGGGTCAAGCCAGGGGATATTTCCGATTGCGGGTTTTGCACTGTAAGTCAAAACGACCGGTTTTTTTCATTCCGGAAAGAAGCAGATAAAGCGGGGAGACTTATTTCGGTCATAATGCTCCGGTAATCTATGCAGAAATTCGCTTTAGAATTCATATTGCACGCGCAAGGCACGACAGTAGAGGCCATTCGAAGCTCTCTGGCGGAATTCGGGGATGAGGTCAAGGTCGAAGATTGCCTAGATTCAAACACGAGCGCTAAAAACTTTAAGGTTAATATGTTAGCCGTTGACCCTATGGCCATCTTTGATGTCTGTTCCCAATTCGGCAGGATAAAATCGGCTAAGATTGACGAGCAGAAGAGTTGATGTTATGATGTATACGGTAACCTTTATAACCGCAGCAAACAAGAAGCAGGCGAGGGCCATTGCCAAGGCGCTTATCAGTAAGAAGCTGGCTGCCTGCGTGAACATCATTGATAAGGTAGAGTCGTTATTCTGGTGGAAGGGTAAGGTCGAGAGCGCCGGAGAAGTTTTGTTAATGGTTAAATCGAGATCAGAGAAGCTTTCTAAGATCATAAAGACCGTGAAAGCAAATCACAGTTATCAGGTGCCGGAGATAATCAGTCTTCCGATCAAGGCAGGGGATGCCGCTTATTTGAGGTGGATAAATGATTCTATCGGGTAAGCCCGTGGATTTAATAATTTCTTTTTTGGGCGGGATTTTTATGGCCCTGACCCCGTGCGTCTATCCCTTGATACAGGTTACCGTCGGTTATATCGGAGCTAAATCCGGAGGCTCAAGGGTCAAAGGTTTTATTTTAAGCCTGAATTATGTCCTTGGTATCGCAGTAACTTATTCATTTCTCGGTTTATTGGCGTCTCTTACCGGAAAGATATTCGGAGCGGTAAGCGCCAATCCTATAACCCATATTATTGTGGGAGCGATCATCGTAACCTTGGGTTTATCCATGCTGGATTTATTTGCCATACCGGTATTCCGTTTTGTGAAACTCCCGGAGGCAAAGAAAAACAACAACTTCTCCGCGTTTTTAGTCGGGCTCGTGTCAGGGCTGGTAGCCTCTCCGTGTTTGACCCCGGTGTTAGGCTCGATTTTGGCATTTTTGACCATTAAGAAGAGCCTCGCCTACGGGACGCTGCTTTTATTTACTTTTGCCCTCGGCATGGGCCTGCCGCTGATCGTCATCGGGACTTTTATTGCGTCTTTGACCGGAATACCTAAATTGGGCAGATGGATGGATTATATAAAGAAGGCGCTCGCTATTATTTTGATCGTCGCCGGTTTATATCTTGCGATCAGCGCGATAAGGAGGATGGTTATATGAAGAAGTTCCTGCTCTGCGTTTTAGTCCTGGCGGCACTTTTTTCTCCGCTATGTTCTGCCCGGGCAAAGACTAGCGATACGCTCGTCGCGCTTGATTTCAGATTAACCGGACTGGATAATAAGGCCTATTCTTTAGCCGATTATAAAGGCAAGGGGAATGTGCTTTTGTTCTTTTGGACTACCTGGTGCCCGTTCTGCCGGGAGGAGCTTAAGAAACTAAACGCTAAGTCCGCAGAGCTGGCCAAGGATAACATAACAGTGTTAGCGGTCAACGTAGGAGAGCCTAGGGAGAAGGTGGAGAGATATATCGGCGCGAATGACGTAAAATTTACCGTTCTCTTTGATGAGGATACTACTGTTAGCGATACCTACGGCATAATGGGCGTCCCCACGTTTTTTCTGGTGAATAAGATCGGGATGGTTGTTTTCTCCAATAACTATTTTCCCGATGATTACAAAGGAATTTTACCTAAAAATTAGCAATGGATAAACAAGCCGAGATTTTATTCGAGAACTGGCGCAAGAGGAATATCTCCGGGATGTATTGTAAGAGCGGGGCCCTTGCAAAGGCAGCCGTATTAGAGATGATCCCTAAAGAAGCGAGCGTAGGTTTTTCCGGGTCAAAGACCCTGGAAGAGGTCGAAGTGATCACGGCGCTGGCAGCGCGGGGAAATAAAGTTTTCGACCCCTACAAGGCCGGAATTAGCTGGGAAGAAAGTTTAAAGATACGAAAAGAGGCGACGCTTGCCGATTACTATCTGGCGAGCGCTAACGCTATTTCTCAAAACGGGGAAATGGTATTTTTTAGCGGTTACGGCAACCGCACCAGCGGGGTAGCATATGCCAAGAATGTAATCATAGTCTGCGGAATAAATAAGATTACTGCTAATATTCAGGAGGCAATGACTCGGGCGCGCGAATTCGCCACACCTTTAAATTGCAAGCGCCTGGGTTGGGAGAGCGCCTGTCTTAAAGACGGCCGCTGCCACGACGAGATTTGTAAGTTCCCGGAATATAAAAGGATGTGCTGCCAGATTTTGATCATCGAAGCAGAAGTTTCTCCGGGGAGATTAAGGGTTATTCTGGTCGGAGAAAATCTAGGGTACTGATATATGAAAGAACAGAAAGATTTCTATCAGGTGGTTGATGAAATATGCGCGAAAGACGCCCGGTATAAACCCGGCGCTTATGAGTTTGTGATGCAGGGGCTGCATTTTACCCAAAAGAGGTTTAAGCGGCAGGGGCATGTCAAAGGTCAGGAGCTGGCTGAAGGTATCCGCGACATGGCTTTGGAGCAGTTCGGCCCGATGGTAAAGACTGTTTTTACGCATTGGGGTATAAGCCGTACCGAGGATTTCGGGAATATCGTATTTAATATGATCAATAAGAAAATACTCTCCAAGACCGAAGAGGATTCTCTGGGGGATTTTAAGGATGTCTACGATTTTGAAGCGGCATTCTCAAGCGCCTTACGCGATCACGTAAAAGAAAATGGAAAAATTTAAAGGTTTAGCATTAGGTATCGGGAGCCTCCCGCATAAAGAGGCGAAGGAAGCGGTAGATCTGGTCTTAAAGAGCCTGCCGCGGGTTCCTTTCTGGCCGCAGCTCCCGCGTAAAGACAAGCGCGAAGGGATGGTCGCCCAATTCAGCGAAAACTTGCCTTGCTTGAGATTCACCGCCGAAGGCGTTAAGTTTGACCCGGCCAGCAAAGATAAAGAGCTGGAGGATTTCTACGCTAAGATTATCGACGGAGATACGGAATATTTCAGGATCTCCCCGGCTTATGCTTCGGGTTTGTACGAGCTCTGTCAAAGATTAGAGAAAGGTACGGCCGGGATCGATTTTATCAAATGCCATGTCACCGGCCCGTTTACCTTTGCCGCGTCTATTAACGATGAAGAGGGCAAGTCTCTTTTGCACGATAAGGTATTTATGGAGGTGATTATTAAGGGCCTGGCAGCTAAAGCCCTATGGCAGATAAAATTATTCAGGAAATTCGGAAAAAAGATCATTCTTTTCTTTGATGAACCCTACCTTAGCGCGTTCGGCTCGGCTTATACTTCTCTGAACCGCGAAGATGTCATTAAGGGTTTTTCGGATCTTATCTCGGGTTTTAAATCCGAGGACGTTTTGACAGGCGCGCACTGCTGCGGGAACACCGACTGGTCGATCTTCACCGATACCCCGGGCCTGGATATAATCAACTTTGACGCTTTTGATTTCCAGGATAAGTTTGTGCTTTACGCGCCAAATTTAAAGGGTTTTCTGGAAAAGGGAGGAGCCGTCTGTTGGGGAGTTGTGCCTACGGAAGGTTTTTCCGATAAGATCACCCCCGAATCGCTGGTCAATAAAGTAAAGAGCGGCATAGATGTTCTGGAAAAGAAGGGAGTAAGCCGGAAATTGCTCCTTGAGCGCCTATTGGTAAGCCCTTCCTGCGGTTTAGGGAGCCTAGATATAGGTAAGGCAGGGAAGATCTTTAAGCTCCTGAACGAAACCTCCGCGCTTTTACAAAAAATCACCTAAAAAATAATTATTTGACAAACAACCGGATTAGTCGTATAATCCATTTCTACTTTTGCTCGTTTAGTCAAAGGTAACCCATGAAAGAAATCAGAATACACGCCCGCGCCGGCCAAGGCGCAATCACCACTGCCACACTTTTAGGCTACGCGTACTTCTTAAAAGGTATGTATCCTTATGCCTTCCCCAGCTTCGGGGCTGCCCGCATGGGCGCGCCTATGAATGCCTTTGTGCGCGTAGACGTTAAACCGGTGCGTTTAAGAAGCCAGATATACGAGCCGGATTACCTTTTGATCATGGACCCGACATTAATGCGCGGATTCAACTGTTTTTCCGGGCTTAAAGATAAAGGTATCGCGGTGATCAACGATAAAGAGGGCGCAGCTCCTCCTAAAGTAAGCGCTACCCAAAAGGTTTACGTTGTCCCGGCAAATGATATCGCCATGAAATATATAGGAAGGCCTTTAGGTAATACGGCTTTGATAGGCGCCTTTTCCGCAGCCAGCGGAGAGCTGGATCTAGAGACCCTTTTAGGGGCTATCAAGCATAGATTTTCCGGTAAGGCGCTGGAAGGTAACCTTTCCGCAATAAAAGAAGGTTTTGAGTTTGTTAAGAATGGCGGGGGTAAATAATGTTCGGCCCTTTAATAGCAAAACCGGGCTCCAGTCAGAACAATAAGACCGGTTCGTGGAGAAGCGGTTTAAAACCAAAATATCTGAAGAAGAACTGCATCGCCTGCAATATGTGCGCAATAATCTGCCCCGAGAAATGCATCAGCGGCGAAGGGAAGAATAATTACGATTGCGATTATGTTTTTTGCAAAGGGTGCGGCATCTGCGCCACGGTCTGCCCCAAGAAAGATATTGAAATGGTCAAAGAGGAAGGCAAATGAAACAATTCATTGAAGGCTCTCACGCCGTAGCCGAGGCAGTCAGGTTGTGCAAGCCCGGGGTCATCTCGGCTTACCCGATCACTCCCCAGACGCATATCGTGGAAGACCTGGCGGCGATGGTCTCCGAAGGCAAATTAAACGCCCAGACCGTGAACGTAATACCGCGACCAGCTCGCAAGGCTTATTCTATATGATGGAAGTAGTCTTTAATATCGCAGGGCTCCGCCTTCCCATAGTCATGACTGACGCTAACCGAGCCATATCCGCTCCCATAAATATCTGGAACGATCAGCAGGATACCATTTCTCTGCGCGACTCCGGCTGGATCCAACTCTACGCCGAAAATATTCAGGATACCGTGGACCTGCATTTTATGGCCTACCGCATTGCCGAAGATAAATCCATGATGCTTCCGGTGATGGTCTGTATGGACGGTTTTACCCTTACTCACGGCATCGAGACCGTTGATATCCCCAGCCAAGAAGAAGTAGATAAATTTCTGCCGCCTTACAAGCCTTTATACAAATTAGACGTTGATAATCCTATAACTATCGGCCCACTGGTCGATCCGGAATACTACACCGAGACGCGTTACGCCATTGAGAAGACGCACGAAGAGGCGTTGAAGTTTATCCCTAAAGTAATGGCGGATTTCTCCAAGGCATTTGGCCGGAATTACAACGGCCTGGTCGAGGGTTACCGCCTGGAAGACGCGGAAAAGGTGATTGTGGCTATGGGTTCTGTATGCGGCACCGTCAAAGATGTCATCGATGAACTGCGCGCCAAAGGGAAAAAGGTAGGTTTGTTAAAAGTGGTCAGCTACCGGCCTTTCCCGGGGCAGGCAATCTGTGAAGCGCTTAAGAAGGTATCCAAGGTCGGGGTATTAGACCGGGCAGTCTCTTTGGGTGCCACCGCGCCGATAGCCGCGGATGTAAAGGCAGCGTTTTTCGGGAAGAAAAAGGCGCCGAAAGTAATAAGCAGCTTTGTCGTCGGATTGGGCGGGCGCGATATTACCAAGGATTCCATAAAAGAAATTTACCGGCTCCTCGGGACCAAAGAGTTGACCGGAGAGTTTATAGATTTAAAGCCCGAGCTTTTAAAGGAGAACTATGAGTAATACTTTATTTTCCGCCGGACACACAGCCTGCGCCGGTTGCGGACAGTCGCTCGCCGCGCGCTTAGTCATTGACGCCGCGGGAAAGAATACCATCATTGTCAATAATACCGGCTGCCTGGAAGTGTTCTCCACTAAATACCCGGAGTCAGCCTGGAATGTCCCTTTTATCCATTCTTTGTTTGAGAACTGCGCCGCGGTTGCCTCCGGCGTAGAAAGCGCATTAAAATATTTAGGCACTAAAGACAGAATAAATGTCATCGCCCAGGCAGGCGACGGAGGGACCGCAGACATAGGCCTGCAGGCTCTATCCGGGATGCTTGAGCGCGGGCACGATATCCTTTATGTCTGTTACGATAACGAAGCGTATATGAACACCGGCGTCCAGAGAAGCGGGCTTACTCCTTTTGATACCAATACAACTACCAGCCCCGCAGGCGCAAAGTCATCGGGCAATATCCGGCCTAAAAAACCTCTTCCCGAAATCGCTGTGGCCCACGGTATTCCGTATGTGGCTACTGCCTCTTCGGGGTTTCCGCAGGATCTGCAGCGTAAAGTTAAAAAGGCTTTATCAATTAAAGGGCCGAAGTATATTCAGGTTCACGCCCCTTGTCCGTTAGGGTGGAGATACGAGAGTGACGCGCTGGTCCTCATCTCTAAACTCGCAGTTGATACCGGGCTCTATCCTTTATTTGAATATGAGTCCGGAGTTATCACCGGCCGCAAGCAGATAGTGCCTAAGCCGGTTGAAGAATATTTGAAGATCCAGGGCAGGTTCAAACATCTGATGAGCAACCCCGAGGAATTAAAGAAGATTCAGGAAATAGCGGATAGCAACATCAAGAAGTACGGATTAAAAGCAGAACCAACCGCTTAAAGGGAGGTGCAGTATGGGAAAGCAAGCAAGGGCAATAGTGGATTTAAGCCTCAAAGACCTGGTGAAGGATCTTAATAAGGCGTATGCCGATGAATGGTTAGCGTTTTATCTTTACTGGTTCATGGCGCAGACGGTTTCAGGAAAAGGTTATGAGGATATGGCAGAATTCTTGAACAAGATCGCTAAGGAAGAGCTGGAGCACGCGACGGAACTTGCGGATCTGATCATCAAGTTAGGCGATGTGCCGATCGCAAATCCTATGGATTTAGAAAAGAACGCCAACGCTCCTTATTTAATGCCGCCGAAGAATACCGCGGATTACAACCGGATCATCCGCATCGTGACCGAGGCAGAGGCAGGGGCGATCGAGGTTTACAATAAGATAGCCAAGAAGACACTGGGCAAAGATAACGTCACCTATCAGTTAGTGACGCACATCCTTTCCGAAGAAGTCAATCACGAAGAAATTTTCGAAAACCTGATGGAGAGGTAATAGGAGGTTTTTAAGATATGGCTAAGGTAACTGTTGATGCATCGACTTGCGTAGGATGCGGGCTCTGCGAACAGTCGTGCCCGGAAGTCTTTGAGGTGCAGGGTGATGGTATCGCTCATGTCAAGGCCCAGAGCTGCCCGACGCACAACCTGCAGGAAGTGGCTGATTCCTGCCCGGTCAATTCGATAAAGATAGGCGCTTAAAGATTAAGGTTTTATTGGTTGTTTTTTAGGCCGGCCAGGAATTTATCGAAGGCATCCTGTTTCATCTGTCCCAGAAGTTTGAGGGTAAAATCCGTTTTTTCGTCGCTGAATCTCTTTTCATCGACCGGAGAAACGGATTTTATTTTTACTATGTAGTAACCGATGGGCATGGTGATCACCGGGCTGTATTCGCCGGCCTTTAGTTTATTGGCAGCCAGCCACAGGGCGTCCGATGCGCCTATCCCTTCCAGATAAGTTCCGAACTGGAAGAGGTCGGTGGTCCCGTATTTGATCCCGGCAAATTTTGCCGTTTTGGGAAAATTATTATCGGCCTTCAAGTTATTCAAGGCCTGCGCGATCTTTTCCTTGGCCATTTTATCCGAATAAGCTTTGATCATGGCGTCTTTTACCTTATCCTTTATCTTATCAAACTCCGGAATAAATGGTTCTTTCTTGTCTTTGAGCCTTAATATGTAAAATTTCTTATCCGCTTGTATTGGAGGGGCGCACTGCCCGACCTTAAGCTTAGAGATGATATTGGCGCCTTCCGCTGACCAGCCTAGCTGGGGGATGGGTTCGTTCTGGTCGAATAATCCGGTCTCATTGATACTCAAACCGTTGTCTTTGGCGATTTTCTCAAATACACCTTTCTTATCAAGGCTCCCTTTTAAGTCTTTGATCTTGTCCAGCGAATCCAGTGTTATGTATTCGAGGTTAAAGGAGAGGGGTTGTTTAAAGTCCAGTGAGTTCTTGGAAAAATAATCTTTTAAATCCGCCTCCGTATATTTGAAGGCCTTGGCAAATTCCGCGGGGATGGACGCGATATAATCGACGGATAGCTTCTGGTTGAGCTTAACGTATTCGTTTCTTACCTGCGCGTCGGTAACCAGGATGTCTTTGGTTATCTGTTTGTATAGTTTAGCGATGATTATATTCTGGCGGGTCTGCTCTTCGAAGATGCGGGCCTGCACGTGGAAAACGTATTGCAGGACTTCCGCGTATATCCGGTTATCAAAGACGCCCTTGCTTTGGAAGAAGGGGTAGCTTTCGATCAGCTCCGTCACTTCTTTGTCGCTTGCGTTTATGTGGCGCCTCTTGGCCGCGTATAACAGGTAGAGCCTGTCCATGGCCTGGTCCTCGAAATTGAGGTATTTAAGCGCTTCGTTATATTTCTCACCGAATTGCATCACTGCCTGCACCCTTACGGCATTGACCGCGTCCCTGAATTCCAGGGGGGTGACGCTGTGGCCGAGTATCCTGCCGATCTGGCCCGGATTATTTTTATCGTTCATGGTCCGCGTAATATAGCCGCCGAAGACAAAAGCGATTATGACTATGACGGATACGATGATCCAGACGGTCTTTTGAATTTTTTTCTTGCGCAGAATTTTAAGCATGGGTAATCCTCCTGTATTTATGCCATTATAGTTAAAGTTAGGATATTTGCAACCAGAAAAACACTTTACAAACTATTAATATGTGGCTATAATCATTATCCGTGCCGAAGAAGACCGTAAAAGTCAGAAAGGTTTGGGGGATAAATCCCCGTACGCGCGTCAAACCGAGCATTAAGGCGTACTCCCGGCAGAGAGCCTTGATAGAAACCAAGAGGATAATCGAAGATGAAAAGCAAGGTATTAAAATTAGGCCTGCCTAAAGGGAGCCTCCAAGAGTCTACTTTCCGCCTGTTCAAGAAAGCCGGCTTTAATGTCGGCCTTCCCAGCGAGCGTTCGTATTTTCCGTCGATAGACGACGCAGAGATCGAGCCGGTACTCCTGCGCGCGCAGGAGATGTCCCGTTATGTGCAGGACGGCGCGCTTGATTGCGGTATTACCGGAAACGACTGGATCTTGGAGAACAAGTCCGACGTAACCCGCATAACCGACCTGATCTACGCCAAGCAGAGGATGAAGAAGGTAAGGTGGGTGCTGGCTGTGCCGCAGGACTCGGGGATAAAATCCATCAAAGGCTTAAACGGAAAACGCATCGCCACGGAACTGGTGCGCGTGACCGAAGA
>JAPLLN010000115.1 GCA_026387475.1 Candidatus Omnitrophota bacterium | reverse complement strand
ACTCTTTCTTTTTAGCATAGCGTCCTAGTTTAAGGGTTCTGCTTTATGTTTATTTAAGCTCGACGGTAGCTCCGGCTGCCTCGAGTTTCTTCTTCATTTCCTGCGCCTCTTCTTTTGCAACACCGTCTTTGACCGGCTTGGGCGCGGCATCCACTAAGTCCTTAGCTTCTTTTAATCCGAGGCTGGTCATCGTACGCACTTCTTTGATGACTGCGATCTTGTTAGCTCCGGCGCTGGTGAGGACTACGCTAAAAGTAGTCTTCTCTTCAGCTGCTGGTGCGCCTGCTGCTGCTCCGGCTGCGGGAGCCGCCATCATCGGCATATTCGCCTTGACGCCGAATTTCTCTTCGAGCGCCTTGACCAAATCCGCCAATTCCAGGACCGTCATCTCTTCGATGGATTTGATCATGTCTTGTAATTTCTCTGCCATTTGTTCCTCCTTTTAATTGCTTGTTTTTTTAACTCTGATCTGGTCCAAACAGATTACAAATTTCGCCAATACCTGGTTTAAAGTGATGACTAAACCTGATATCGGCGAATTTAATGCCATGACTACCTGTGCCCTTAAGATTTCTTTCGACGGCAATTTAGCCATGGACTCGATATCTTTTCTCTCAATTATCTTATCCCCGATATACCCGCCCTCTAATTTCAAGGCCTCGTGGTCTTTGGTAAAATTACACAGGACCTTTGAAGGAGCGACCGGCTCGTCTTTAGCGAAGATCAAACCGCAATTTCCTTCTACGTTCTTAATAAGTATTTCGATATTTGCGCTCTTGAAAGCGCGGCGGGCAACGCTGTTCTTGACCACAAACAGACGCGCTCCGGCCGGCTTAAGCGACTGGCGCAGCGAGCTCATATCCGGGCTCTTGACGCCGGAGTATTTGACGATAAAGACCGCGTTAGAACCCTTTAAGCTGTCCTTGATGCGTTTTTCCGAAGCCTCTTTAAATACAAGTCCGATCTTTTTCACTTTTATACTACCAACCTTACTCCCGGGCTCATCGAAGCAGTAATGGAGATGCTGCGCACAAATTTCCCCTTTACCGACGCCGGCTTACTCTCATTAATCGCCTCGATAACGCGCGAGGCATTCTCAAAAATCTTCCCTTCGTCAAACGAAAGCTTTCCTACGGCAAGATGAATTCCGCCCTGTTTATCCACGCGAAACTCAACCTTACCCTTTTTTACGTCTTCGATAGCCTTAGCGATGTCATTGGTTACCGTTCCCGTTTTGGGGCTGGGCATAAGCCCGCGCGGCCCGAGGACCTTGCCTAATTTACTTAAATCTTTCATCATCTCGGGGGTAGAAATAGCGCAATCGAAATCTAAAAATCCTGCGCCGACCTTTTCGATCAGCTCTAATCCGCCCACAATATCCGCTCCGGCAGCCTTAGCTTCTTTTTCGTGCTCGCCCTTGCAGAATACCGCGACCCGGATCTTCTTTCCGGTCCCGTGAGGAAGCGCTACTGTCCCGCGCACCATCTGATCGGACTTTTTGGTATCCACATTCAAATGAAAATGTAGGTCAATAGAGCTGTCGAATTTAGTCGTGGACATCTTTTTTAAGATGGCAATAGCGTCCTTCAGATTAAAGGTCTTCTCGATATCCACCTGCTTTGCCGATTCCTTATATCTCTTGCTGCGTTCTTTCATTGTTTAACCCTCAACCACTATACCCATGCTGCGGGCAGTGCCTTCTATAACTTTGATCGCTTGAGTCATATCCGATGTATTCAGGTCCGCCAGCGTCTGCTTGGCGATCTCTTCGACCTGCTTATGGGTGACTTTTCCGATTATCTCTTTACCGCTCTGCCCCGAGGCCTTGGCCAGATTAGCCGCTCTTTTCAGCAATACCGACGAAGGCGGGGTTTTAATAATAAAAGTAAAGGTGCGGTCTTCATAAACGCTGATGACTACCGGCAAGATCAAACCTTCCTTGCCTTTGGTCTGCTCGTTAAACTGTTTGCAGAACATCATGATATTGACGCCATGCTGGCCTAAAGCAGGCCCTACTGGAGGCGCGGGGTTTGCCTGCGCTCCCGGAACGTGCAACTTGATCTGTGCGGTGATCTTTTTAGCCATTTTATACCTTCTCCACCTGCCAATATTCCAGCTCCACCGGAGTGGACCTGCCGAATATAGAAACACTTACTTTAACTTTTCCCTTTTCGGGATGTATTTCATCGACTGTGCCGTTAAAATTCAAAAACGGCCCTTCCGTGACCCGCACCTGTTCGCCTTTTTCAAAGACGGTCTTGGGGCTGGGCTTGGCGGCCGTTTCTTCTGTTCTTTTTAAGATATTGTCTACTTCTGATTGAGGCAGGGGCATGGGTTTTTTTCCTAAACCGATAAAACCCGTGACTCCGTGAGTGGTCTTGACAAAAAGGTAGGATTTTTCATTTAATTCCATTTCGACTAAAAGGTAACCGGGAAAGAACTTTCTCTGCGATATCTTCTTCTTTCCGGAGCGCACTTCCGAGACCTGTTCGGTGGGGATAACGACTTTGGCGATCAATTCCTGCATACCCTCCTGGGCAATACGGTTCTCCAAGGCTGTCTTTACCTTGTCTTCGGAACCGGTCTGCGTATGGACTACGTACCAATTTTTTGTCATCTAAATAATATTTTCAATAGCTGGGTCAGGAAAACGTCG
This sequence comes from Candidatus Omnitrophota bacterium, assembly GCA_026387475.1. GTDB lineage: Bacteria > Omnitrophota > Gorgyraeia > Gygaellales > Profunditerraquicolaceae > JAPLLM01. The sequence goes on along the minus strand of JAPLLN010000115.1, from coordinate 11,390 downwards.
ATTATGCCGATATAAGTAGCGACTATCGCCGTTGCCACGATCACCACTACGGTAGAGCCTAAAAGCTCCTGGCGGTTTGACCACGAAACCTTGCCTAACTCCGCCTTTACCTCTTTTAAAAAATTTACCGGTTTTGAGAATATACCCATCTTGTTCCCTTGAGCCTCCAAATTACAGGAGCGGCAGGACTTGAACCTGCAGTCACGGTTTTGGAGACCGTTGGTTTGCCATTAACCGACGCCCCTAATAATTATTTTATTTCTTTATGCGGGGTATGCTTGTGGCAGGACCTGCAAAACTTGGAAATTTCCAACCTGTCCTGATGCAACTTTTTATTCTTTGTCGTCGTGTAATTTCTATTTTTGCAAACCGTACACTCTAAAGTTATAGTCTCTCTTGTGCTTGCCATAGTTTTATTTTAAGCTGGAGACGGGGGTCGAACCCGTGACCCCGTCCTTACCAAGGACGTGCTCTACCAACTGAGCTACTCCAGCAATATCCGTATTCTCCGTCGGTAAAAGCAGCTCTTTGTAAGCAACAAAAACCTACCCATTAAAAGAATTCTCTTGAAATTCTTTTTCGCTTCTAAATTGTTGAATCACCTAGTAGTTAGGGGATTACGTAGATGAGAGAATATACACTATACAGCGGGATTTGTCAAGAATTATTTCGTCTTTCTTTAAAGATTTGATAATCCGGCAAATTCTTCAAGGCTCAGCCTCTCCGGACGCACATTAAGGTCAAGCCCGCTTTCGGTTAATTTTGCCTCAAGGGCGTCTTTATTTATCAGACCCTGGAGGCTGTTTCTTAAGGTTTTTCTGCGTTTATTAAAAGCGGCGCGGATGACCTTAAAAAGTCTCTCTTCATTCTTTACCTTGACCGGTGGCGACCCTCTGACCTTAAACCTTATAAACGCAGAGTCCACTTTAGGAGCGGGATTAAAACATCCCCGGCTTATAATAAACTCGATTTGAGGCTCAAAATAATACTGCACAAAACAACTGAATGACCCGTAATCCTTTGTCCCCGGTTTTGCTACTAGCCGGTCAGCGAACTCTTTCTGCACGGTAAGAAAAGCCGAATCGATCTTTTTCCTGTATTTTGCAATGTGCGCAATGATCGGGCTGGAAATATAGTACGGTATGTTGCCGATGACCTTAACCCGTTTTTCTTTTATCCCTTTGTTCAAATCAAACTTGAGTATATCTTTATGGATCAATTTGATGTTTTTATATCCGGCGAATGTTTCTTCAAGGAAGGGAATCAATCTATTATCCAGCTCTAAGGCATAGACCTTGCGCGCTTTGCCAGCTAACGTCAGAGTCATCTCCCCTTTGCCTGAGCCGATCTCAAGGATGATATCCGTCGAGGATATGCCGCAGGCGGCGACAATCTTATTCCGGATATTTTTATCGGCGAGGAAATTTTGGCCTAGTCTTTTTTTAGGTTGGAGGCGCATTTTATAGCCAGCTTTATGGCTTCTATCAATGAATCGGGAGAGGCCCGTTCAGGCCGGGAGGCGATATCAAAGGCTGTCCCGTGTAAAGGCGAAGTCCGCACAAAAGGCAACCCGAGGGTAAGATTGACCCCGGAATACTTTCCGGTAAGTTTTAAAGGAATAAGCGCCTGGTCATGGTACATCGCCATAACGCAGTCGTATTCTTTGGCGTAAGCCTTACTCACGGCAACGTCCGCCGAAAGCGGCCCGTCGATAGAAATACGCAGCTCTCTCTCGATCTTTTTTATGGCCGGCCGGATCAATACTGACTCTTCTCTGCCGATGACCCCGTTATCGGAGGCGTGTGGATTAAGCCCGCAAAAAACTAACCGTGGTTTTTTGATTGCGAATAATCTTCGCAAGCCTGATAAGGTGACGCGGACATTATCAAGGATCATCTTTGAATTTAAGGCGCCGGAGACTTTATTTAAAGGAATATGGCGGGTTATCAGGCTGAACTTAAGCTCCTGATTTAAAAGCATCATCACATAATTTTTAGCCCCGAAAGCGCGCGCCAGGTACTCGGTATGCCCCTGAAATCTGAACCCGGCAAGATTGATCGCCTCTTTAGATACCGGACAAGTGACCAAACAATCTATTTTTTTATTTTTGATCAGGTCTATGGCATTATCAAGGTACTGCAGAGAAGCTCGCCCTGCGGCGCAAGATACGATTCCGGCCGGGAATTTCCGGCGGTCGGTTTTGTCAAGGCTGCCGATTATGACAAAGTCAGCCAGATCCTTAAGCCTGTTTATCGCCTTTTCGGTTATGACCGGACCGATGCCGGCAGGGTCGCCTATGGTGATACCGACCCTAATTCTGGATGATCTTGATGTAGGATTTATTTTTGAGGTCATCTAACCACTTATTCAATTCGCCTTGCATCTTTTGTTCGGAAAGAAAATTCTCGATCTTATCCTGGGCTTCGGTCAACGTCGGTTTACGGGGCGGGATCAGATCGTCGAGCTTAAACACATAATACTGATCATCAATCTTAACAGGGTCAGATACTTCTCCTAAACCCAGTTTGAAGACCACCTTTTCAATATCTTTTCTTAAGGCCTCTCCCTGTTTGACTTCTAATTTATTCAAAGTCACGGGGTACCTTAAGACCAAGTCGTCGAGTTTCTGTCCGGCCTTAAGGCTGTAAGAAAACGTATCCGCCTGATCCTGGTTCTCCAGGGTGATCGCGGTGATCATTCTCACCTCCGGGGTCAGGATATCGTTAGGATGCCCGTTATAGTAGGCTGTCACCTCTTCTGGCCTGACCACGACCTTACTCCTTACTTTCATTTCAATGATACCGAACATCATAAACTGTTCCCGGAATTTTTCTTCAAGGTCTGCCTGGACTATGCCTTGACGGGCGATGTCTTTCTGGAATTCAATATCCGAGCCGTAACGTTTCTTTATTTCGCTGATCTTTGCCTTGACCCGGGATTCATCGGCCTTAAGCCCGGTCCTTCTGGCTTCCTGCAGGATAAGCTTATCGTCGATCAATTTGTTGATAAGATCCGGCTTGGCAGCTGCCACTTGTTTTTCCAGCTCCTTGCCTTCGTATTGCCGGGCCAATTGCATGCGCAGGAAATTCAAAAAATCGCTCAAATCCTTTTGGGTGATAATATCATTGTTGACCACAGCGACGATCTTGTCCTGGGCGTAAAGCAGCCTTAAGCCGTAAGCATTAAGCTGTAAGCTCAAAATAGTAAACAAAAACAAAAACCATTTCATGACCCTACGCATTCAAAACCCCTGCTTTCTGAAAACCGCTTACCGCTTCTTTCAATAATCTGCAATAAAGATCGAATCCGACCGCGGCGATAAATCCGTGCTGCTCTATTCCCAGGAGATTTCCCGCCCCGCGGATCTCCAGGTCTTCCATAGCGATGTTAAATCCCGCCCCGAGTTGAGAATACTCCTGTATAGCTAGCAGCCTCTTCTTGGCATCACCCTCGAGAAGATCCTTATCCCTGACCATGAGATACGCGTAGGCCGGGCGATCAAACCTCCCGACCCTCCCCCGCAATTGATGCAAATCCGAGAGACCGAAAGTGTCGGCGTTATTTACGATAATAGTGTTGACGTTGGGGATATCGATGCCCGACTCGATGATCATAGTGCAGATCAGGCAGTCGATATTGCCTTTTAAGAACTCCGCCATCACCCCTTCCAGCTCCTTAGGGTGCATCTGCCCGTGGGCAACCCCTAACCGTATCCCGGAAGGAAGTATCTTGGCCAGTTTGTCCCTTACCTTGATTATATCCTCGACGCGGTTGTGCAGAAAGAACGCCTGGCCTTTACGGTTGATCTCTTTAGAGATCGATTGGCGGATAAGGTCTTCGTCATATTCTACCACAACAGTCTTAATAGGCAACCTATTTTGGGGCGGGGTGTTGATCACCGACAGGTCTTTCGCGCCCATTAAACTCATATATAAGGTGCGCGGTATGGGTGTCGCTGTAAGAGTAAGCAAATCGGTAGTCAACCTTAATTTCTTCAGTTTTTCTTTATGTTTTACGCCGAAGCGCTGCTCTTCATCGATGATGACCAGCCCCAGGTCCTTAAAAAATACGTCATCCGAGAGCATGCGGTGCGTCCCGATGGTAATATCCACGGAACCGTCCGATATTCCTTTGATAATGCTCTTCTGCTCTGCGTCAGTCTTGAAACGGCAGAGCACCTGCACATTGACCGGGAAATCTTTAAGCCTTAACGAAAAGTTCGTAAAGTGCTGCTCGGCAAGGATCGTGGTCGGGACCAGGTAAGCCACTTGTTTGTTATCCATCACCGCCTTAAAAGCGGCGCGCATAGCGACTTCTGTCTTACCGTATCCCACATCCCCGCACAAAAGCCTGTCCATGGGTTTCCCTGACTCCATATCAGCCCTTACTTCCTCCATGGCCTTGACTTGATCCGGGGTCTCGGTATACGGAAATGTCCCGGCGAATTCTTTCTGCCATTCAGTATCAGGGGAATATTTAAAACCCTGCGAGCTTAAGCGGGCGGCCTGCAAAGCTAAAAGCTCCCAGGCCATCTTCTGGATGCCTTTTCTGGTCCGCTCCTTTATCCCCTGCCATTCTTTTGAACCCAACCGGAAGAGTTTAGGCCGGCGCGCCTGGAAAGCAATATACTTCTGCACCAGGTGCATATTATCGACCGGCACATAAAGCTTCTCCTGCCGGTCGTATTCAATGACTAAATGATCCCTGGATTTACCCTGTATTCTGACCTTTTCAAGCCCCAGGAACCTGCCTATGCCGTACTGATTATGCACCACATAATCGCCGGCTTTAAGATCCACAAAATTCGAAAGAGGAAAGTCTTCGGTAAAAGCGACTGTCCTGCTGGAACCGGTTTTCTTCACCGGCAGGACGATCACCATGTTATGCTCCCAGAGTGAATGGCCGTTTTCGGGATTGAAGGCCTTTATATAGGTAAGGAGGTTATTGTCTAATTCTATGCGGATGGGGAGTTCAAACGAAAAGGGGAAGATATCGATGATCCCGCCGCGGCGGGAAAAATCGCCTTCGACGGAGACGCCCTCTTGCCTCTTGTAGCCGAAATCAACCAGGCTTGAGAGTATCCGTTCAGGGTCAACGGATTCACCTTTATAAAGTTTTAGGGATTTAAACATAGAAAGAAAAAGGTTAAGGCCGAGGCTTAAATCGAGCAATGCCCGATTCTGACCCCAACCTTAACCTTTATTTTATTACGCGCTCTTCTTGTGGCTCCAGGCAAGGACGAGCGGCGAAGCTATAAAAACCGTGGAATAAGCCCCGCAGAAGAAACCAAAAAGCAGGGTAAACGAGAAATTACTTAAGACTTCCCCACCGTAAAGGAAGATCGCCAGAACGCAGATAAGGGTGACTCCGGTAGTCAGCACGGTCCGGCCCAGACACTGATTTACGCTCAAGTTAATGAGTTCACGAAGGCTCAATTTTCTATAGAGCTTCATATTCTCCCTGACCCTGTCGTATACGACTATCGTGTCGTTAATAGAATAACCGGCGATCGTCAAAAACGCTGTTACGCTTAAAAGGTCGATCTGCCTTCCGGTCATCACCAACGCGCCCAAAGCGACTAAGACATCATGCAGCAGGGCGATAACTCCGGCTACGGCAAAATTAAAATGCTTAAACCTGAAGGCGATATATATAAGGATACCCGCCATTGACCAGGCTATGGCAAGAATGGCTTTTGTCTTCAGGTGCTTACCTGCAATAGGCCCGACCCGCTCGATCCTAAGCACTTGAATATCCTGATCCGGAAACCTCTCTTTCAGTTTATCGGTCAAAAGCTGGCTTTTGTCTTCAGAGGTCCTGATCAAGACTACTTTAGGGTTTTCCTTAAACTGCTGGATAGTCGCGTCAGCCAAACCGATATCCTTGAGTGCAGCGCGGACCTGCTCGATGGGAACAGTAGATTTAAAGCTATACTCTTGAAGCTGGCCTCCGGCAAAATCAATACCGTATGCCCCCGTGCCCTTCATGAAAAATGTGACGAGCCCGGCTGCGGTAATAATTATTGAGAGCGCGTAGAAGATCTTCCTCTTACTGATAAAATCGATCTTTGTATTCTTTATCAAGTGCACCATATGCAAAGACTTCAACCATCCCAAATCAAGCAGTATTTCAAATATGGTGCGCGTAACTACTATAGCCGTGAACATGCTGGCTATAAGACCGATGGTCAAAGTCACCGCGAAACCGCGTATCGGACCTGTTCCGAACTGGAATAGCAGGAAGGCGGCAATTAACGTGGTCAAATTGGAATCGAATATGGCGCTGAAAGCCCGCGAGTAGCCATTAGCCACCGCAGCGCGCAAATTCTTGCCCGCTTCCAGCTCTTCCCGGATGCGTTCGTTTATTAAAACGTTTGCGTCTACGGCCATACCCAATGATAGTGCAATACCGGCAATGCCGGGAAGGGTTAAAGTTGCGGATACCCCGGGAAAAACATAAGGCAGAAAACCCAATGACCCTAGGATCATCAGGCAGTTCATCAAAAGCGCTACATCGGCGATCAACCCCGAGAGAAAATAATACCCCGCCATAAAAATGAGCACCAGGGAAATACCGATAACGCTGGCTTTAATACCTTTGTTTATGGAATCCTGGCCTAATAACGGGCCTACAGTCCTCTCTTCTTCGATGTACATGGGCGCAGGGAGCGCGCCGACCCTTAAGACCAATGCCAGGTCTTGCGCCTGATCTACGCTGAACCTTCCGCTGATAACCGCTTCCCCGGAAGGTATCGCCTCCCTTATATTGGGCGCTGACTGCACTTTCCCGTCGAGAACTATAGCAAGCCTCCTGCCGACATTATTCGCCGTAAGCTCGCTGAATTTCTTTGCTCCTTCAGGATTGAATTTAAGCGCCACTACCGGCTCATTAAATTCACCGGAGCTAAAATGCACTTCCGCGTTAGTGAGGGTATCGCCGTTTAAAGCCGCCTTACTTTCGAGGAGAATCGGTTCTCCGTTTTCCAGGGTATTTTTTAATTCATAACCTTCCGGAACAGTCCCGGCAATGGCCTGCTTTAACTTATCCTGGTCAGCGCTCACCAGCTTGAATTCCAGCATCGCGGTCTTACCGATAATATCAATAGCGCGCTCGCGATCCGTAACGCCGGGAAGCTGCACGACGATCTAGTCTGTACCTTGTTTCTGAATAGAAGTCTCCCGGACGCCAAATTGGTCGATCCTATTGCGGATGACTTCCACCGCCCTGTCCGCGGCATCATCTTTGGCCGCCCCGCTTAATTTAGAAGTGTCTATCTTAAGCAGCAGGTGCATGCCTCCCTGCAAATCCAAGCCGAGATTTATCCTTTTGTCCAAAGGAAAGGAAAAATATGCGCAGACGGCGATAATCGCCAGAATGAAAAATACCTTATAAGTAGTCTTTTTCTGCATTTCTACTCCTTAGGAGCTTGCCGCGCTCTGCGGCTTTTTGATGTAAGCAATAGCCTGCCTGTCGATCTCGATCTTGACATTATCGTCGACTCTTAAAATCACGGTCTTATCTTTGACGTTGATGACTGTGCCGTGGATCCCTCCTGAAGTCACGATCTCATCGTTCTTGGCAATACCTTCGAGCATCTTCTTATGCTCCTGCTGCTGTTTTTTCTGCGGCCGGATGAGCATAAAATAGAAGATCACAAATATCAAAACTAACGGCACTAAATTCATTATCGGATTTGGTTGTCCCGTAGACATTTTTCTCTCCTTAAGATTTTCTCTTTAATAAAGTTTTTATGGTGGCTGACGGTTGAGCGCCCTTCTTGATCCAGGCCTCGATCTTTTCTTTATTGATCTTCGCCTCCCCGGTTACCGGGCTGTAAAATCCCAGCTCCTCGAGGAACCTTGAATCGCGCCCCTTTCTTTCGTCAAACACGGTAACCCTGAAATGCGGTTTGCCGCTGGGGTTCTTTCCGATACGCCTTAAACGGATATGCACTGCCATTTGTAGAGCCTCCTTTAGTTATTGATCGCTTCGATTAAAGCCTTAGCCTTGTTGACTGTTTCACGGTATTCTTTTGCCGGAATGGAATCCGCTACGATCCCTCCTCCTGCCTGAATATACGCGGTATTATTCTTAATAAGCACGGTCCTTATTGTAATACAAGTATCCATATTGTGCGAGAAACTAAAGTACCCGACGCAACCGGCGTACGGGCCCCTGCGCACATTCTCCAATTCGTCAATGATTTCCATAGCCCGTATCTTCGGAGCTCCGGATACCGTGCCCGCCGGGAATGCGGCTTTCAGGACATCATATACATCGAAGCGCGAGTTGTCAAGCCTTGCCCTGACCTCGCTTACCAGATGCATCACGTGGGAATACTTCTCGATACTCATGAATTCGCTTACTTCCACCTTGCCTGCCCTACCAACCCTACCCAAGTCATTTCTACCCAAATCAACAAGCATCAAATGTTCGGCGCGCTCTTTTTTGTCTTTTATCAACTCATCAGCAAGCTTCTTATCCTCTTCCTCATTTTTTCCTCTGGGCCTCGTTCCGGCTATAGGCCTTGTCTGAATGAGGCCGTTTTCGCAACGGACAAGCATCTCCGGAGATGCGCCCGCAAGGTAAAAATAATTTAATTTCAGAAAATACATATAAGGAGAAGGGTTGAGGCTGCGTAGCGACCTGTAGATATCGAATGGGTTTCGCTTCGTTTTAATTTTAAAACGCTGTGAAGGCACGACCTGGATTATGTCGCCTTTCTTAATATAAGCCTTTGCTCTTCTCACCAGGGCTTCAAATTCGGATTTCTTAAAGTTTGAAGAAACCTTTGAAGCCTTTTCTTTTATCCGGGTTTCCTTTAGATTTACAGCGGTGTTTTGGAAATCATTATGCATTGATTCGATTTTATTCAACGCCTTCCGGTAGTAAATCTCCAGGCCTTTTCTTGAAACTACCTTATTATGGGGGATAAATACATTGCAGAGCATCTTTATGGTGTGATTGACGTGGTCAAAAATAAGCATTGTATCCGTCAGCATAAAAACAGAATCTTCTATCCCCAAATCATTGGGATTTTTATCAGGCAGTTTTTCAAAAAATCTAACCATATCATACCCCATAAAACCGACTAACCCGCCGTAGAACCGCGGAAGCCCCTTGACGTGCACGCTCTTAAAAGGGCGCATGATCTTTTTGATCTCATCCAGCGGAGAACCCGTTGCGACAAAACGTTCTATCCTGTTGTTGTGCGGCCGGATTATCTTTACATTCCTTCCTTTACTGCTGATCACCAAAGAAGGATCACTCCCTAAAAAAGAGAAACGCGCGATCTTCTCCTGGCCTTCGACTGATTCCAGAAGAAAGGCATAGCCGCTCTTTTTCATTTTTAAATAGGCGGAGACCGGCGTATCAAGGTCGGCGTTGATCTCTTTATAGACAGGGATCACGTTACCGTGTCTTGCCAGTTTTAAGAATTCTTTTAAAGTAGGTTCATACATTATTTTAATCTGCGGTAGAAGCAGGTGTAGTTCCCGGTGTGGCACGCCCCCTCGCCCTTCTGGCGGACCTTGATCAAGAGCGCATCCATATCGCAATCATAACAGATCGATTTTACGAATTGAAAATTACCCGAAGTCATACCCTTGACCCAGTACTCTTTGCGCGAACGCGACCAATAGCAGGTCTTCCCTAATTTAATAGTGCGCCGCAGCGACTCCTTGTTCATATAAGCGACCATCAAGACATCTTTAGTCTTGTAATCCTGAATGATCGCGGGGATCAAGCCTTGTCTATCAAATTTTAATTTGCTTAAATTTATCTTGGTAAGTTTTGACGTCATATTCTTACGCTTACTCCTTTAGCCTTAAGGTAATCCTTGACCTGCTTTACCGAATATTCCTCATAGTGAAAAATTGATGCGGCTAGCCCGGCATCCGCTCCTGCCTTGGTAAATACGTCAAAGAAGTGCTCCGGCTTGCCCGCTCCTCCCGAAGCGATAACCGGGATATTTACTGCCCCGGTTACCGCCTTGGTCAGAGCTATATCAAAACCGTCTTTGGTCCCGTCATAATCCATACTGGTCAGGAGTATTTCTCCGGCGCCGAGTTTCGCGACTTTTCTGGCCCACTCAACGGCGTCCATTCCCGAAGGCGTCCTCCCGCCGTTAATAAATACCTCCCAGCGGCTGCCTTCCTTTTTGGCGTCGATCGCGACTACTATGCATTGATTGCCGAAACGTTTTGCCGCATCACTTATCAATACCGGAGACTTTACAGCCTGGGTATTAAGCGAAACTTTTTCCGCGCCGGCATTAAGCAGATTACGGATATCTTCGATATCACCGATACCTCCGCCTACGGTAAACGGCATAAAGATGTTCTGCGCGATCTTCTCGACCAGGCTGATAAGTGTTTTGCGGCTTTCAAAACTCGCGGTGATATCCAGAAAAACCAGCTCGTCCGCAAGCTGTTCATCGTAGGCCCGGGCTACCTCAACCGGATCTCCGGCGTCTTTTAATCCGAGAAACTTCACTCCCTTGACTACCCGGTTATCTTTAATATCCAGGCAGGGGATTATACGCTTAGCCAGCATTATTTGGTCTTTTTATACAAATACTCCCTTAATACTTCCCAGGTCTTTTTGTCGGCTTTTCCGGTCACGGGTAAACTGTTAGCTTTCTGGAACGACCTGATCGCTTCCTTGGTCTTCGCTCCGATTTTTCCGTCGATCTTTCCCGGATCGTAACCTGCATTAGCTAAAGCGATCTGGATGTGCTTTGCCTTGGGCCGGGTCTTGATACTTCCGACCACCTTTACTTTTACGGGGGCTGCTTCCTTTAATTCTTTTTCCTGCTGCGTTTTCGCAAGCTGGTCTTTCAAACCGTTGATCTCTTCGTCCTTTGACTGGACCTGCGACTCTAATGCCGAGACCTGATTCTTAAGCCCCTGGATCTCCATTTCCTTTTGTTTTCTCGCAGTTGCGCAACCGCTCAAAGATGCCGCAAAAAACATGACTGTTACCAGAACCATCCACTTCTTCATCTTAACTCCTCCTTTTTTTCTATGCTATTTTTATGGCCTGCGAAAGGGTAAATTTTCCTTCGTATAAGGCCTTACCGATAATGATGCCGCTTAATCCGTCATTCTTTAACTTCTGCAGCTTGATGATATCGTCCAGAGACGAGATCCCGCCGGAAGCGATGACTTTTAAGCCGGTCTTTTTTAATATTTCCTTGGTGTCTTTGATGTTTGGGCCTAAAAGAGTGCCGTCTTTAGAGGTATCCGTGTAGATAACTTCTTTAAAACCGGTCTCTTTTAAGGCATTGGCAAAATCCAGGGACAAAACTCCTTTGCCTTCGCTCTTCCAGCCCTTGATCATGACCAGGCCGTTCTTTGCGTCGATACTAACGATCACCTTATCTTTGAATT
>JAPLLN010000021.1 GCA_026387475.1 Candidatus Omnitrophota bacterium | reverse complement strand
CAGGTGCCGAGCGAGCAGGATACGCGTAATATCATCTGGCACATGCGCCACGTCGATCTTCTGGGCCAGATCCTGGTCATATTAGCCGGCGTTTTCGGAGTGGTAATTTTGTTCAAGGAGCCCAAGAAATGAATTTAGTTTATACGCAGACTTTCTGGTATTTTTATATAGCGATCATGCTTTTGTTTGTGATGGGCGCGTACTATATTATCGCCAGTTTTAATCTTATCCGCGTTTTGATCGGGCTTGAGCTTCTGATCAAGGCTGTTACGCTCCTAAGTATCTTAACGGGTTATCTGACCCATAACGAAGGCCTGGCGCAGGCGCTGGTTATTACTTTAATCGTTATCGAAGTCGTGATCATGGTCGTAGCCGGAGGCATCGTGGTCTCTATTTACAGGAATAATAAGACCCTCGATACCCGCAAACTGAAAGAGCTTAAAGGTTAATATGAACGGAATCGTCAAATATTTGATCACTCCGCCCGCGGCATTCTTGATCGTGCTTTGCGTTACGGGATTCCTGTCTTTTTTATTTACCGGCCTGGCATTTAAAAATAAGAAACAGTCGGAAGAGTCCAAAGAGGCGTATGCCTGCGGCGAGGATTTCCAGCAGCACATGATCCAGCCGGATTACAGCCAGTTTTTCCCGTTCGCGTTTTTCTTTACGATTCTACACGTAGTCGTCCTGGTCATCGCCACGATCCCGGCGGTAAATATGGCGGTTTTCGGAGCGGCTTTGATTTATATTCTGGGCGCTATTATCGGCTTATTCAGCCTTTTAAGAAAGTAGAGTAAGATGAGCGTAATAACAAAAGTAGTTAATTGGGCCAGGCTTAAATCGCCGTGGGTCCTGCATTTTAACACCGGGGCGTGTAACGCCTGCGATATAGAGATCGTGGCAGCGCTTACTCCGCGTTATGACATCGAGCGCTTCGGGATGATCATAAAAGGCACACCGCGCCACGCGGATGTCTTGCTCTGTTCCGGGCCGGTCACCAAGCAGATGGAATCGCGCTTAAAAAGGATCTACGAGCAGATGCCTGCGCCGAAGTTCGTGCTTGCTATCGGCACCTGCGCCTGTTCGGGCGGTGTATTCAAGGGTTGCTATAGTGTTAAGGCCGGGATAGATTCGGTCATCCCCGTGTCAGCTTATATCCCGGGTTGCCCGGCAAGCCCTAAGGCGATCATTGACGGGGTGGCAAAACTATTGGCCAGTTTAGAGGAAAGCGAAAAGAAATGAGCTTTGAAGAGAGCATAAAACAGGAATTAGAGAATAAATTCCCTTTTTTTAAGGACGCCGCAGTCATAAAGAGGCCGCGCCGTATTTTTGCGGATGTCCCTCAAGAGCGTTTTTTCGATGTCTTTAATTATCTGGTCCGCGATATGCAATTTGCTCATCTGTGCACCATCACCGGCATGGATGAGGGAGATACATTCGGCGTTATCTATCATTTAAGCCGGGACGGGGTAGTGGTTTTTTCTTTAAGAATTCATATTTCACACGATAATCCGAAAATTAAGAGCGTGACCGGGTATTTCCTGGAGGCCGATGCCTACGAAAGGGAGTTGGAAGACCTTTTAGGCATTAAGGTCGAAGGGCTTGCCTCCGGCCAGCGTTATCCATTACCGGACAACTGGCCTAAGGATGACCATCCTTTGCGCAAAGACTGGAAATTAAAAAGCGAGGTTGACAATGCATAATTCCCAAGACGTTCAAGTCCCTTTCGGCCCGCAGCACCCTGCATTAAAAGAGCCGGAGAGTTTCTTAGTCACTCTGCGCGGAGAGAAGATCACCGCCTCAAGCGTTAAAATAGGATACAACCACCGCGGCATTGAAAAGGCCTGTGAAGAGAGGACGTATATTCAGGACCTTTATCTGATCGAAAGGATCTGCGGGATATGCTCGCATTCGCACGCAACTGCTTTTTCCCAGGCAGTGGAAGAGATCGCCGGGCTGGAAGTCCCTAAAAGAGCTCTTTATATCCGTTCATTGATCGGAGAGTTGGAGAGGGTGCATTCGCATCTCTTGTGGTTGGGTGTCGCCGGCCATGAAATAGGTTTCGATACATTACTCATGTACACTTGGCGCGACCGCGAAGTAGTCATGGATATACTCTCCTTATTGACCGGTAACCGCGTTAATTACGGGATGAATACTATCGGCGGAGTTAGGCGCGATATCACCCCTGCCCAGGCTAAAGAAGTGCTTAAGGCAGTGGATACTCTTGAAGAGAGGACTAAATATTATATTAAGATCGCCACCCAAGAGACTACGATCATTGATAGGCTCTCCGGAGTAGGGGTCTTAAGTAAAAAAGACGCGATCAGCCTGGGTGCTGTTGGCCCGACTGCGCGCGCATCCGGGGTCGCGCGCGATGTGCGTAAGGATGATCCTTATGCGGCATACGGCGAACTGGATTTTAAAGTGATCACCACTAATACTTGCGATGTTTACGGAAGGACAGTAGTGCGCGTCCTGGAGCTGATGGAGTCCTATAAAATGATCCGTCAGATCTTAAAAGATATTCCGGAAGGGGCTATCACGGTCAGGGCGCCGCGCAAGATCCCGGCGGGAGAGGCAGCTTCCAGATATGAAGCCCCCAGAGGCGAGGATTTTCATTATGTGCGCTCCAACGGCACGGAAAAGCCGGACAGGGTAAAAGTAAGGGCGCCCACATTAGCCAACGTGCAGGCAGTCTCCAAGATGCTCGAAGACAGGTATCTGGCAGATATGCCCATAGTCATCGCGGCAATTGACCCGTGTTTCTCCTGCACTGACAGGTCGATCGTGATCAAGAATTCGGGCACAAGGAACTCAAAGACAGTGCCGTGGGAAGTCTTGCACGTGCAGAGTATCGAGTGGTATAAAGAACACAAGGGAATAGATTTTTCCGCGCTTAACAAGAAATACGCCAAGCATTTTAAAATATGATCCAGGCACTTTTTAACATTATAATCTTTCCGGGGCTCCTGTTCCTTTTTGTTTTGGCGCTTGCCGCGGAGTTCGTCGACAGGAAACTCTCCGCCAGGCTGCAGAACAGGATGGGGCCTCCTTGGTTCCAGCCGCTGGCTGACTTTATTAAACTCCTGGGGAAAGAAAATATCCTTCCGTGTGACGCGGATGTGCACATCTTTAAATTTATGCCGGTATTAGCGCTCACTGCCTCGGCTACCTCTTTCCTATATATACCCCTTTGGCAGTCTAAGGCGCTGAATTCGTTTAACGGCGACGTCATCGTGGTGCTTTATCTTCTGACTATTCCGACTTTGACATATTTCCTGGGCGGCTGGTATTCCCGTTCGGTCTACTCCATGATAGGTGCAGTGCGTTCTTTGACCCAGTTATTCGCTTATGAAGTCCCGCTCTTTATGTCCATACTTGCGTCCGCATTGCTGGCGAACTCCTGGAATTTGAGCGAAATAGCGCTTTTTTATTCCCAACATCCCGGATACTGGCTCTTTAATTTCATCGGTTTCAGTATTGCGTTGATCTCTCTGCTGGGAAAATTGGAGAAGACCCCTTTTGACATCCCGGAAGCAGAGACCGAGATCGTCGCGGGGAGCTTTACCGAATACAGTGGAAAACTCCTGGCTTTCTTCAGGCTTTCTATTGATGTGGAGATGGTGGTAGGTTCATCGTTACTGGCCGCGGTATTCTTTCCTTTCGGCTTGGGGCTTACGCCGGTATTAGGGTTTATCCTGTATTTAGTCAAAGTAACGTTTATTGTCTGCCTGATTTCGTTCCTGCGCACGGTGCTGGCCCGCCTGCGCCTTGACCAGATGATCACTTTGTGCTGGAAGTATTTTGCGCCGCTGGCATTTTTACAGGTTATCATCAATCTTATCCTTAAAGGAGTGTTCCTGAAATGATACGCCCGGGCAGGATGTTTAAACAGTTAGTTTCTTCATTTTTCAAGAAGCCCGCCACCTTGAATTATCCGGCGGAGCGCTCCGGTATGCCGGAGGGTTTCCGCGGGAAATTGAAGTTTACCCCCGACAAATGCATCGGTTGCCTCATGTGCATGCGCGACTGCCCCACGGGTGCTATAAAAATAAAAAAGATCGCTGAAAAGCAATTTGAATGTGAGATAGACCTGGGTAAGTGCATATATTGCGCCCAGTGCGTTGACTCCTGCCCTAAAAAAGCGCTTGAAATCACCCAGGAATTCGAACTCGCCAAATTAGACCGCAAGAAATTAACCGTAGTTTTTAATGCAGAAAATAAGGGAGAAGCTCGCTAGTAATTTAAAAGGCGCAAAGAAGGTAGCTATCCTCGGAGTGGGTTCTGACTTAAGAGGGGATGACGCTGCCGGGCTGCTTGTCGCCTCCCGTCTGGCTAAGAACTTAAGGAGCCCCAAGGTCAAAGTATTTTTAGGAGATACCGCTCCGGAGAACCTTACCGGAGAGGTGAGAAAGTTTAAGCCTACCCATTTGATCATCATCGACTGCGCGGATTTTGAATTAAAGGCCGGGGCAGTGATGATCTTTAAGCCCGAGGATATCGCCGGCATAACATTCTCGACTCACCGCCTTCCGCTAAAATTGATCGCGGATTACATGGAGAGTGCAATTAAGTGTAAAACTGTTATAATAGGCATACAGCCCAAGGGGATGAAATTTGATTCCCAGGTCTCCGTGGCTATTAAGAATTCAGTAAAAGTATTGGCCGCAGAATTAAAAGAAGCAATATGCCGCGTATTATCATGAGCCAAAAACTCCGCATAGCCCTGGCGCAAATCAACTGCACAGTAGGGGATTTCAACTTAAACCGCGATAAAATACTCGCCTGTATTAAGGACGCTATCGCGCTCAAGGCCGATATTATTGCTTTTCCGGAGTTAGCCGTAACCGGGTATCCTCCTGAAGACCTCCTCTTAAAACCAAAATTCATTCAAGACAATCTGGATACGGTCAAGGATATCGCGAGCAGGGTCAAAGGCATAATCGCGGTAGTCGGATTCGTGGATAAATCCGGTGACAGGCTCTACAATGCCGCGGCAGTCATCCATGACGGTAAAATAAAAGGTGTCGCGCGTAAGATTTTCCTGCCCAACTACGGCGTCTTTGACGAAAAGCGTTATTTCTGCCCCGGGACAAAACCGCTGGTCTTAAAGATCGGCAAGCTCGCCTTTGGCGTGAATATCTGCGAAGATATCTGGCATAAAGAAGGCCCCACCAGGGCGCAGGCAAAACTTAAAGCCAGGCTCATACTTAATATCAACGCCTCGCCTTATTATTCAGGCAGGATCAAGGAGAGGGAAGAGATCATCCGCCAGCAGGCGAAGAGCAATAAGGTCTTTATCGCTTATACTAATTTAGTCGGCGGTCAGGATGAGCTGGTCTTTGACGGCCAGAGCATGATCGTCAACCCCGCTGGAAAGATTCTGGCTCGCGCCGAGGCATTTAAAGAAGATATTTTAGTAAGAGACCTGGATCTGCTGGCGGCTTTAGGGGATGATTTGAAGCCGGTTATCCCTAAAAAGGCTGTAAAGCCGCTGGATACGGTTGCCGAAGTTTATCAGGCCCTGATGTTGGGATTAAGGGATTATGTTTCCAAGAACGGTTTTGAAAAAGTGATCATCGGCTTAAGCGGAGGCATCGATTCTTCGCTGGTAGCCACCCTCGCCGTGGATGCGCTGGGCAGAGAGAATGTTACGGGTATTTTTATGCCGACGCGCCACTCCTCCAAAGAGTCCGAGGTTTACGCGCGCAAGCTCGCCGGTAATTTAGGGATGAAATTCGCGGTCATCTCGATAGAGCAGACTTACAATATGTATTTGGTTGTGCTTGACCCGCATTTTGCCGGGACTAGCAGGAATATTACGGAAGAAAATCTGCAGGCGCGTATCCGCGGGAATATCCTGATGGCATTCTCCAATAAGTTCGGCTGGATGGTCTTAACAACCGGGAACAAATCGGAGATGAGCACAGGTTACGCCACACTTTACGGAGATATGGCCGGAGGTCTGGCGGTAATAAAGGATGTGCCGAAGGTCCTGGTCTATAAATTAGCCCATTACAGGAATTCTCTAAGCTGCGATATCCCCGAAGAAGTCATTAACCGGGCGCCGACCGCGGAATTACGCCCCAACCAGAAAGACAGCGATACGCTCCCGCCTTACGAAGTCCTCGATCCGATATTAAAGGCTTATGTCGAAGAAGATAAAGAGCTTGAGAAAATAGCGGGGATGGGTTTTGAGAAAGAAACCGTGGCCAGGGTCCTGCGTATGGTCGACGGGAGCGAATACAAGCGCAGGCAGTCTCCTCCCGGGATCAAAATCACTCCCAAGGCCTTCGGCCGCGACCGCCGCATGCCCATTACTAATAAATATAATGGTTAATCAGTTACCAGTTTGCACGCTTTTATACTTGTATTCATAAGAATTTGCAGTATACTTTCATTTAACGCTTAATCTTGTTCCGGCTAGCACTGTCGGGACGATAGCGGGGGAACCAAGAGCGACTTATAAAGTCTTGGGGCGAATATCCAAGGAATTGGATTAGGGTAACTCTTACCCGGGCCCGACAGCTAACCTCGTCAGCGCATGCGCAGAGGAATGTAACCAGAGAAAACATTCTCTGGTTTTTGCTTTGGCGAACCCTTTTGACGGGCGAAGCGTCTGTGCTATAATATCTGCAAGTAGAGGGGGCCGCAATGGATGTTTTAATACTGGCAATAATTCTGGTTGTAGGAGTAATTACTTTTGCTTTTATTCGCCTCTGCAATAAGGTCTAAGGAGGAATTTTATGCTGGTTATTTACTGGATTAGCGGAATTATTGCTCTGTTCCTATTTATCTACCTATTAATAGCCCTTTTAAAACCGGAGATATTCTAGTGGACTTGGGCAATTTTGTTCAAATATCTATCTATTTAGCGATCCTGCTTCTCTTAGTTAAACCGCTGGGGGCTTATATGGCGCGAGTCTATGAAGGAAAACCCTGCGGATTAAATGTCTGGTTTGCTTGGTTAGAGAAGTTTATCTATCGGTTTATAGGAACTAACCCGGAAGAGGGGATGTCCTGGAAAACCTATGCCGTGGCAGTGATGTTATTCAATATAATAGGTATTATCATAGTATACGCCATTCAGCGACTTCAGGCGCACCTTCCTTTAAATCCGATGGCAATTCCGGCAGTAGGCGCAGATCTTTCCTTCAATACAGCCGTAAGTTTCGCTACCAATACAAACTGGCAGAGTTATGGTGGCGAGACCACCTTAAGTTATTTTACCCAAATGATGGGTTTAACCGTGCAGAATTTTGTCTCTGCAGCAACAGGAATGGCAGTTTTGGTAGCTTCAATAAGGGGTTTTGTCCAGAAACAAATCGAGACTATCGGAAACTTCTGGGTGGATCTGGTAAGGTCAGTGCTCTATATCTTAATGCCACTGGCAATAATCTTATCTTTGGTTTTAGTTACTCAAGGGGTTGTCCAGACCTTTAAGCCTAGCGCGAAAGTCACTTTACTTGAGCCTTCAAAAGTTGCGGGAGTTTCTGCTGTTTCACAGCAGACTATTGCTTTGGGTCCGGCTGCATCTCAAATAGCTATTAAACAACTGGGAACCAACGGAGGAGGATTCTTTAATGTCAATTCCGCCCATCCCTTTGAAAACCCCACGCCTCTATCGAATTTTCTGGAAGTATTAGCGATACTCTTGATAGCGGCATCGTTATGTTACACATTCGGATGTATGGTCAAAGATAAGCGGCAGGGTTGGGCGTTATTGATTGCGATGCTAATTATTTTTATTCCCTGTCTCTGGGCCAGTGCTCATTATGAGCAAAAGGGTAACCCTTTGTTTAACAACCTCGGTATTGATCAAAAGCATTCGCTAATGCAGCCTGGTGGGAATATGGAAGGTAAAGAAGCGCGATTTGGTATAGTAAACTCCACAATTTGGGCTACAGCTACTACCGCAGCTTCTAACGGTTCGGTAAATTCAATGCATGATTCTTATATGCCCTTGGGTGGCTTGGTTCCGATGTGGCTTATGCAATTAGGCGAGGTTGTCTTTGGCGGAGTCGGTTCGGGTCTTTATGGAATGCTTGCGTTTGTAATAGTAGCTGTTTTTATTTCCGGGTTGATGATTGGCAGGACTCCCGAATACCTCGGGAAGAAGATCGAAAGCTATGAAATGAAGATGGCTGCGCTCATTCTTTTGATTCCGCATATGTGCGTGCTATTAGGAACAGCTTTAGCGGTTCTTTTGCCTAAAGCAAGGGCGGCAATCTTAAACCCCGGAGCGCATGGTTTTAGCGAAATACTCTATGCCTTTACTTCCGCCGGTAATAATAACGGAAGCGCATTCGCCGGGTTATCGACTAATACATTTTTTTATAATATTTCGTTAGGGCTGGCGATGTTTTTTTCCAGATACTGGCTTATTATACCGATGTTGGCGATCGCCGGTTCGCTTTCTAAGAAAAAGATTGTTCCGGTAAGCTCAGGGACGCTGCCTACGCATACGCCGCTATTTATAATATTTCTGGTTATGGTTGTTTTGATTGTGGGAGCGCTTACATTTTTTCCGGCTTTGGCATTAGGTCCCATCGTCGAACATTTGATGCTATATAAGGTTTAATCATGGCTAAACAGCATAAATCAAAATCCCTATTTGACCCGGCGATCGCCAAGAACGCGGCCCTTGATTCGTTTAAGAAATTAAACCCGCTGCATCAGATCAAGAATCCCGTTATGTTCGTTGTACTTGTGGGCAGTATTTTGACAACAGGTTTATATTTTCAGTCGTTAGCCGGACGCGGGGAGGCATTGCCGGGTTTTATACTGGCCATAACTTTATGGTTATGGTTTACGCTTATTTTTGCAAATTTTGCCGAAGCTATGGCAGAGGGAAGGGGTAAGGCCCAGGCTGAGAGTTTAAGAAAAGCGCGTAAGGATACGGTTGCCAAAAGGCTCTCTAAGCCTTTATATGGCTCGAGCTATGAAACGGTTTCTGCAACCGTTCTTAGAAGAGGTGATGTTGTTCTTATCGAGTCCGGAGATATGATCCCGATGGACGGCGAAGTCATCGAAGGTGTAGCTTCTGTTGATGAGAGCGCGATTACGGGAGAAAGTGCCCCTGTTATACGCGAAAGCGGAGGAGACCGGAGTGCGGTTACCGGAGGCACAAAAGTGCTTTCCGATTGGCTTATTGTGCGCATCAGTTCGAATCCCGGCGAGACTTTCCTTGACCATATGATCGCTATGGTAGAAGGGGCCAAAAGGCAGAAAACACCGAATGAAATCGCCCTAAGCATATTGCTTGCGGTTTTTACGATAATATTCCTTTTAGCTACAGCTACCCTTTTGCCTTTTTCGATTTACAGCGTAAACGCAGCGGGTAAAGGTTTACCTATTACTGTCACGGTTTTGGTGGCACTGCTGGTTTGTCTTATCCCGACTACTATCGGGGGGCTCTTATCTGCTATCGGAATCGCAGGTATGGATAGGATGATTCAGGCTAATGT
>JAPLLN010000084.1 GCA_026387475.1 Candidatus Omnitrophota bacterium | reverse complement strand
GTGGGCCTTTTTAAGCTTAGCTGCATTAAGCCTGGTTGCCGAACCTCTTCCTGCCCGGCAAGCAGCAATATCCAGGTATTCATAATCGGCCCCCGAGCTCTCTGCGAGGTTTGCCAGGATGGATTTAATGTTCGCATTATAATCTTTTTCCAATAAAGGAAGAAGGCGGTTACGGATCTTATTTCTAAGAAAGATATCCTGCGCGTTAGTCGGATCCCGGCGGGGGATGATCTTATTCCTTTCAAGATACGCCTCTATCTCTCTCCTCTTGACCTCGATCAAGGGCCGGATGACCTCGCAGCCAGAAATAACGCGCTTAGGCAAAATGGCGCTTAACCCGCTCAAGCCGGTCCCTCTTAAAATACGCATCAGCACAGTCTCGGCCTGATCATCAAGATTATGTCCGAGTGCGATTTTATCCGCCTTAAACTTCTTCGCCGTTTTTAATAAAAAATCAAAACGGGCTTTGCGCGCAGACTCTTCCAGAGACCCGCTCTTTTTCACCCGGACCCTGCCTGATATCAAAGGCAGCTTTAATTTAAAAGCCAGATCCCTGACAAAGCGCGCATCCTGCGCAGAATCTTTTCTTAACCCATGGTCAAGGTGCGCGACAAATAACTTAAGATCAAGTTGTTTCCCCAAAGAACGCAGCGCGTAGAGAAGCGCGGTTGAGTCCGGTCCGCCGGAGACCCCGACGAGAATCCTGTCATTTTTCTTAAGGAGCCGGAATTTATCGTTTGTATATTTAACTTTCTTTAACATAATTTACTCCTGTTACGCAAAAGGCAACTCTCGTTTTCCCGGAGTTGCCTTTCGGTGGTTAAAAGGTTCTCTTAACACTCGCCGTTTATTTCGGCTTTGGCTTCCTGCATCCGCATGTCGCGCACATAGTAGCCTCCTTTTTTCATCTTTTGCAATTATACCAGAAAAAACATCAAATAGCAATATCTTGGACTTTTATTTCAGGATGATGGTAGCGGGTTCTCCCGGCAGTGCTCTTTCCGTATTGAATAGCTTTTTGCGGGCACCAGTGCAAACAGGCAAAACACTGCTCGCATTTATGAAACCACTTGGGCTTGCCCTCAAAAAGTTCAATATTCCTGACCGGGCAAACCTTTACGCAGACTCCGCAGCTATCGCACTTATTATCCGCGTAGAAATCTTTATCTAAAACGGGTATTTTTGGGGAAGCGATTTTGTAGATCAACGAAAAAAGCCATCCGAATAAGAACATATCGCTTTCTATGCGCGCTGACGACTTATCCTTTATCAGCGAAGCGATATACTTGACCCTCTCCTCTTCTTTCCTGAATAATTCTGCCTGTTTCTCCGGCGGTAGCGCCCCGTATAGCGGGGTATAATTACCCGGCATCTTTACGATAAAACCGGCGGAGAGTTTGAGGCCGTACTCCTGCATGATCTTCTGGTTCTGCTTAAGCGTAAGCCCTGCCTTCCCTCCGCAGGTAGCAACGCTAAAGAAATACTTGCCTGGGGCTGCTTTTAGCCTGGCGATAAACCTGCTTACGACGAGCGGCATCCCGAACATATAGACCGGATAAACCAGGCCGATACAATCAGCCGAAAGATCTAACTCCTTGTCGATGACCTTAGGGATGCTTAAGATTTGCGCTCCACCTAACGCAAGCGCAAGGTCGCGCGCCACTTTTAATGAATTACCTGTGGCGCTAAAATAAAATATTTGGGTTTTCATAAACTAAAGAAACTACTTTGAGGCAAGAGTAATGGTGTCCGCGATAAACGCGCCAGTCGCCTGGGGGTCTTCAAAATAACTCACCGTAACCTCGTCTCCGGTCATGATCCCGGAAATTTCAGAGGAAGAGATAGTAACGCCGTTCTTTACTACCCGGGTGTCGCTGCTAATAGCCAAGACCACATCTTTCTTATCGCCTTTATCATCTTTGGTAGTAATGGTGATCTTCTGGTCCATGCGGCTGATATTGCTGACTGCCCCCTTGATGGTCTTTTTTGTAAGCTCGGGGTCCTGAAAATCGAATTGCCTGGCAGAATAAGCTGGTGGGATAAATTTACCCAGGAAAAACACC
>JAPLLN010000030.1 GCA_026387475.1 Candidatus Omnitrophota bacterium | reverse complement strand
CTTGCGGCATTAAAGGCTGTCGGCGAGGAGATCGCCCGGGTAATAATCAATAGTGACATACGAAAAGAGGTTTTGATCGTTGCCAGCTCTGATATGACCCATTATGAGCCGCAGAAGGAAGCAGAGAGTAAAGACCGGGAAGCGATCGATGCCGTTATCTCTCTTGATGCCGATAGATTAATGGCTAAAATCAAAGAACTGGATATCAGCATGTGCGGGTATGCCCCGGCAATAGTCATGATAACAGCGTCCAAGGCGCTGGGCGCGAGAACCGGTAAGTTAGTCAAATATCAAACCAGCGGCGATGCCACCCGCGATTTTGAAAGCGTGGTAGGTTACGCCGGAATCACAATCAGTTAAACCATGGAAAATAATAAAGAATTTACTCCGCCGGAAGCCGACTTTACGTTTTTTGTCACTACCCTGGCGATCCAGGCGAGCATTGCCCTGGGCCAGATGCCTAACCCTCAGACTAACAAATCCGAGAAAAATCTAGACCAGGCAAAGTTTCTGATCGACACACTAGGGATGCTTAAAGAAAAGACCCGCGGCAACCTTAACGCGGAAGAAGATAAACTCATAGACAATATCCTATTCGAATTAAGGACAGTTTACCTCGGAAAGGGCCAGGTAGAGACGAAATGATAGACAAAGAACTCTTGGAGATATTGGCTTGCCCTAGCTGCAAAGGCGATGTCAAACTTGAGAATAAGAAAATAGTCTGCAAAAAGTGCGGGAAAAAGTATCCGCTGCGGGGAGAAACCCCGGTAATGCTTATTGACGAGGCAGAGGACAAATAATGAAAAGAATACTGGTCATCCACGGCCCGAATCTGAATCTCTTGGGGAAGCGCGAACCCGCGGTTTACGGGAAGACGACTTTGCTTCAAATCAACAATTCACTTAAGGCGCTTTCGCGCAGACTAAAGGTCAAATTAACCATCAAGCAAACGAACGTCGAGGGAGAGATCGTCGATCTTATTCAGGGCGCCAGAGCTAAATTCGACGGCATCTTGATCAACCCCGCTGCTTATACCCACACCAGCGTCGCTATAAGAGACGCCATAGCCGCTTCAGGCATCGCTACGATAGAAGTGCATCTTTCTAACATATATGCCAGAGAGGAATTCAGACAGAAATCCCTAATCAGCCCGGTTGCCAATGGCACGGTGCTCGGTTTTGGCTCAAAGAGTTATCTCTTGGGGTTAGAAGCGCTGCTGGATATTATCTCTTAAATTATGTTTTCCCGCCTGCAAAAGATCTGCAAAAAACTGGAAGAAGAGAACCTGGACGGATTATTGTTATCCTCTCCGGCAAATATCACCTATCTTACCGAGTATCCCAGCCGCGACTCTTACCTGTTAGTCTCAAGAAAAGGGAATCTGTATTTTACCGACTCGAGATATACGCAGGAAGCTAAAACATTCCTTAAGGGAAGGGCTCAAGTAAAAGATGCCAGCGGCACCACGTTTAAAACCATTGCCCAGGGCCTGGCGGACTTAGGCCTTAAGCGCGTAGGCTTTGAATCGCGCTATCTGCCTTACGCGGAATACAAAAGGATACACCTTGATCTTAATAAACGCTCGCTCCTGATACCCACGCACAGCCTGGTGGAAGAATTAAGGCAGATCAAAGATGCCGGAGAAATCAAGAAAATCCGGGAAGCGGTCAAGATCTGCATCGGGGCGCTTGAGCTTATGCGTAATTTTATCGCGCCCGGCAAGAAAGAGATAGAGGTAGTCGCGGAGATGGAGCGTTTTATCCGCTACCAGGGCGCTTCCAACTCCAGTTTTGACACAATAGTCGCAACCGGAGCGCACGCGGCTTACCCCCACCACATTTCAGGGCAGCGCAAACTAAGCAAAGCTGAACCGGTCTTAATCGATGCGGGAGTTGAGTTTAAGGGGTATAAATCCGACTTGACAAGGGTATATTTCTTGAGTAAAATGGATGGTCTGATTAGCAAGGTTTACGATATTGTAAGAGGCGCGCAACTTAAAGCGATAGAAGAGATTAGGCCCGGAACAGCAATATCAAAGATTGACCGGGCCGCGCGCGGTTATATCGCCAAAAAGGGCTATGCGCCGTACTTTAAGCACAACTTAGGCCATGGTCTAGGGCTGGAGATCCACGAACTCCCTAATATCTCGCCTAAGAGCGATATAGAGTTAGAAGAAGGAATGGTCTTTACAATAGAACCCGGGATTTATCTGCCCGGTAAATTCGGCATCAGAATCGAAGATATGGTTTTGGTGACAAAGAAAGGGTGTGAGGTGTTAAGTGGCGCTCTCAATAAATGAAATTAAAGTCGGGGTGACTATCCTGGTAAATGACCAGGTTTACATTGTTATCGATACCGAACACGTCAAGCCGGGAAAGGGCTCGGCCTTTGTCCGGGCAAAGTACAGGAACCCCAAGAATAACTCCGTGCAAGAGATCACCTTCAGGGGCGATGAAAAGATCGACCAGGCGTATGTCGAAGAACGCAAGCTTCAATATCAGTATAAAACCGGCGAGCTCTACCATTTTATGGACCTGGATACTTACGAAGATATCTCGATCGCCGAAGATGCCGTAGGGGATAAAGCCAAATTCCTGAAAGACAACCTCGAGGTGCAGGGTTATTTTTATAAACACGAGACTTTAAATATCGTCCTTCCGAATTTTATCGAATTTAATATTAAGCATACCGAACCCGGAGTAAAAGGTGACACCGCCAAAAGCGGAACTAAACCGGCACAGATAGACACAGGCGCCAATATTCAGGTGCCTCTTTTTATTAACGTTGGGGATAACATCAAGGTCGACACGCGCAACGGGCAGTACGTAGAAAGAGTCGCTTAAAAGAGGAGCTTAGATGAATATTAAAGAGATAAAAGAGATGATCGTCCTGATGAACGAGAACGGGCTGATGGAGCTTGAGATCGAAAAAGACGGCACGCGCATAAAATTGAAGAAGACCGGCGCGCCCGGTGAAGGATACAGCGGCCCGATAGTCTTAGAGAGATCAAGCGCTCCTCAAGCGCAGCCGCAGAAAGCCGAGCAGGAGGCAGCGGATAAAAGCGCGGTCAAGACCGTGGAGATCAAGGCCCCGATGGTCGGCACTTTTTATCGCGCGCCCAGCCCGGAAGCGCCGCCTTACGTCGAGGTTGGACAGACTATCGAGGCAGGACAGGTGATCTGCATCATTGAAGCGATGAAACTGATGAACGAGATCAAGTCGGAGATAAGAGGAAAGATCCTTGAGATATTAGCCGACAATGCCGAACCCGTGGAGTTCGGCCAGCCGATGTTTTTAATCGAGCCTCTCTAAAAATGTTCTCTAAAATACTTATCGCTAACAGGGGCGAGATCGCCCTTAGAATAATACGCGCCTGCCGCGAGCTCGGCATCCGGACCGTTGCGGTCTACTCCGAGGCTGACCGCAATTCCCTGCACGTGCGTTTTGCCGACGAAGCCATTTGCATCGGCAAGGCATCTTCATCAAGCAGCTACTTAAATATCCCCGCTATAATTTCCGCCGCTGAAATAACCGACGTTGAAGCAATCCATCCCGGCTACGGGTTTTTAGCCGAGAACCCGCA
This sequence comes from Candidatus Omnitrophota bacterium, assembly GCA_026387475.1. Classification (GTDB taxonomy): domain Bacteria; phylum Omnitrophota; class Gorgyraeia; order Gygaellales; family Profunditerraquicolaceae; genus JAPLLM01. The sequence goes on along the minus strand of JAPLLN010000030.1, from coordinate 309 downwards.
TTTCGCGGAGATCTGCGAATCCTGCAAAATCACTTTTATCGGCCCGACGCCAGAGAATATCCGCCTGATGGGAGACAAGATGGCGGCGCGCGCCACAATGCATAAAGCCGGCTTACCTATCGTCCCGGGAAGCCATACCCCGATAAGGAATAAAGAAGAGGCCTTAAAGACAGCTAAATCCATCGGATATCCGGTAATCATCAAAGCTACTGCCGGCGGCGGCGGAAAAGGCATGCGTATCTGCCATAACGACCTTACCCTGGTATCCAGTATTTTGACGGCTCAAACGGAGGCCGAGGCGAATTTCGG
>JAPLLN010000013.1 GCA_026387475.1 Candidatus Omnitrophota bacterium | reverse complement strand
ATAGATATCTTTGAAGTATCTATTACCTTATTTGCCTTAGCGTAATACGGCGCGCGCAGTTTTAACAAATGCGTGATACGCTTTTTCTGGTCAGCCACATTTAAAAGCGGACGGTGAGCGCAACCGCAGACCCTTTTTAAGATAACCTGCGGCGTGGCTTTCAAACAGACGACCAGGCCGGTTTTTTTCATAACCTTAATATTATTTTTATCCAAAACTATGCCGCCTCCGCAGCCGACCACAAAATTCTTTTCGCAGCTTACCTCTTTTAAGGCCTTTGATTCGGTTTTACGGAAATACGGCTCCCCGGACTTAGAAAAGATATCCGCAATACTGCGCTTTTCTCTAAGCTCGATCAATTCGTCGAGGTCGACAAAATGCCGCTTCGTCTTCTTGGCAAGCTCCTTACCTACGGAGGTCTTGCCTGTACCCATGAAGCCTACTAAGTAAATATTCATATTAATATAATATTGTAGGGTGAGGATGTGGGTGAGGGTGAGGTAATTCTTTCCTCAACCCCACCCCAACGCCCCACCCTCATCCCCTCTCTACACTACTCTTCGTAAGCTGCTAATACCAGATCGCTAAGCTGCTTGCTTACTTCTTCTGTTTCAGGATAAACGGTATTATACCATTTACCGTCTTTCCCTTTTTGCCGCGGCATACCGACAAACAACCCTTTGCTGCCGTTCACTACTTTCAGGCCCTTTATCACAATGCCGCCGAACGACAAGTCCACAAAGGCCTTAGTCTTGGAATCTCCGTCGAGCCGGTGTATACGGCTGACCTTGACTAAATTCTCCTCCATACCAATCACCCCTTTCTCAATACCAATAGACGAAAGGGGCGGGGAAATCTAACTAAAATATTTTAGTAAACACTCTCCGGATAAACGTCGAACCGGGTTATATCCTTGCCTACCAGATCGTAATCGAGTTCTTCGATATACTTTTCGAAAGTTTTAGTTGCACCATTCGGTAGGCCGTTGACCACAAACACTGAATTAGCTATCGGGATATTTTTGATAAACAGTACGATGCGGCTGGCCACGGCGCTGTAATGCCTTCCTGCGCGGTTGGTTATCTCGCCTTTAACCACGATTTGGTTGGTTTGCTGCGCCTTACCTATGGTAACATTGGCATATTCGATATTAAGCAAGGCTTAAAGAATCCTTTTCTTGTAAGCTGTGAAGGATCTTTTAATATCGACGAGGCTGTCTGCTCCGAATTTTTCTAATAAGGCGTCCGCCAGCGCAAAGGCCAGCGTAGACTCCGCCACAACGCCCGCCGCTTCCACCACGCAAATATCCGAGCGCTCGGTAGAGGCTTTAGATGATCTTTTCGTCGAGATATTCACTGAATCCAAAGGATGCATCAGCGTGCAAATCGGTTTCATACAAGCGCGCACGATTATATCTTCGCCGTTGGATATCCCGCCTTCGATTCCGCCGGCGTTATTTGTTTTTCTAAAATAACCTTTACCTTTTTTGTAGTAAATAGCATCGTGCACTTCCGAGCCGAAACTCACCGCATAGCCGAGGCCTAAACCAATTTCCACGGCCTTAATACCGGGTATGGACATAATCCCGGCGCTCAAGCAGCTATCCAGCCTGCGGTCAGGCTGGGCATAACTGCCTAAACCTGCAGGGACATTTTTCGCCACAACTTCGAAAATCCCGCCGATGGTATCTTTATTATCAATCGCCTCTTTTATTTTTTCGATCATCCCGATTCTGGAATTTTCTCCGCCGATAGACAAGACCCGGCTCATTATGCGTATGCCGAATTCTTTTAACAAAATTTTACAGAGCGCACCGACTCCAACGGTAGCCGCGGTACTGCGGGCGGATGCGCGCTCTAAGACTTCGCGCACATCGCTTAATCCGTATTTCAGCAAACCGGAGAGATCCGCATGCCCGGGACGCGGGCACATGACTTTTGCCATTTTATCAATACGGAAATCTTTATTCTCCACTAATATTGCGAGCGGCGAGCCTAATGTGCGGCTATTCTTTAATCCGGATAGGATCTGCGCGCGGTCGCTTTCGATCTTCATGCGCCCGCCGCGGCCGAATCCAGCCTGCCTGCGCTTTAATTCCTGATTCACTAGCGCGGTATCAATTTTTATCCCTGCAGGCATCCCGTCCAGAATAGCGAGTATTCCTCTTCCGTGCGATTCACCTGCAGTCAATAATCTAAGCATTCATTCCTCCGTAAAATTTATTCGACTTTAAAGGTCAGGGTCTTTAACAGCTTGGTGGCGGAACGTATATCCACCCTGTAATTCCCCGACGGCAGAGCCTTTCCTTCCGGCATAGCAAGCGAGACACTCCCCGAGCCTTCTTTGCGGGGAGTCACAAAATCCACTTCCTTGACCGGCAGATCATCCGTAACATAATGCCATTTGGTGTAAACCGGGGTATTGATCTTCGCCGCGCGCCATTTGATCCAGCAGGCGACCGTCGCAGTGCCTTTAGGGAAATTATTAGTCACCTTCACAGGCATAAAGTTCTCATCCACACTGCTGGCGATCTTCGCATCCAGGATAACGACCGGCCCTTCGTTGCGCGAACACCCATAAACCAGAATAAAAGCAAAAAATAATAAAAATACGGCCCTTTTCATAAATTCTCCCTCCGTTTTATTTAAGCACATAAATCCCCCAAAATCAAGAAAGTTTATCTTCCAGCCTTCCCAAAACCTCCTCCAGCTTGCGCGCCAATATCAAATAAAAAACCACCGCCAGCGGAAGAAGCACGAAATTCAACACAAATCCAGCCACAAGAAGAAGATACGCCGCCAGAAAAAATATGATAACCAAAAGCCCGGCGCAAAATGCCGCCTGATTCCGGGTCAAATTCCGGGCCGCAACCGCTATAAGCAGCACGGCAAAAATCGCGATCAACCAGTTAAACCAGTCCGGAGTTTCCGTCAAAAAATTCCTCGAATATAAAGTCAGGAATGCGTTAGCATTCAAAGTAAGCCCCGGTAGCCAGCCGATCGCGGTGTTATGCAAATCCTGCAAAAGCACCGAGGTAAACCCGACAAGGCAGACTTTTCCCTTAGGAATATTTTTATCAAAATCTCCGCTCACCGCGCGGTAAAACGAGAGCCTCTTAAAATTAACCGTATTAGCGGCAAAATTTATCAGGAATGATTTTGTCTCTTTATCGACGGGAATCGACCATCTCCTGCCGTAAATATTTTTGAATGTAACAACCCTCCCCCTGTCGCGCAGGGTGCTTAAATCCGCGCCGCTTGCAAAACGCAAAATCTGCATCCCCCAGGAAAGATACGCCTTGTTCGAATTTTTCTCATTGATCAAATAAGTAAGGCTCCTTCTTATCACATCATCTTTATCCTGCGCTTTAGTAGTGAACCCCGAGGGGATCTGCGCGGCTAACCCGTCAATGTTCGAACCTTCCAATTCTCCGTTCTCATTAATGGCATCAGCCATTACTATTCCGGGATAATCTTTAAGCGCCCGGCAAAGCGAAGCGTCGTCTTCAGGAACGGTGTTCCCTAAAAACGCCATATCGAACGCCACCACCTTGGCCCCGGCTCTCTTAAGATTACAAATAGCATCAGCATAAGCCTTGCGCGGATACGGCCAGCGCTGGGGCATTGTATGCAAAGTCTCGTTATCAATGGTTACAAGAAGGATTTCTCCTATTTCAGGCGGCGGGGGCGTAAATTTACATTTTATTCTGGCGAGCCGGTCATAAACCTGCCAGTTAAGGTAGTTAATAAAAGGAATGCGCTGGGAGAAAAAAATAAGCAGGAGTGTTATGATCAACGCGCTACTTATGGAATAAAAATGCTTATTGGGTTTTTTCATCTTTCTTTATCTTCGGCTCTAAGAGCGGTTTTTCCGCGCCGAGCGGGATACCTAAACCGTAATTAGGAAGCACTTGCGCGCCTCCGGGGAACATTACTTTTATTCTAGCCTGTCCGCTTATTCCTTCAAAATTAAGCGGAGTTAAGCGCGTAGGCGCGGCAATCTTTGTCCCGGCTTGCTCAAATGAAACCGGCCGAGGCAGAACCATCTTCTGCGCTACTCCGGAGAAATCCGCCCCCGAAGGAATCAAAACAACACCGTTAATCTTACCAAAACGCTCGCCGAATATCGTTTCCGGCATAAATAACTGCGATTGCAATCCGTAAAATACCGGCCCGGCAGGCAATTGCGCAGCTGAAAGAATATTAGACAAGTCCGGCCGCGGCATAAGATTAATCTCTCCCTCTAGGACGGGATAACATCATTAAATTCCGGCCGCGGAGGAAGATTGACAACTCCTCCCACCTCTTTGGTTAACCGAGGTTGCGGCAGCTGCACTGTCAATAAAACCTGCTTAAATCCGGGTAACATCTGTAATGTGACTTGAGAAGTAATATTCTCAAAAGAAGTTTTCGGTGCAGGCGGAGGTAATTCCACACGAGGCACAACCGGTAACCGCAGTGCCGGTAAACGAGCTGTCAATAATACCTGCTCAAAGCTAGGTAACATTTGCAATGTAATTTTAGAAGTAATGCCTTCAAAAGAAAGTTTTGGCATCGGCGGAGGTAACTCTACACGAGACACAACCGGTAATTGGATCGGAATCAATTGCTGGAATTTAACTTGAGAGATAATACCCTCAAAAGAAGGTTTCGGTAAAGGCGGAGGTAACTCTACCCGTGGCACAACCGGTAATCTGGATGACGGCAATAATGAGTGCGTAGGAAGTTCAAGTAAAGGAATAGGTTTAGGCTTAACCACCGGTTGCGCAACCGGCACAGGCACTGTCACAGCCATTGGCACAGCTATCGGTATGGGCGCTGCCATCGGCATAGGCGCAGGAGCAGCGACGGGAATTGCCGGCGCAGGCCCGGCAGGCATCGCCGGCAAGAATACGGGTGCTGCCGGCATCATCATCGGAGCAAAATTCCCTCCGGAATATAACGCGCTCCCTCCGGAAGTCAATATCGGCCGGATACTGCTCTGGCCAAACCAGTTCTGAATATTTCCGTTAGTGATTATGAAGCCAGGAATATTCTCCTTCCAGACAAAACTCCCGGCGCGGCCGTTAAGAGAAACAGAAGTATTATCCGTCATCCCGCCGGCGTGCATAGTAAGTGTTCCGCTAATATTGATCCCCAAAGGACTAGTAAATGTTCCCACATAACCCGTGGCGTTTACCACAGGATTTACGCCGATCAGAGTCTGCCCCGCTCCGGTAATATTCCCGCCCACAGTGAGCGTGGTTGAGCCAATATCAAGCGAACCATTTATAATCAAATCTCCGGTTATCGTAAGATTATATATGCCGCAGGAGACAGTCTCGCCGGTATTAATGGTAAGCTTATCGATAGTTATATCGCTTGAGAGCGCGGGCGCATGCGGTGTCCCGGCAGGAATAATTACTTTATCGGTTGACGACGGCACCAGCCCCAGATCCCAGTTAGCCGGATTATCCCAAACTGAAGATGCAGTGCCGGTCCAGGTAAAGGTCGTGCCGCTTGAACCAAGCACCCAGTTAGTAGTCGTGCCGCTTAATGATGAACCCGTGCCGCGCGCGACAAGCTGAACTCCACCCGAAGCATCGTTATTAGTAACGCTTACATTATTGATACTTTGCGATGCACCGCTATTTACGGTAAGTTTCGGCACAGCACCCGCTCCGGTATCATTAATTATAATCGGGTTCGCGGTTGTGCCGGTCAAAGTTAAAGCATTAGTAACCGTCTGCGTAGTCCCGCGAGTAAAGGTCAAGGTTTTCCCCGCTGTAGCACTTGTCAAATTGTAGAATGAAGTCGAACCGGATAAAATGGATGCGGCTGTTGTGTCAAAAGTCACGGTCCCGGTGGATGTGAAAGTTCCGTGCACTTTATCCCAATCGCCGTGGACGGTCACAGAATTTGCGTTCGGAGTAAACGCGCCGTTTATGTGCACATCATCGGCCACAACCGCTCCGCCGGGAGTATAGGTTATCCCCGTCGGGATAAATAGCGTTATGCCGTCGGCAAAAGTCAGCGTATACGGTCCGGAGCCACTTACAGTATATAGCGTATCAGTGTCGGCATTCTTGGCGCTGTTCAAGTTAGTATTTGTAAAACTCGTCCCAATCGCAAGTCCCGCATCAGAAATCGAAATCTGGTTTAATGCCATGGCAAGACCGCTCACGTTCGTCTGCGAATCAGTGACTTTACCAAGCAGGGACGACGGATGCGCAAGTGTATCATTGACAAAAATAAGCAGCATATCGTCGTTATTAACGTCGACGCCGAGGAAAGTAAAATTACCGGAAGCATCGCTGTTCTGTGTATCTAAAACCGTCCCGTTTACCGCGATCGATACCGGCACAACCGAAGTAATACCGCTGATGGTACCGGAGATGTCGATACCGAATATCCAGCGCGGGTTACCGGTAGTAATAACATTCGTGCCTGTCTTAGTGGAGTTGCGGCCGGTAATATTATTCCCCGCCGTACCGGTCACCTGCGAATTAGCGACATTCACATAGTAAATAGTCTGCGCGCTCCCCACCTGCAGGCTAAAGCGGTTAGTGTTATCATCGGAATTCATCACTATCTTGGTGCCCGTCGCCTGGCCGTTTATATCCAGCGTCCCGTTAATGGTCTGCGTCTTGCCGTGTTCGAATATAAGCTGTTTAGAGGGGATGATACAGGTAAGATTATTAAATATGGAGCTGCCGTCGATATTAGAGGTCGAGCCGTTCGCTCCGCCAAATGTGATAGTCCCGGCCGAAGCAGTAAGCGTCCCTGAACTTAAAAGGTCTCCGTTTATAGTAAAACTTAAGG
>JAPLLN010000026.1 GCA_026387475.1 Candidatus Omnitrophota bacterium | reverse complement strand
GCAGATGACGCAATCTTCCTTCACGATCAATACCGCGTTTATCTCTTTATCCTTAGGTATGGTCAGCTGGGTGGTGATATCGCCGTTGCCTATGTCTTCCACTAAAGCGTGCCTTACAATAGAATCTAATTTGTCCGCATCAAGCGCAGGCTTTTCTTCCGAGAGGAAATATTTAACGGATTCCATCTAATACGCCCTCCAGTTTTTTTAACGCCTCTTTCAGGTTTTTTAATTTCTCTTTTTCGCCTTCGACGATCTCAAGCGGCGCCCTTTTGGCAAAATTAGGATTCGCCAGAGTGCTCTCCTTTGACTTTATCTGCGCGCGCGCATTTTCGATCTTTAACCCGACCTTAGCTTTGTATTTATCTATATCGACAACGCCGGCCAGGGGGATGACCGCATGCGCTTCGTTTAATACGGCGACAAACTCTCCCTTGGTATGCGTATAGTGCTCACCGATTACAGGCTCATTGACCTTAGCAAGGTTTTTGATATACCTGCTCATACTCTTAAACAGCTCTCTTTTGGCCTTTGAAGACGAATACAGCTTAACATCTATGATGTTAGTCAATGGTACTTCCAGTTCAGCGCGCATATTGCGGATGGCGTTAATGATCTCAAATACTGCGTTCATCCCGCTCTCTGCCTTTTTATCTATGATCTCTTCCTGTATATGCGGCCAAGGCTGGATCATAATCGAATCGCCTTCAGGCGCCAGCTTCTGCCAGATCTCCTCTGTGATAAAAGGCATGAACGGGTGCGCTGTGCGCAAGAACTTCTCCAGGATTTTATACATCACCACTTGATTCTCTTCATTTTTAATTTCTGACTTTATTAACTCCAAGTACCAATCGCAAAACTCATGCCAGAAAAAGCTATACAAAAGGTTTGCTGCTTCGTTAAATCTGAATGAGTCTAAGTTTTTATTTACTTCCTTTAAAGTAGAATAAAAACGGCTTAATATCCAGCGGTTGACCGGGCTTAAATTTTCCTTCTTAAAATAGACACAGAGGTCTACCTTTACTTTATCCGCGTCAAGGTTCATCAGGATGAATCTGGAGGCATTCCAGATCTTATTAGCGAAGTTCCTCCCCTGTTCAAAACGCTCTTTGGATAAGAATACATCTTGGCCTTGCGCGGTTATTGAAATGAGGCTGAAACGCAGCGCGTCCGTTCCGTATTCCTTAATGATCTCCAACGGATCAATGACGTTTCCCAGGGACTTGGACATTTTTTTGCCTTCGATATCGCGCACAGTGCCGTGGATATAAACATCGCTGAAGGGCTTCTCTTTCATAAATTCAAACCCTGACATGATCATACGCGCGACCCAAAAGAAAATTATCTCCGGCGCAGTGACTAAGACCGAAGTGGGGTAGAAATATTTTAAGTCCTCTTTATTCTTGAATGTCGCGAAAGGCCAGAGCCAGGAAGAAAACCACGTATCCAACACATCTTCATCCTGATAAACCTCTCCTTTCTTACATTTAGGGCAAGTTTGCACCGGCGTCTTTGAAACTATTACTCCATCGCAACCCTTGCAATAATAGACAGGTAGACGGTGTCCCCACCAGATCTGCCTCGAGATACACCAATCCTGGATATTCTCCATCCAGTTAAGATATACCTTGGTCCAGCGCTCGGGATGGAATTTAATTTTACCCTTCTTAACCGCTTCTATCGCCGGCTTAGCCAGGGGCTTCATTTTAACGAACCACTGCTTGGATAAATACGGCTCGATTATGGTGTGGCAGCGATAGCAGTGTCCGGCAGATAATGCGTGCGGCTCGATCTTCTCCAAAAGGCCCTTCTCCTTAAGGTCTTCAAGGATGACTCCGCGCGCCTCAAAACGATCCATATCCTTATAATCTCCGGCCAGGCCGTTCATCTTACCGTCAGGATACATTACGTTAATAAATTCCAATTTATGCTTCTTCCCTAAAGCATAATCATTGGGGTCATGGGCAGGGGTGACTTTTACGGCGCCCGTACCGAATTTCATATCCACCGAGCTATCCGCGATGATCTTTATCTCGCGGTTAACCAACGGAAGGATCAAAGTCTTACCGACTAATCCTTTATATCTTTTGTCTTTGGGATTGACTGCTACTGCGGTATCGCCGAGCATGGTCTCCGGACGAGTAGTAGCCACAATTATGAATTCATCAGGATTGCTTTTAAGCGGGTATTTCAGAAAATACAAGTTACCCTGCAGGTCATGATGCGGAGCTTCCTCATCGGATAAGGCAGTCTGGCAGCGCGGGCACCAGTTGATAATATAGCTCCCGCGGTAAATCAAACCTTTCTCGTAAAGCTTGACAAAAACATCGACCACAGACTTAGAATAATCCTCATCCATGGTAAAACGCAGACGCTCCCAATCGCAGGAAGCGCCTATTTTTTTAAGCTGACGGATTATGGTCGAGCCGTACTGCTCTCTCCACTCCCAGACCCGGGAAATAAACTTCTCCCGGCCCAGGTCCTGGCGTTTAAGTCCTTCCTTAGCCAGAGATTTCTCGACTACGTTTTGGGTAGCAATTCCGGCGTGATCCGTCCCCGGCATCCAGAGCGATTCCTCGCCTTTCATACGGTGATAACGGATGAGAATATCCTGAATAGTATTATTTAAGGCATGGCCCATGTGCAGAATCCCGGTCACATTGGGCGGAGGTATGACTATGGTGAAAGGTTTTTTCTTTAAATCAGGCTTAGCGCAGAAGTACTTTTTACTCTCCCAGAGGCCGTACCACTTATCTTCTACGGCTCCGGGATCGTAACGACTGGGCAATTCAATCATAGAATAGCTCTATTTCACCTTATCTTTAAGCAATTTATATTCGATGCTGTCAACAAGGGCTTTCCAGCTTGCTTCGATAATATTTTCATGCACGCCGATCGTACTCCAGGAATCATCTTCATCCTGCGACTGGATAAGAACGCGCACCTTAGACGCGGTCCCCGCCTTTTCATCCAAGACACGCACCTTAAAATCCGATAGATGCATTTTAGAAAGTGTCGGGTAGAAATCTTTCAGCGCTTTACGCAAGGCATTATCCAGAGCATTGATCGGGCCGTCGCCTTCGGCGGCAGTGTGTTCCTTTACCCCTTTGACTTTTAACTTGATGATAGCTTCAGAGGTGACCTTTTTATCCGAGCGCATCTCGATTACCACGCGAAAACCTTCAAGATCAAAGAAACTCTTGTATTTCTTGAGCGCCCGTTTCATCAATAATTCAAAAGAGGCCTCTGCGGCTTCAAAGTGATACCCTTCATGTTCCATTTTCTGGACCAGCTTAAGGATCTTCTTGGTCGCCGGGTCTTCCTTGGTCAGGTCCAGATCAGCGCCTTTTGCCCTTAAGAATACCCCGGTCTTGCCGGCTAATTCCGAAACCAGGATACGGGTATTATTCCCGACCAGGACAGGATCGATATGTTCATAGGTCTTGGGGTTTTTCATCACCGCATTGATATGCACCCCGCCCTTATGCGCAAAGGCCGAAGAGCCTACATAAGGCTGATCCGGACGCTGGCGCAGGTTACTCACATCGCTGACAAAATACGAGACCTTGCTTAATTCTTTAAGTTTATCGTCGGAGATGCAGTCGCAGTTAAGTTTTAGTTTTAAATTAGCGATGATCGGGATCAGATCTGCATTACCGCAGCGCTCTCCGATGCCGTTAATCGTGCCCTGGACCATATCGCAGCCGGCTTCCACCGCGGCGAGAGAATTAGCAACCGCAAGGCCAGCGTCATTATGACAGTGGATTCCCAGGGTGACCTTGACTTGAGCCCGCACCTCTTTTACCGCCTTAGAGATCTGCGAAGTAAGCGTGCCGCCGTTAGTATCACACAGGCACACCGCTTTTGCACCGGATTCGACCGCCGTATGTAAACATTTTAAACTATATTCCTTATTTGCGGCATACGCGTCAAAGAAATGCTCGGCGTCGTAAAAAACAGTCATCCCCTTAGAGACCATGAAACTCACCGTATCGCGGATCATATCCAGATTTTCTTCCAGGGTAGTCTTTAAGACATCGGTGATGTGCAGATCCCAGGTCTTTCCGAAGATTGTGACAAATTTGGTCTGGGATTTCAGAAAGGCCTTTAAATTTGCGTCTTCCGCAGCTTTTGTGTGCGGCCTCCTAGTCGAACCAAAAGCCACCAACTGCGCATTTTTTAACGGCTTATTGCTCATCCTAAAATAGAACTCCATATCCTTGGGATTTGAGCCCGGCCAACCACCCTCGATATAATGCACGCCTAACAGATCCAATTCCTGCGCAATGCGCACCTTATCCGCGACCGAATAAGAGATACCTTCTCCCTGTGCTCCGTCGCGCAGCGTTGTATCGTATAATTTTACCTTTGGCATATCGTCCCCTATTTATTTAACCCGAATTTATTATGCAGCGCCTTGACTGCCACTTCCGCAAACTTTTTCTGAATAATACAAGAGATGCTGATATCCGAAGTCGAGATCATTTCAATATTTATTTTATGCTCTGCCATAGTCCCGAACATGGTTGCGGCTACACCCGGATGAGATTTCATCCCCACGCCCACTACGGAGACCCGCGCGATATCCTGGTCTTCTATGACCTCTCCCGCGCCGATATTCCGGGAGACCCTCTTCACTATTTTTAACGCCTTGGCGAGTTCAGTCTTAGCCACGGTAAATGAAAGATCGGTCTTACGCGTGTGGCTGACGTTCTGCACGATCATATCTACGCTTACGCCTCCCTCGGAGAGATTTTTAAAGATCTTGGCCGCGACACCCGGTTTATCCGGGACATCGCAGATAGTTACCTTGGCTTCATGACGGTTTAAAGTGACCCCGCTTAATAAGACACCTTCCATTACTTTTACCTCCTTGATGATCATAGTCCCATTATTATCGGAAAACGACGAACGCACATGCAGAGGCACATCGAATTTCTTGGCGACCTCTATGGAGCGCGCCTGCATGACCTGGGCGCCCAAAGACGCCATCTCAAGCATCTCGTCATAAGTTATCTCTTGTATTTTTTTCGCCTTAGGCTCGATGCGCGGGTCAGTGGTATATATCCCCTCTACGTCGGTATATATTTCGCATTCATCCGCCTTTAATTCTTTAGCTAAGGCAACTGCGGTCAGATCCGAACCCCCGCGGCCTAAAGTAGTGATATCCTGGTCGAGGGTAACGCCTTGGAATCCCGCGACGATCACGATCTTTCCTTCTTTTAACGCCCGGCGGATCTTATCGGCATTGATCTTAATGATGCGCGCGCGGGTGTGGCTCTTGTCGGTTATAATGCCGACCTGCGCCCCGGTAAAAGAAATCGCTTCGTATCCTAATTTATGTATGGCCATAGCCAGGAGCGAGACCGATATCTGCTCTCCGGTAGACAAAAGCATATCCATCTCGCGCTCGGAAGGCTCGTTGGTTATTTTTGACGCAAGCTCGATCAGTTCGTCAGTGGTATCTCCCAGCGCCGAGACTACGACCACCAGGTCATAACCTTTTTTTCTGTAACCTGCCACCCGCTTAGCGACATTCTGGATGCGCTCGACATTAGCTACCGACGAACCGCCGTATTTCTGCACCACTAAACCTCTATGCTTACGCATGTTTCTCCTCAACTCCTTTAATCAAATAATCCATTAATTCGTACCCCTTATCAAAATAGAGATCGGACTTATCCGCCTCTTTCTCGCCGTAACCCTGAAAACCGCCGGAAATAATATCTTTTCCGTAGATGCCGAAAAGGACCGGCTCCGCAGTATGCGTCTTAACCGCAACCGGCGTAGCATGGTCCGGAAGCACGAGTATCCTGAAATCTTTTCTTTGCTTATAAGCCTCGAGGATTCTCCCGACTATTACGCTGTCGAATCTTTCTATCGCAGTAAGTTTTTGGCGCAGGTCTCCGTTATGCCCCGCCTCATCCGGCGCTTCAACATGGACAAAAACAAAATCATTTTTCTCCAGGCATTTCAGAGCCGCTTCGGCTTTGCCTTCGTAATCCGTATCATAATAACCCGTAGCGCCCGGGACATTTATTACATCCAGGCCTAAAATCCTACCCAGCCCTTTGATCAAGTCAACGGCTGATATGACCCCGCCGCTTAATCCGTATTTATCCATGAACTTAGGCAGGGCCGGCCTCTTACCTTGCCCCCAGAGCCAGATCATATTAGCCGGGTTCTCTTTTAAATCAACGCGGACCAAATTTATTTCCTGCTTCTCCAGGAGTTCGCGGGAATTGCGCATAAGGTCGATAATGATCTGCGCCCCTTCGCCCTTGGGGAGGTTCTTTGATATGCTCTCTCCGGCGATATCATGCGGCGGCCTGCATTTTAAATTATCCAGATGTTCATCCGTCCCTCTCTTGATCAGGACCAGGTGGCGGTAGCTTACCCCGGGGATAAAACGTATGCGGTTAGTCCCTAAAGCAGTATCAAGGAATTTGATCAGTATCCCCGCTTCTTTGGATTTTATGTGCCCGGCGCTGTAATCGACCAGGGTGTCGCCTGACGCGGTAATAAGATTGCAGCGGAAAGCCACATCCTCATCTTCCAGGTCAATACCCAGGTTCGCCGCTTCTAACGGGCCTCTGCCGGTATAAAACTTCTGCGGGTCATAACCCATAATGGAGAGGTTTGCCACGTCGGAAGCCGGATTCATTTTATCGGGTATAGTCTTGACCCTGCCTAACCGGCCGTGGAATGCTATAAAATCCATATTCGGTGTGCGGGCAGCTTCCAAAGGAGTGCGGTCCCCTAATTCTTTCAGGGGATAATCTGCCATTCCGTCGCCCACTAATACGATGTATTTCATAAATGTCGGGTTAAATTACTGACTAATTCCGTTTTTCTTGAATACGGCCCAAAAACTTTATTTCCATCCACGATAAGAGCGCGATATCCGCGGCTACCTAAAGTATTCGCCACCACTAAATCGCAGGAAGACCTGCGCATCAGCATTCTTGCCTCATTGATAAGTTTAGCCTTGGATGCGTTAGGCTCGAATTTAAAACCTACTAACCGCGTATCAGGCGATAATTTCTTTACCGTATTGATTATCTTCTTAGTCGGCACCAAAGTTAATTTTAAATTCTTGATCCCGGACCTGATCTTGCCCCGGAAAGCCTTACCGGATTTATAATCAGATACCGCGGCAGAATGTATGACAATATCATACACCTTGCTTTTAAGTTCCCTGGTAAGTGTTTTATCCAAAGAGCTTAATTCGAACGGCCCGAGCAAAAGTTTTACTTTAGCGCCTGACCGGCGCAGCGCGCGCGCTATTAATATTCCCGTCTCGCCGGTAGCAATATTGCTGATTATCCTTACGCTGTCTAACCTGACCCAGGTCGGCCCGGCGGTAATAAGGACCTTTTTCCCTCTTAGCCTATTAATAGCCAATTTCTTTAAGTATCGCCTCTAACTCAGGCTTAATGACTTTCGGCGCTTTTACGGTTTTTATTGCCCTATCCGGGTCTTTTAAACCATGGCCGGTCAATATGCAGACGACCTTGCCCGGCTTTTTGAAATATTTATTCTTATCTAATTTTAACAACCCGGCGACAGACGCGGCTGATGCCGGCTCGACAAATACTCCCTCTTCTTGCGCCAGTAATTTATAAGCGGCGATTATCTGGTCATCCGAGACCATATCAATTAACCCGCCTGACTCATCGCGCGCAACCTCTGCGCTTTTCCAACTGGCAGGATTTCCGATGCGTATTGCGGTTGCAATGGTCTCGGGTTTCTCGATAGGATGCCCGCGCACAATGGGTGCCGCTCCCTCTGCCTGAAATCCCAGCATCTTAGGCAGAGATCTTATCTTCTTTGCCTTTTTATATTCTTTATAACCTTTCCAGTAAGCAGTGATATTCCCGGCGTTACCGACCGGCATCACCTGATAATCGGGCGCTCCATCTAACGCATCGCTTATTTCAAAACTCGCGGTCTTCTGCCCCTCGATACGATACGGATTCAAAGAATTTACCAGGGTGATTGGATATTTTGCGGAGACTTCTCTGACTAATTTTAGCGCATCATCAAAATTTCCGTCCACAGCCAGGACTACGGCTCCGTGGATCAAGGCCTGGCTTAATTTACCTAAGGCGATCGCTCCGCTAGGGATCAAAACTACGCACTTGATCCCGGCGCGCGCAGCATACGCCGCGGCAGAAGCCGAAGTATTTCCGGTAGAGGCGCAGATGACCGCCTTTGAGCCTTCCTCGCAGGCCTTGGATATGGCCATAGTCATACCCCTATCCTTGAACGAACCGGTCGGATTAAGGCCCTCGTATTTCAGATAGACCTCAAAACCCTTGCCGAGTATCCCGCTTAAATGCGCGGCATAGATCAAAGGGGTATTTCCTTCATTCAAAGAAATGACCGGGGTCTTTTTGGAGACCGGCAGATATTTCTTATATTTATCGATTATCCCTTTATACAACTTACACCTCTTCTATTCTTATGGCTACGGAATGCTCCTTGATCACGTCCAGCTTATCGATCGCGGATAAAGCCTGACGCAGGTCCTTCTCCTTAGCTTCGTGTATTACGATGACCACCGGAACGACTTGGGATTTCTTTCGCTCTTTTTGAGAAACAGAGGCGATGCTTATCCCGTACTTCGCGAGGATACCCGAGATCTTCGCTAAGACGCCGGGTTTATCCAAGACCATAAACCGGATGTAATAGCGGCAAGCAGTCTCGTCTATCTTGCGCAACTTCTTAATGCTTTTATCCACCACTACATTCATAGTCGGGCGGAACATCCCGGCCTTGATATCCTGGGTCAGGTCTACAAGGTCAGAAACAACCGCGGAAGCCGCAGAAAGCTGTCCTGCGCCGGGGCCGTAAAACAAAAGATTCCCCGCCAGGTCACTCGCAACATAAATAGCGTTGTAGACTCCGTCGACCGAAGCCAAAAGATGACTTTGCGGAATAAGGGTCGGATGAACCCTCACCTCTAAACCATCGTCTTTTTTCTTGGCAATAGCCAAAAGTTTTATCTCCAAGCCCAGCTCCTTGGCATACTCCACATCGGATAACGAAATCCGGGAGATCCCCTCGATATACAGATCATCTAATGAGACCATCCTGCCGAAAGCAAGATAAGTAAGCAGTACGAGTTTATGCGCGGAATCAATACCGTCGATATCAAAAGTCGGGTCCTTCTCGGCAAAACCCTTTGCCTGGGCCTCTTTAAGCGCCTGCGAAAATCCCAAAGAGTTCTGCGACATCTGGGACAATACGTAATTCGAAGTGCCGTTGACTATGCCATAGATACTATTAAAACGGTTAGCCACTAACCCTTCCCTAAGGGATTTAAGTATGGGGATGCCTCCGCCGACCGAGGCTTCAAAATATATATTCTTCCCCTTATCCGCGGCCAGGGCAAAGAGTTCGCTCCCGCACTCGGCAAGAAGAGCCTTATTCGCAGTGACCACGTTCTTGCCTTTTTTAAGCGCGGCTATGATAAATTCTTTTGCCGGATGTATGCCGCCGATAAGCTCCACGACAACATCGATCTGCGCGTCATCGATGACTGCCGACACATCTTTAGTAAGCAAGCTTCTATCGACAGAGACATTTCTCTTAGCGGAAATGTCCTTATCGCAGATCCTCTTGATCTCCAAATCGATACCGATCTTACCGGTTAAAAGCGCCTTCCTTTCATGGAGTATCTTAACCACTCCCGAACCGATATTCCCGAAACCGATAAGCCCGACATTAATTTTTCTCATAAACTCACCCTCTCTTCATATAATAATTGACCGTTTCATTGATCACCTTACGGTGGCGGTCATCCACGGCCAAAAACATAAGCCGGGTATCGTAAATTAGATTCTTGGTTATTTCCTTTGACTCCAGCACCTTGGCGATAAGCATTATCGGATGCGGGTCAAAAGGCAGGCGGATCTCCAACGCCAGATTAGTCCCTTTATCAAAATCCCTGTTGGTGGTAAGGAGCATACCGCCGAGGCTGATATTTTTGGTCTGCGAGATATCCGTGCTATCCGCGTTCTCCAAAATCCTGTAGGAGACTATGAAACGCCCGCTAACGCGCGCATGCCTTCTTCTCTCCGGCCCGCTGTATCCCATATCGCTACCTCCTTGTGATTAATTGGTCGGGGCGACAGGACTTGAACCTGTGACCTCTTGAACCCCATTCAAGCGCTCTAGCCAAACTGAGCCACGCCCCGTGATTTACCAGCTATCAAATTTACGTAAATCATCCCGAGCAACCCTATCAATTAAACTTAGTTGCGAGGGAGAATCTATTCTTCTTTCCTTTGGCGCGTCATTAATTCCTTGACCGCCTTTAAAGGAGGCTTATTTTTATAAAGAACCCGGTAGACCTCATTTACTATGGGCATATCTACCTTGTATTTTAAAGACAATTTATAGGCGCACTCGGCAGTAGGGACACCTTCAGCCACCATCTGCATGGTGCTGCTTACCTGTTTTAAGGTCTTTCCTTTTCCGATCTGCTCGCCGACGAACCTGTTCCGGCTGTAATTGCTGATACAAGTTGTTACCAGATCTCCCAGCCCGCTTATGCCGCTGAATGTTCCGGCATTCGCACCCATAGCGTGTCCCAGCCTGGCCATCTCTGCCAGTCCGCGGGAGAGTATGCCTGCCTTGGTATTAGTGCCGAACCCTAATCCGTCGGAGATCCCGCAGGCTATTGCAATAACATTTTTAAGGCTCCCGCCTAATTCGACTCCCACGACATCGGGATTGGTATAGATCCTGAATTTGTCGCTCATAAAGATATTCTGCAAATATTTACGCACTGCTTTATCGTGAGAACTGACCACCGCGGTTGTCGGAACACCGAAAGCTACTTCGTGAGCGATAGTCGGACCGGAGAGAACGCCAAGTTTAATATTCCCTAATTCGCTATGGATCACCTCTGACATCCTTTTTAACGTAGGAATCTCGATGCCCTTAGTGACGCTTAAGTATACGGCTTCGCGCGGATATCCGGCGCGCTTGACTTTCTTCAAGACTTCGCGCATATGCTGGGAGGGTGCTGCGATTACTACCAGATCTATATCCTTAAGCGCTTTCTTTAGATCATGCGTGATCTCAAGATCGTGCGGCAGCTTGACCCCCGGGAGGAATTTGGTATTGATGCGCTTTTTATTTAAGTAAGCGGCGTAATCTTTAAACGCCCCCCAGAGAGTGACCTTATAGCCCTTCCGGTTTAAGACCACCGCCAGTGTCGTCCCCCATCCGCCGTCCCCTAAAATGACTATCTTTGGTTTTTTCATAAGATTAAACCGAATCCGCGCTTAGAAAATGGACTTTAGGAAAGATATTCGTATTATTCTTCTCTTCCCGGATGATAAAATGCACGCCTACGTCAAACGTCCCGGGCGTGAGTGTTTCGACCCTCGCTACCTTGCCGATAATCCCGTTCTGATAGATAAAAACGCGCTTCTCTATTTCTTCGCAGATGCCTAAAACCGCGCGGTCAAAGGAGAGCCAGATAATATCGTCTTTATTCACCTTCTCCCCAATCTTACAAAGAAGCCCGGACTGGCTTACGTCGGAGGTATAACCCTGCAGGAGTTTGGAAACAGTCTCTTTCCTGCATACTTTATAAGCGAGGGGTGTGGCGTATTCTATCCTTACGAATTCTCTG
>JAPLLN010000036.1 GCA_026387475.1 Candidatus Omnitrophota bacterium | reverse complement strand
CTGTTGGCGGATTTTAAGGTAAGCGTACCGATAATATTCCTTAATGTGGTGCGCGCCAGGTTTACTATCTGCCACTGGTAATTGTTCACATTATACTGCGAACTCTTAACGCTCTGCTCATCGCTCCTTACCTTGAAATAAACCTGCGCGTCGACCTTGGCGTTAAGGTTGTCGTTAGTGATGATCTCCTGCGGCTCGGCATCGACCATCTGCTCCGTAGTGTTGACCTGATACATCTTCTCGATAAAGGGGAAGACCCAGTTAAATCCGGGGTTAGCGAACCGGTTGTACTTTCCGAACCTCTCCACTAATCCGCGGTGCGTAGGCCTGACGATCCTTATCCCGGAAAAGAAAATCACGATAAGTGCTATAATAAGCATGGTAACAATATTCATCTTTCCTCCTTGATTAAATTATCTCTGTCTCTTTATTCCCTTTGGTGATCTCTCCGATGATCCAAGACTTCAGCTTAAGCTGCGCGAGTTTAGCGATAATATTCTTAGCCGCGCTCTTTTCAACCATCAAAACCATCCCTATACCCATGTTCAAAGTATGATACATCTCATGATCAGCGATGTTCCCCTTATTCTGGACTAATTTGAATATCTTGGGGACAGGCCAGGAGTTTCTAAAGATGCGCGCATTTACGTTATCCGGCAAAATACGGGAGATCTTATCGTAAAACGCTCCGCCGGTGATATTGGCAATGCCATTAATCGATAGTCGAGAGTCTTTAGTCGATAGCAAAGACAGGACAGGTTTGACATAAATACGCGTAGGCGTGATCAACTCTTTACCCATGCGCTTCAATTCTTTTTGCGAGAACACCTTTCTGATCAGTGAATATCCGTTAGAGTGCGCGCCGCTCGATTCTAATCCGATGATCACATTCTCGGCCTCGATCTTCGAACCGTCGATAATATTACCGCGCTCGACGACCCCTACGCAAAACCCCGCGATATCGTATTCGCCCGGCCTGTACATCCCCGGCATCTGCGCAGTCTCTCCGCCGATCAAGGAGCAACCAGATTCAATACATCCGTCGTTAATGCCTTTGACAACATCGACCAGCACCTGCTCCTTTACCAAGCTGAAAGCAATATAATCAAGAAAAAATAACGTCTCGGCGCCGGTGCAGAGTATATCGTTTACATTCATCGCCACCGCGTCGATTCCCACGGTGTCGTGTTTATTGATAAGATTAGCTACTGCCAGCTTCGTCCCTACTCCGTCGGAAGACGAGACCATGACCGGCTCTCTGTATCCCGAAGGCATTTTAAAGAAACTCCCGAAACCTCCGATATCCTTTAATACTTCCGGCCGGAAAGATTTTCTTACCAACGCCTTGATCTTGGATTTAAAAATATTCGCGCCCTTAATGTCTACTCCCGATTTCTTGTAGGTTAACATTTCGCGATCTCCCCTTGCCCGCAGCAGCGGCCTTCCAGCGAGAATTTACTGTGCTTCTTCTCCGCCTTAATGGGATATTTTCCCGCCCAGCACGCGGTGCAATAATGGTTCTTCGGATATTTTAAGCAGCCAAGCATCCCCTCAAGGCTTAAATAACCCAGGGTATCTACCCCGAGATATTGGCGTATTTTATCCAGCGACTCGTATCTGTTCGCGATGAGCTCCGATGAACGGTGAAAATCTATTCCGTAAAAACACGGGAAGCGGTGCGGCGGACAGGAGATCCTCAAGTGTATCTCTTTTACCCCGACTTTTCTTAAGTTTCGCACGCGGATCACCGAAGTAGTCCCCCTGACTATGGAATCGTCAACGATGACAACGCGCTTACCCCTAAGAACGTCTTTTAATAAATTGAATTTTACTTTTACCCCCAAGTCGCGGGTATCCTGCGCCGGCTGAATGAATGTGCGGCCCACATAATGGTTGCGGATGATTCCCATCTCAAGGGGTATCCCGCTTTCTTTAGAATAACCTAAGGCAGCGGAGAAACCCGAATCAGGCACAGGGACGACAAAGTCCGCGTCAACGGGATTCTCTCTGGCCAGCTGCTCGCCTAATTTACGCCTGACTAAATGCACGGTCTCTCCGAAGACCACCGAGTCGGGACGGGAAAAATACACATGCTCAAAAGTGCAATAGGCGTGGCGGTGCTTAAACTGCAGGTCCCTGGGCTTGATGGATTTTACCGCGGTTTCGCTGATGATCACGATCTCGCCCGGGTCGATCTGGAGCACTAATTTTGCGCCGATCAGATCAAAAGCGCAGGTCTCCGACGCCAGACACCAGGAATTACCGAGCTTGCCTAAACAAAGCGGACGGAAACCGAACGGATCCCTCACTCCGATCAGATGCTTGTTATCCATCATCACCAATGAATACGCGCCCTTGATCCTCTTTAAAGCATAGACCAGGCTTTCTTCCAGGTCCATCGAACGCGAGCGCGCCATAAGATGGATCACTAATTCGGAATCAGTGGTAGTCTGGAATATCGAACCTGATTTCTCCAGATACTTGCGCAATTCAAGCGAATTTACCAGATTGCCGTTGTGCGCGATGCAAATAGAACCCTTGGCATAATCGATCAAGAGCGGCTGGGCATTCTTTAAAACGCTTGAGCCGGTCGTGGAATAGCGCACGTGGCCTACGGCCGCATTCCCTTTTAATTTACTTAACACCTGCTCGTTAAAAACATCACTGACAAGCCCCGTATCCTTATGGATAGAGAGTATCCCTTTATTATTCGCGACTATCCCGCAGGCCTCCTGGCCCCGGTGCTGCTGGGCGTACAATCCCAGATAGGTAAGCCAGCTGGCGTGCCGGTTATTGATTATCCCGAATAACCCGCAGTATTCTTTAGGATGGTCATCAGATATTTTTCTTGGCATATTCCACTCCGTTCTTAAAGATTTGGAAACCGTCGCCTTCTTCTTTTTTAATTTTTGCCGCGCTCCAGCGCGGGTGCTGTTGGCTATTCACATGCCTCTCCGGATGCGGCATAAGCCCGAAAACCCTTCCGGTCTCGTCGCAGATGCCGGCGATATTCTCCGCCGAACCGTTGGGGTTATCCGGATAACCGGCTAATTTCCCGGATTCATCGCAATATTGGAAAACAATCTGCCCGTTTTCCTTTAATCTCTCGATGGCAGCGTTATCTTTTGCAATAAATTTTCCTTCCCCGTGCGCCACCGGAAGATAGATTAAACCGGTAATATTTTTTGTCCATATACACTTTCCTGACGGCTTCAAATAAACCCAGCGGGCCTCGAATTTAGCTGAGTCGTTATTGATCAGGCTTACCTCCTGCTTCATCTCTTTATTCCCCGGTAAGAGGCCGGCCTTGACCATGATCTGGAATCCGTTGCAGATGCCAATGATAAGTTTTCCGGCGCGGATGAATTCTTTTAGGTCTCCGGAGAGTTTTGTCTTTAATTCGTTAGCGAGGATCTTTCCTGCCGCGATATCGTCTCCGTAGCTGAAACCGCCGGAGAGCGCAAGGATATGATAATCGCCCAGTTTTTCCTCGCCGGAAACAAGCCTATTGATATGCACAAACTCCGCTTCTGCGCCTGCCCTGGCAAAGGCAAAGGCCGTCTCTTTATCGCAATTTGTCCCGGCTGTCCTTAGAACACAGACTTTAGGTTTTAGCATAGAATTTCTTGATCACCGCTACCACTTCTTTGGGTGAATCGACAATGGTAAAAATACCGAGCTCGTTATCGTAGATACACCCTTCTTTAGCTACCTTATTCTTAAGCCAATCCACCAAGCCCTTCCAGTATTCGCGGTTAAATAAAATTACCGGGAACTTATCTATTCTGTTCGTCTGAACCAGGTTGATGGCCTCAAAACATTCATCCAGCGTGCCGTAGCCTCCGGGAAGGATCACGAATGCCTTAGCGTATTTGACAAACATCACTTTACGCACAAAGAAATAACGGAAATCCAGAAGTATATCTACGTATTTATTCGGCTTCTGTTCCGTAGGTAACTGGATATTCAAACCTATAGACTTTCCTTTGGCGCGGCGCGCGCCCTTGTTAGCCGCTTCCATCAAACCCGGGCCGCTCCCGGTAATAATCGCGTAACCCTCTTTTGCCAGCAAATAAGCTATCTCTTCGCCGAGTTTATAATACTTTGTACCGGGCTTAGTGCGCGCTGAACCGAATATAGACACGGCCTTGCCGACCTTAGAAAGGACTTCGAACCCCTCGACGAATTCCGACATAATGCGGAATACGCGCCACGGGTCTTCCTGGGTAAAATCTTCTTTCAATTTCAGGGCTTTAGCTTTTGTCATTTACCACCTCAATGGTTTAAGCCATGACTCTTTCAGGGTATCGATATCGCTTCCGACGCATGGCTTGGAATCCAGGCCGTAGATATTGAATTTCTTGCTCTTGCTTACGCAACCGATTATGCCGAAAGGTATATTCTTCAAAAGCTGCTCGAATTTATTCTGATTCCTTCTTTCCACCTCGACAATGAAACGCGAATTTGATTCCGAGAACAGTATGAAATCATTCCTTAACTCTTTACCCTTATAAGGGACTTCCGTCAAAAATAACTCCATCCCTAGGCCGCCGGAAAAAGCCATCTCCGCGCAAGCGACTCCCAACCCGCCGTCGGAACAATCGTGCATCGCCTTGACCAGGCCGGCCTCGGTTGCCTTGCTTAATTGATTAAACATTCGCTTTGCCTTTTTTACGTCCACTTTCGGAACATTGTTGCCTACCCCTGCGGACAGATCATAATAGTGCGTTCCGCCCAGCTCGTCATAGGTCTCTCCCACAATATATATCAAATCATCCGGATGCTTAGCATACATGGATACCGCGTGTTTGACATCATCCATAACTGAAATAGCCGATATTAATATCGTCCCGGGAATGCTCAAAGATTTTCCATTGACCGCGTATTCATTATAAAGACTGTCCTTCCCGGAGATAAACGGCACGCCAAAACCTTTGGCAGCATCATAACAACCGTAAGCTGCGCGCACTAAACCGCCCAAGCGGTCGGGTTTATCCGGATTACCCCAGCAAAAATTATCCAAAATCGCCACTTCTTTTAATGAGCCGCCTACGCAGATAATCTGACGAAGCGCTTCGTCGATACAGGAAGCAGCCATCCAGTAAGGATCGATAAAACCGAAACGGAAATTTATTCCGTTAGAAACTATGATTCCCTTATCCGAATTTAAAACGGGTTTATTTATACTGGCATCGCTCGGGCCGTCATTGACAATGCCGGTCAGAGGCTTTAAAACCGAACCGCCCTGCACTTCATGGTCATACTGGCGGATGATCCATTCCTTGGAAGCAATATCATAATGAGATAAAAGTTTAATCAAGTTTTTAGTCTGATCCTTAGTACAATTGATTTTTGGCTCGCGATGCCTTTGCAGGCTGAATACCGCTTCTTTGGTTATTTTGGGATGCCCCTCGTGAAGAAAATTCATCCCCAGCTCACAGACTAAATTATCTTTGTAATAAAGTTCCAGCTTTTTAGTATCCGTGAACTCGCCGATCACCGTTGCTTCCACGTTTTCGGATGCGAATAATTTTATCAGCTCGTCGATATCCTTAGGCGGAACGGATAAAACCATCCTCTCCTGCGATTCCGAGATCCAGATCTCCATGTAAGAGAGCCCGGTGTATTTCAGAGGGACTTTATCCAGGTCAACGCGCGCCCCCATCTCCGCGCCCATCTCGCCCACGGCGCTGGATAACCCGCCCGCGCCGCAATCAGTAATGGCGCTGTAAAGATTTTTATCGCGCGCCAGAAGGATAGTATCGAGCATCTTCTTTTCCTGAATGGGGTTGCCGATCTGCACGGCTCCTCCGGAGACCTTCTCTGATTCATGGGTCAATTCTCCCGAAGAAAATGTAGCGCCGTGAATTCCGTCCCTTCCGGTCCTGCCGCCGACAACCACCACTAAATCGCCGATATTAGTTTTCTTAAAAGATTTATCTTTAGGCATAATCCCCACGGTCCCGCAATAGACCAGAGGATTTCCCACAAAATCATCGTGAAAAAGCACAGCGCCGTTTACCGTAGGTATCCCCATTTTATTCCCGTAATCGCGCACCCCGGAGACTACACCCTTCATAACGCGCTTCGGATGCAATGCGCCTGCCGGTAATTTGCTGAACGGATACTCCGGAGGAGCAAAACAAAAAACATCGGTATTCAATATAGGTTTTGCGCCCAGTCCCGTGCCCATCGGATCGCGGATCACTCCGCCGATGCCGGTATTCGCTCCGCCGAAAGGCTCCAGTGCCGAAGGATGGTTGTGCGTCTCAACCTTAAAACAAATATTGTATTTATCATCAAACTTTATCACTCCGGAATTATCTTTAAAGACCGAAACGCACCAGGGTTTATTTAATTCTTTCGTAACCTTCATAATAGTGGATTTCAGAAGGCTATCGATTATTTTAGTCTTGGGTGTTAGGTGCTTGGTGTTGGGTGTTAAATGCTTTTCAGTATATTTTATTTTTCCCCTGAATGTCTTATGATAGCAATGTTCTGACCAGGTCTGGGCAACAGTCTCTAATTCGCAATCCGTAGGGTTGCGGCCGATCTTCTTAAAATAGTCTTTTATGGCGCGCATTTCGGTCAGATTCAGGAATAGCTGGCCCTGTTTACTTAAACGCGTCAATTCTTTATCGTCGGCTTTTAACAATTCAACGCAAGCCAAGCTGAATTGGTAGCCTGCCTCCTGCGCATGCGCATCGCTTGCGCCGGGCTTCACAATATGCTGGATAAGCTTATTATAAAGAAGTTTTTCGCAAATGGTCTTTAGCTGCGCTTCGCTGATCTTGCCTTCGATAAGGTATTTTTTCGCGGTCTTTACGCCTGCGGCGCCTTCAATCCCTAAATCGCGGATACCTTTTAAGGTAGATTCTTCCACCGGGTCCATAACGCCGGGATTGTAGGCGACCTCGACGACTAATTTTGAATTGTGCGTTGCGGCCCGGAATTCGGGATTGATCGAATAAGATTGAGCGATCTTATCGACGAGGAGCTCGTCGCATATCCTTTCGACCTGGATCGCCGAAAGAGCGCCCTCAATGGTAAAGATCTGGGAGAAATGGACTCTCTGGACTCCGGCTATGCCGAGGTCAAGGATATCTTTTTTGATACCCTCGCCGACGGAATCAAAAATACCAGACCTGTCTTTAACTTCGATTTTATACTGCATGGTAATTTTATCGGGGCTTATAGGTAGGAGAAACTTTACAAGCCGGCCCTATTAAAGATCTTTTTAACATGACGCAGGTAATAATCCAGATCAAAAATCTTATCTAATTCTCTGACGCTTAAATACCGCGCCACATCTTTATCTTGCGAAAGGTTATCCTTAAAATCCGAGCCGTCCTTCCAGGTCTTCATCGCGCACCTCTGCACTAAATCATAAGCCTTCATCCTGGGCAGGCCCTTATCCATAAGCGTAAGGAGCACGCGCTGCGAAAATATCAGGCCGTGAGTCCGGGCGAGATTTGCCAGCATATTGTCCGGATAGACTTGCAGGCCGTCGATGACCTGGATGAATTTGTGCAGCATATAATCCAGCGCCAAGGTCGAATCCGGGAATATCACGCGCTCGACCGATGAATGCGATATATCGCGCTCGTGCCAAAGGGCGACATTCTCTATCGCGGCTAATGCGTTACCGCGCAGAAGCCGCGCGAGCCCACATATGCGCTCGCAGATAACAGGATTACGTTTATGCGGCATGGCAGACGAACCCTTCTGCCCTTTTCCGAACGGCTCTTCCGCTTCCAATACTTCCGTACGCTGCAAATGCCTGAGTTCAGTAGCAAATTTCTCGAGCGACGCCCCGATCACTGCCAGCACCGCCATATATTGTGCGTATACATCTCTTTGTATGACCTGGGTCGAAATATTCGCGGCTTTCAAACCGAGTTTTTTGCAAATATAGACTTCTACTTGAGGGTCGACATTGGCAAAAGTCCCCACTGCTCCGGAAATCTTACCGACAGAGACCTCTTCTTTAGCTTGTTTCAGCCTTTCCAGGTCGCGCTTAACCTCGTCGCACCAGAGCGCCAATTTCAGGCCGAAAGTAGTAGGCTCGGCATGCACTCCGTGAGTGCGGCCGATGCAAACCATATCCCTGTATTTCTTGGCCTTTTTAGCCAGCACGCTTAAGAGCTTTTATAAGTCTTCGATTAGTATATCGGAGGCGGCTTTTAACTGCACGCCAAGGGTAGTATCCAGGACATCGGATGAAGTCAGGCCCATATGCAGGTATTTAGCGTCAGGCCCTATATATTGTGATACGTTGGTGACAAAGGCCACAACATCATGTTGGGTTTTTTCTTCGATTTTCTTGATTTGCGTGAGGTTAAACCGGGCTTTCTTGCGTATTCTTGCTACTGCGGGGTGCGGCACTTTCTTCTGTTTGGCGAGGGCCTCTAAGGCGAGTATCTCTATGTCGAGCATAGTCTTAAACTTAAACTCCTCCTGCCAGACTTTGCTCATTTTATCCAGGCTGTATCGCTCTATCATAGCTCCTCCCAAAGGGAAGTTAATTATAACAAAAATAAGAGGTTTTAGCAAATAAAATTAATGGGGGGATAAATCGGGAGACTGCGTCAAAAGGGTTAAAACAAACCAGCTGGCTGAACCGGTCAAATAAGGATACATACCCCGGCCTTCATTGTTAAAATATTCCGGCAGGCAGGGATAAATTTTGCTCTTCCCGCTATTAATCGCCAGATTATAGAGCGAATTTAAGGCCTTGCGGCCCTCTTTATAAAAGCCGCGGCTGAATAAGGCGTAAGCGTACATGACCACCATATGCGAAAATATCGACCCGTTTTCTTTTTCTCCGTAGACAAAAGAAAAGGCCCTCCCCAGATCAGGCGGAAAGTTCCCGAAATCAGTATTCAGGCGGTAGCCTTTCAGCTTTTTATCAAAAAGATACTTATCGACATTGGCGATGATCTTTTTTACCTGCCGGCCTTCGGCTACGCCGCTCATTATCGCAAAAACCTGGGAGGCCAGCATCAAATTCATCCGGCCCCGGGCTCTCCCCTCGGCTCTTTTCTTCTTATTATCATAATAACCGTTGAAGAAGCCTTCGCTTAGCCACTCCCTCCGGCGGATATTCTTCATCATCCAGCCTGCTTTCGACTCCAGATCCTTAATAAGCCAGGCGCAGTCTACAAAGATGACTTTGCCGTTTATACCGTCCTGGACGCCGGTAAAATATTCTTTCAGCCTCCCCTGCTTAGCTTTGATATTTTCATAGTTGCAAGGCTTAAGTAAGATCTTTATCTCGGCAAATAGATAGATCTTTTTTCTACCCGAATCCCGCAAGAATTGCGCTAATTTCTTAAGGTTACCGGCATACATGCAGCTGAAAGCTACACTCTCGCCCTCCTCCTTTGCCATATCCAGCCCGTCGTTCCAATCCGCGCCTTCGAGGCGGATATGATTATGCGCCCCGACGTTAAAAAACTGGGCAAGGTTCTCTAACAAAAGGTGTTCAAAAACCGTGCCTTTGTAATTCGAGCGCCGGAAATCGCGGTTGATCTTGCTTGAGCGCCAGATGTGCTGATCCTGAAAATATCCGGCCTTCTCGAAAAGTATATTTTTATCCCCGCTCCTATCCATATACAGTCCGGTGGTCATTAGCGGCCAGACGCCGTGGTCCATCCAGACGCGGGGGATATCATTGCGGTCGGCAATAAACTCACCGGATTTTTTACCAATAATAGTAGCATTTGATCCGTCAAACCGGACTCCCGAAAAATTATTAAGCAGCATCCTGCGCACTTTTCGCGGCTGGCTTAAGATCAAACCTAAACAGTCCTGCCAGAGGTCCCGCCATCCGCGGCCTCCACGGCCGTAATCAAAATCAGGAAGGAATGAACAACCGAAGATCCTGCGCAATACCGGCTGGATACTTACCCATCTAAACCAGTTATCAAAATCAGTTGTACCGGCGGAAAAACCGGCCTGCCCGGAGAGATCCAGCCAGTATTTCTTAGTCCGCTCCAGCGCTGCCTTTACCTGCTTTAAGTCTTTAAATTTATTCTTTACCACGTTGATCTGTTTTGCGTCTTGAGTGATCCCCATGGCTATGATAAAGCTGCGCGACTTACCGGGGGCCAGAGCGACTTCAGAAAAACGCAGCGCGCCCATAGATTCCTTACCCTGGATATTCCCTTTCTCCGGAGGAAGATTTTCTAAAATACTCTCCGGCGCCTCCAGGTTCCCGCCTTCTCCGCAAAAAATCTCCTGCGTCGGATAAATATAGCGCGGCGGACGAGTTGCTTCATCCCAGCCTAAAACAAAATAATTATCCTTAT
This sequence comes from Candidatus Omnitrophota bacterium, assembly GCA_026387475.1. Lineage (GTDB taxonomy): Bacteria > Omnitrophota > Gorgyraeia > Gygaellales > Profunditerraquicolaceae > JAPLLM01. The sequence goes on along the minus strand of JAPLLN010000036.1, from coordinate 6,117 downwards.
TCGGCTTATGGCCGCTTTCATTAAAAGTAAGTGTGGGCTTGACGATGACCCCGAATCTATCCAGGGTAATACGCTGTAAAAGCGAAGTCACGTGACGGTGGTCGCGGATGTTGTCCGCGGAGCGCGCATATATAGGTATTGCTGCGGTAGGTACCAGTTTGATATTCTTACGGGAAATATTGGTAAGGCTGACCTGCATTAATTCAACCGGGAGATCACCCGACGGGACAAAGTTTAATATTTCGACTCTTAACCCCAGCGACTTATTCTCGCGGGTCACCTTCTGCCAGAGAAGCCCGGCTTCAAGCTTGAATTTATCACCCTTAGCTGAATTTAACGACCAGACCTTATTTTTATTGATGTAAACCCAGAAATTACGCGAACATCTTGAAGAAGATAGGCCGATCCGTGATACCGGCTCAAGTAAAAAAGAATCCTGCCCTGATTTGATATCTCCGCTCAAGTCAGGGGTGATCGAAGACATAAGGTGTTCATTAGCCAGCGGTAGATAGAGCGAGCTTAACTTATCCGCTGCATCCGATTCAAAACTTCCCGAATTATCCGTAAATCGCCAGAGTCTTTGCATAGGTTTTTAGGTTAACACACCGCCGGCGCATTTTCAAGGATTTTTAAATTGACATTTGCCGCGTAAGAGTGTAAATTAAACTAAAATGCGCTATAAACAGTTGCTCTCCGCTGGGAAAAGAACAGTTTTATCCAATGTCTTCTCTCTTTCTACGCTACAAGGGATAAATTACGTCCTTCCGCTCATCGTCCTGCCTTACCTTATACGCGTCATCGGCCCGGAGAAATTCGGCCTCATTGCCTTTGCCCAGGCGCTCGTGCAATATTTTATGATCATCACCGACTACGGATTCAGTCTGACAGCCACACGGAATATTTCTCTCTGCCGCGGGCAAAAAGAGAAAATGTGCAATATCTTTTCAACGGTCATGACCGTAAAATCGCTGCTTACCGCGCTAAGTTTTGTCATATTGATCCTGCTGATCCACCTCATACCCAAATTCAGGCACGACTGGCTCGTCTATATCCTAAGTTTCGGAGCAGTGGTAGGAAGCACCCTCTTCCCGGTCTGGTTCTTCCAAGGGCATGAGAAAATGAAATATATTTCGGTGATCAACATAAACGGCGGGATAATCTACGCTATCAGCATCTTTGCTTTTGTAAGGAAGCCTGCGGATTTCCTGCTTGTGCCTTTATTGAATTCCTTATTCTTCCTGATAACCGGTTTACTGGGCCTATTTGTGGCTTTTCAAAAATTCGAACTTACCTTTGTCCGCCAGACTTATGCGACTATCCGGGAAGAGCTGCGCACCGGCTGGGATATATTTATCTCTATTGTAGCGATAAACGCTTATACCACAACCCGGGTATTTGCCATCGGGCTCTTGACTAATAATATCTTTACCGGGTATTACGCGATTGCCGAGCGTATCGCCAATGCCGTACAGACCTTCCCTCTGGATGCATTCTCGCAGGCGCTCTATCCGCGCATCAGCAAGATCTTCACCCGCTCGCGCAAGCGCGCCGCCAGGATCATGCACACAGTTCAGACCTCCTTTATATTTTCCTATTTAGTAGTAATACCTCTGGCCTATTACTTCGCGCCCTGGATAACCCGCATTGCCTGCGGAGTGGCTTATCCCGAAGTCATTATAACCCTGCGGCTCCTGCTTTTAGCCGTATTCTGCATCATCGCCAATGCCTTCCGGGTGCAGTTCTTGCTCGTCTGCGGAAAACCGGACATCTACTCTAAGATACATGTCATTGCCGCGATCATCGGCCTGCCTTTAATATTCCTGCTGATTTATTATTTTTCTTACGCGGGGGCTGCGCTTTCGACGATAATACTCGAGGTAGGTATTTACATCGCGACTTTCGAGATAATCAGAAAACTTGCTCTAAAAAAATATTCCTAAAGGTTTACCCTATCTTACGGCTTCGGCCACCTTCCAATACCAACCGTCGGAATCCCAGCAGCTGGCATATTAAGGGCCCAGTATTTTTTTATGTCTTCTTTTTTGGGATAATGGGAAAGTGATTTTTGCTGCCAGAGCGCTGCTGCTTTATACATCTCAACGCACTGCTTGGCATATCCAAAGCAAGACTTGTAATCTTTCTTGGTATACGCCTCCCAGGCCTTGAAAGTAAGATAGCTCGAGGAGGAATCCCCAAAATCAATGCCCAATTCCATTGCCTTAAGCATATCTCTGGAGGCGTTAGAGACGCTCCAGAACCACCCCCTTGCATCATAAGCCACGGCATAACTGTAATTATTGATGATATCGCTCAATACTTGCTTTGCTCCCGGTTCATCCTTACGCAGCCAGAGTATCCTGGCTTTAATGAATTTTGCCGTAGCTACATCATTGAGGGGCCAATATTGATGGGTCTTCTCAACGGGTATGGGGCCTTTTAACGAAGCCTGAAGCTGCTTAGCCTTATTATCATAAGTCGCGATGCTTCTTTCGGCATACAATAGCGCCGCATCATAATTTTTGGCATTATAGGAATCCCAGGCTGCCTGGACCAAGCCTTTATTAGGATATTTTTCAGTATCTATTGTTTTCGTTTCGACGGGGTTATCTTCTGGGGCGGAAAATATGGCAGGATTAAAGATACATAAGACGGCGATGGTCGCTAAAAACAAAAATACAACTCTCTTCCCCATCTGTCTCACCTCAATTTTATTATACCACTAATTAAAATTTAAAACTAACAAAAAACCCGCCAGATTACTCTGACGGGTTAGTTGGTTGCGGGGGCCCGATTTGAACGGACGACCTCAAGGTTATGCATACTACTTCAGCTTGCGCTGCTTCGCCGAAACTCTTGGCGAATTCGTAGTCTGGACTATATCTTGATCCGCCATAATTATTGACGGACCCTTGCCGTTTAGTCTCTACACCTTCTTCGGATTAATGCCGAAGCTTGGCTCGGTATTACCTTTTCAGGCTTCACCGAGTTTGGCAAGCTATCCTTCAACCGTTACCGGCTGAGGAGCCCAAAAACTGAGCCTTGCGAGCTACCAGGCTGCTCCACCCCGCGAATCTATTTTCAAAGAAAAACTTCAACTGTTTATTCAGAAACCTATGTCCTGAACCGCTTTTCAGGAATAACTCTCTTCCTTCCGCGTCGCGTTTATCTAAATAAGCTTCATAATAGATGAGCTCGAGAGGCCTTCGATTCTTGGTAGACTCCACAGAACCACTATTATGCGACTTAATTCTTTCCTCTAAATTTTCACTAAAACCAATATAAAACTTCTTATCTCGTTCGCTAATTAAAACGTAAACAAAAAACATATGTTAACCTTGCGGACCGTAAAACTCGCTTTGCTCGTCACGGTCCGGCTCGTGGTGGAAATTTGCTAAAGCAAGTTTCCATTTTACGAACCGAGCTACCACCACGTAAAATGACGCCTTCGGCGTCATCACGTGGTGGCCCCGTGATCCCGTCCGGTATTTAAACTACTACCGGGATTTTACGGGGCCAGGCTGCTCCACCCCGCGATATTTTTTGTTAAAGAACAATGGTATTATAGCACTAAAACCGCGTTAATCTATTACTTTTTCTTCTCCGGGATTATCTTGATGGGTATCTCGCCTTTGCGCACCATTCCCATCTTTTCCCGCGCGATCCTCTCCTGATAAACCGGATCGTCCCGGCCGCGCTGCACTTCCTGCTGTAGGAGGGCATTCTCGATATTAAGCTTTCTTAATTTTGACGCCAGCTCCGTATTCTTGTCCCTTAAGACCTGCAGCTTGGCGTATCCGGGAAGAAAAATAATCAGCAATGCGGCAGAAATCCCAAAGAGCCAAAACGCCTTTCTAAACGTTGAAAGCATTTATTTAGGCCAGGTAGTTCCCGCGTAGACTGCCTTCTCACCCAGCTCTTCTTCTATCCTTAAAAGCTCGTTGTATTTACAGATCCTGTCCGTGCGGGATAATGAACCGGTCTTGATCTGCCCCACGCCGGTTGCGACAGCCAGATGCGCGATGGTCGTATCTTCCGTTTCCCCGGAGCGGTGCGAAATAACAGCGTTGTATTTGTTCTTTTTGGCGATCTTGATCGCTTCCAGCGTCTCCGAGAGCGACCCGATCTGATTCACTTTGATCAGTATAGCATTACCGATCTTTTCCGCAATCCCTTTCTTGAATATCTTGGGGTTGGTTACGAAAATATCGTCCCCGACCAGCTGCAATTTAGGGCCGAGCTCCGCAGTCATCTTCTTCCACCCTTCCCAGTCGTGCTCCGAGAGTCCGTCTTCGATGGAGAGTATCGGATATTTATTTAACCAGCTTGCGTAAATCGAGATGAGATCTTCGGAACTCTTTTGAGCGTTTTCAAAAGTATACTTTCCGTCTTTACAGAAGGAACTCGCCGCGCAGTCCAGCGCCAGATATACATCTTTACCCGGCTTATAACCCGCTTTCTCAATTGCCTGAATGATCAAATCCAGCGCTTCCTGATTTGAGGTCAGATTAGGCGCAAACCCGCCTTCATCTCCGACGGAAGTAGAGAGTTTTTTGGATTTAAGCAGCGACTTTAAATTATGGAAAACTTCGACCGCGCTCCTTAAACATTCCCGGAAATTGGGTGCCCCCACAGGCATGATCATAAACTCCTGGATATCCAAATTATTATCCGCGTGCATCCCGCCGTTTAGAATATTCATCTGCGGTACAGGCAGAAGATTAGCTTTTTCTCCTCCTAAAAACCTATACAAGGGCTGTTTTTTTGTTAAAGCCGCGGCCTTAGCCACTGCCATAGATACGCCTAAGATCGCATTAGCGCCCAGATTAGACTTATATTCCGTGCCGTCCAACTTGATCAACGCCTGATCGACCTTTTCAAAATCAGGGCTAAAACCCTTTATCTTAGAGGCGATTACGGTATTGACGTTGTTGACCGCTTTGGTAACGCCCTTACCTAAATATCTTTTCTTGTCGCCGTCCCTTAATTCCAGGGCTTCGTTATCACCTGTAGAGGCGCCCGAAGGGACCGCTGCCCTGCCTAAAATGCCGTTATCCAGTATTACATCCACTTCCACCGTAGGGTTACCGCGGGAATCAAGTATTTCCCGGCCTAAAACCTTCTTGATCTTAGCCATTTGCCTTTCTCCTTAATTATGATTATTTATTTAGCGTAGGGAAGTCTTATTATACATAGTACGATACCCGCGTCAAGAAAAATAAGTGCGAACTTTAAAAAAGATTGACTAACCCTATGGCTTATGTTATCTTAGCTTAAACTAATATTAAAGCCTACCTACCGGTAGGCAGGCCTGCCTGACGGCGGGCATGGAGACCTTATGAATTGGAAAAAAGTTAAGTTCCAACTAAAACTGCACTGGATAAAAATCTTAGTGACCGTAGGCCTGCTCGCCTTAGGTATATCCCTTGTCATCCTGATCACAAAAGGCATACGCGCCTGGAATGAATCCGAGTCTTATCTGCGCCAGTCTCAAATGGCGGCGATGCCCCTGCAGATGTACATATACCTTATTATGGGGCTAGTCCAGGCGGTAGTCTTTACCTATATGTATTATTGGATGTTCTTTAAAAAAGGGATGAGCGGTTTTACTCAATCTCAAAAGAAATCCATCGCCGGAGAAAGCATCGGGATCACCTGGAACGATGTCATCGGGATGGATGAAGCAAAAGAAGAGGCATTAGAAGTAGTAAAGCTCATCAAAGACCGCGCGGGGCTGACGCGCATCGGAGGAAAGATCCTGCGGGGTATACTCATGCTCGGCCCCCCTGGATGCGGAAAGACTTATTTAGCCAAGGCAATCGCTACCGAATCGGGCCTGCCCTTCATTTCTATGTCAGGGTCTGAATTCGTCGAAATGTTCGTAGGCGTAGGTGCGGGAAGAGTGCGTTCCCTCTTTAAGCGCGCCCGGCAATTAGCGGAATTAGAAGGCGGTTGCCTTATCTTTATCGACGAGATCGACGCCGTAGGCGCCCAGCGCGCCATGGATAAAGGATTTGGCGGGACCACAGAACACAATACCACCTTAAACCAACTTCTCGTAGAGATGGACGGATTAAAAGAAAAGGAATACAACATCGTCCTGATCGGAGCGACTAACGT
>JAPLLN010000099.1 GCA_026387475.1 Candidatus Omnitrophota bacterium | reverse complement strand
GGCAGGGGCAGAAGTGCCAGTATAAAAAATATGACGATATACCTTAACTTGACTCCCGTCAGATAAAGCAGAGAAAGAAATAATAAAATAATGATCATGCCGCTGCCCAGATCCGGCTGCTCGATGATCATCATGGCGGGTATTGCCACAAAGATAAATGGAATAATGATGCCGCGCGTAATACCGAACTTTCCGGATAATATGGAGATATCGCTGACAGACTTACTGCTGAAATACCGCGCCAGGAAGATGACGATTATCAACTTCAGGAATTCCGAAGGCTGGAAATTAAACCAGGCGATCTTCAGCCAGCGCTGCGCCCCCATGCGCACTAATCCCAAAGCAAAAACCAGGAATAAAAAGAATAACCCTAGCGCATACAACAGGTAAGTCCAGTCCCAAATGCGCCGATAGTGTAAATTAGAAATGAACATAAAACAAACCAGACCTATGATCACCCAGAGTATCTGGCGCTTATAAATATCCTCCCAGGGCTTCCCTTCTTTCTGGTAAGTGCTGGAATAGATAGAAATGATCCCCAAAGAGACGATAAGCAATGCGGCTATCAATATCGTTAAATAGGAATTCCTCATATCAAACCTTCTTTCGACATCCCGTCGATTATTTCTTTTGCCACTACGCAGGAATAATATCCCGCGCCACCGTGCTCCAGAAAAACGCAAATAGCATATTTAGGTTCTTTAAACGGGAAATACCCCACAAACCACCCATGCGCCAGGCCCGGAGGCGCCTGGGCGCTCCCGGTCTTTCCGGCAACCTCGACCGGCAGCGTAAACAGGACATTTCCTGTTCCCTCCGTATCAGTGATAACACCTCTTAAACCGACACAAATATTTTCGATAGTCGCCGGTTTAAAATTAAGCTTAACGCTCTTCTTGCGGGCGCGCGAGACATCTTTCCCGTCTATGGACTTAACGATATACGGAGTGACCAGATACCCTTTATTGGCAAAGACGGCGATCATCCTCGTCATTTGAAGAGGCGTGACCAAAACATCTCCCTGGCCGATGCTTAAATTAGCCGTATCTCCGTCAAACCAGTTCTTAAATTTATTGACCTTCCTCCACATAGGGGACGGTATAAACCCGCTGGACTCATTAGCTAATTCAAAACCTGTCGGACGGGCCAGCCCGAACTTTAACGCATAATTCCGGATCTCTTCCGGCCCCACTAACAACCCGGTATGATAAAAGAAAACGTCGCAGGAGTGCGCTATCCCCTGAATCAGATTTTCAGGTCCGTGCGTGCTCCAACATTTAAATTCCCGCCTACCCACAGGCATTTTCCCCGTACAGACAAAAGTAGTAGATAAATTTATTTTTTTATTCTCAAGAGCGGCTGTTGCGATTATCATTTTAAAAATGGAACCTGCAGGGTACACCCCGCTGATCGCCCGGTTGATCAAAGGCGCGCCTGAATTCGTAAAGTATGACGCAACGAGCGTATTATTCTTTTCGACAAATGCCTCGGGATTGAAAGCCGGAGCGCTGCTCATCGCGATGATCTCCCCGCTGTTAGGGTCCATTATGACCACGCACCCTTTTCTGCCGGCGAGCGCTTTATCGGCCAGTTTCTGGATCTTTAAATCTATTGTAAGCTGGATATCTTTTCCGTTGGTCCCCGGCTCAAAACCCAATGTGCGGCTAATTCTCCCCCGATGATCGACTTCTACCGACAAGCCGCCTTCTTCCTGGCGCAGGTAATAATCGTACTTCTCCTCGACCCCTCCGAAACCCACGATATCCTTGGTCTTATAACCGTAATCCTCCAGCCGGGTAAGCCGCCAGCGGTCGATCTCATTGAGGTATCCGATAAAATGCGCGCCTAAACTGTTATACGGATAATTTCTTACGGGGCGCGGATGCACGGTGATCTGGGGAAAATCTATCTCCTCTTCTTCCAGGGCAATAGCCTTTTTCAGATCTATATTCCTGGCTACAACTACGGGGAGCGACGGAGAAAGGAAGTTTTTCTTAAAAGCGGCCTTGATGGCCTTAAAATCGGAATTAAGTACCCGCGCTACTTCCGCAAGGACCTTATCCGTTTCCTGCGAGTTAAGTGTCGCGACCATCACATCGTAAGAGATCCGGCTATTTACGATAGGTGTACCTGCGCGGTCAAAGATAATGCCGCGCGAACCCAGCTGCGGGATAAGCCGGATGCAGTTTTTATTGCTTAGTTCCCGGTTCCTCCCGCCCTGAATGATCTGCAGGTTGAATAACCCCAGGCCCAGCAAAATAAACAAAGCCACGACTACGATTAAGACGATCCTTACCTTATTCATGTTTTATTAATTTATAGAGGAGCGGGAATACTAAAGTAGTATAAATGACCTGCAAAATGATACCGCGCAAGAATACGCCTAAGGGGATATAATTACCCAGATAAACCAGGATAGCTTGAGTAAGTATGAAATTAAGCGCGGCTACCAGCGCCATAAGCGCTAAACGTATCAGGTCATAATCAATGCTCACTTCCTTATTCGCCCTGTAAATCAAATATCCCCACATGACAAATAAGGCCGAATTCATGCCGAAGGATGACGCGCTGAAAATATCCTTAAAGAACCCCGCGGCAAAACTAAAAATAATAACCCACTTTAGTTCATATCTTAACGCGGCGATCACTACTATGATCAAAAGCAGGTCAGGCTTGATATTAAAGACCTTGAAGATATCAAGCGCGGTGGCCTGGATCAAGCCTAAGGCTAAAATCAACCCTAAGAATTTTAATTTATTTTTCATGGAACAACTACGAGGACTTCTTCTGCGTAAGAGAGATTTGCCGCCGGTTTGATCACCGCGTAGCGGCCAAGGCTGGAGAATTCATTGCCGGTCTCGACTACAGTGCCGATCAAAATGCCTTTGGGATACGCCTGATTAAAACCGGAAGTGACTACCTTGTCCTGAACACGGATATCGGCGTCCTGCGGAAGATATTTCATGATTAGATACGTACCCAGAGTGCCGCTTATCAGTCCTTCCTGCCGCGTCCGCTGGACTACACCCGAAACCCCCAGGCTGGGGTCGCTTAAGATCATTACCTTGCTTGAATCTCTAGAAGACTCTATTACCCTACCCAAAAGCCCTAGATGAGTGATCACGCTCATCCCGCGCCTTACCCCGTTAAAACTCCCCTTATCGATGATTACTACGGAAGCAAAACTATCCATCGAACGGCCGATGACCCTGGCGGGGATGACTTTAAAAGGCGCCTGCTGTTTAAAAGATAGCAGCTTCTTAAGGCGGGCATTCTCCAGATAGATCTCGTTAAGCGTATTGAACTTATTCCTTAAAAGATTGTTTTCGTTGGTAAGACGCTCGTTGAGGACGTAATTGCGGTGGTAAAAGATGATGCCGGCTAATTCGCGTTTCGCGCCGTTAAAAATATAAAGCGGGATCTTTAATACGCTTAACGCTGCGGGCCGTGCAGAAGGGATCCAGGATAGGATGAACAGAAAGAGGACGACAAATACAACGGAGGATATTAATTTCTTTTTAAGCTTAAACACATTTTAAATTCTTAAGAGCGCAAATCTGCCTTAATGGGTACGGTGAGTTTTAACAGGTAGTGTATTTCGTTTAAGACCTTGCCTGTGCCGTTAGCTACCGCCGTGAGCGGATCATCGGCGACATGCACGGGAAGCCCGGTCTCTTCGGAGATAAGTTTATCTAATCCCCGCAGTAACGAACCGCCTCCGGCCATGACAATGCCGTGTTCGATCAGGTCCGCGGCTAATTCGGGAGGAGTCCTTTCAAGCGATACCTTAGTCACTTCTAAGATCGCGCGCACCGGTTCCTGGAGCGCCTCGCGTATTTCTTCGGAAGTTACGGTCACTGTTTTAGGCAGCCCCGCTACCAGGTCCCTTCCTTTTACTTCCAGGCTCATCTCTTCTTCCATGGGATACGCCGAGCCGATCTTTATTTTGATGTCTTCCGCGGTGCGCTCGCCGACCATCAGATTATAAGTCTTCTTTAAATATTCTATGATAGCGTCATCCATCTCATCGCCTCCGATGCGGATGGATTTAGAAAATACTGTTCCGGCTAAAGATATTACCGCTAACTCCGTTGTACCGCCGCCGATGTCGATGATCATGTTCCCTACCGGCTCATCAATAGGCAGCCCCACGCCGATGGCTGCGGCGATCGGCTCTTCGATCAAAAATACCTGCCTGCCTCCCGCCCTCTCCGCGCTTTCTTTGACCGCGCGCCTTTCTACTTCGGTAATTCCCGAAGGGATGGCGATGACTATGCGCGGATTAAGCTGAAAGCGGCCGCGGCGGACCTTTCTAATAAAATACCGAAGCATGGCTTCGGTGATCTCAAAATCAGTGATGACCCCGTCTTTCATCGGCCTGATGGCTACGATGTTGCCCGGAGTGCGGCCAAGCATGCGCTTAGCTTCGCTTCCTACCGCCAAGACATGCGTCGTCCCGCGCTCGATCGCCACCACCGAAGGCTCGCAAATGACTATCCCCTCGCCCTTAACATAAACCAGGGTCGAGGCAGTGCCCAAGTCGATACCTATATCATTGGACAATAAGCCGTGGACATAATTAACCAGGTTTTTGACGATATTCTTAAAGCTAAGCATGGGATTACTCCTTGATTTACGGTGTGTAGGGGATTCTATCAGGAATTAAACCCCTTGTCAAATAAAAAGTTAGCAAAGACTTAATTACCCTGATAAAATCCGGGAAGGATTTACTGATGCAGGATACATCGTCAATGTGGGTAGTACCTTTTGCCGCAAAACCGGCCACGATCATGCTCATCGCGGTGCGGTGGTCGCCAAAACTCTTAACCCTTGCCCCTTTAAGGCCTTTTACTCCGTTAATAATTATGCTTTCTCCGGCCTTAACCTTACTGACCCTGATATCCGCGCCCATTTTCTTCAGATTCTCGGTCATCGAGCGAATGCGGTCAGTTTCTTTTACGCGTAGCTCCCCTACTCCTTCAAATACGCTCTTTCCTCGAGCAAGGCTGGCAGCGACCATTAAAACAGGCAATTCATCGATCAATGAAGGTATTTCCATTTTCGAAATCCTGACACCCTTAAGCTTGCTGCTTTCTACCAATACGTCTCCTATGGGTTCCGCGCATTTGACATTTGACATTTGACATTTGACATTAATACACGCCCCCATCCTCTTCAACACCTTGACTGCGCCGGTGCGCGTCGGATTAAGGCTCACATTTTTGATCAAAATCTTTGAACAGGGGATGATCGAACCTGCCACCATAAAAAAAGCCGCGGAAGAAATATCTCCGGGGATATAGATCTTTCCCGGAGATTTCAACATTTTACCTTTAAAAATCTTTAGCATCCTCTCGGTGTGGTCGCGCGTGGGAATCGCTTCAATGACCCGGGTTTTTCCTTTTGCGTATAATGCGGCAAGCAAGATTGCTGACTTTACCTGCGCGGAAGCAACCGGCATCTTATAAATAATACCTTTTAGATTTCCGCCTTTGATTGTAATCGGCGCAAATTCCCCCATTCGCGATTTTATTTCCGCGCCCATCCTCCTTAAGGGAATTGTGACTCTTTTCATCGGCCTCCTGGAAAGAGATTTACCCGCGGTCAATCTGACGCTGAATCTCTGCCCGGCCAAGACGCCTAAAAGCAGCCTTAAGCTTGTCCCTGAATCGGTCAAATAAATAGGCCTCCCTGGTTTTTTTAAACCAAAGAGGCCTTTGCCGTAAATCAAAACTTCAGATTTTTTAAGCGTTGATCTGATCCCAAGCTGCCTGAATGCCTTTAACGTAGCCAGGCAATCATCATTGGCGGGAAAATTTTCTAAGGTAGTCTTTGCTGATGAGAGCGCGCTAAGAATTACTGCGCGGTGGGATATAGATTTGTCGCCGGGAAGACTTACCCGGCCGCTGAATGCCCCGGCCGGTTTTACTACAAAAGGTTTCATTTACCTTTCCGCACCACCCTGTCGCCTTCGCCTATTTTATCTCCCAGGCCATCGGTCACAAGATTTGCTGCAGTCAGGGATTCATGGACCTTTTCCGCTTTGACATCTCCTATAAGTTTTCCGTTATGATATACCGAAAAGACGTCTCCGGAGTTGACTCCGTCGCGCGTGCCTAAGCTGATGACTACGAAACCGTACTCCTTATTGACAACCGATATCTTTCCTTCCAGCCCCGAGACAACGTTGTCGCTTTCATTTGCCCGGTCTTGAGCCACTGCCTGCTGCTGCGCCGGAGCGGAAACCTTAGGCCGTGTTTTCGCCGGTGCCGGTTTTTTCTTAAAGAAGAAGAACGACTTTTCTTCTTTTTTAGGTGCGGCTTTTGCCTCTGCCTGATCAGAATTAACCACGATCTTTCCTAATTCCACATTCTTCGTCCTCGCTTCCAATTCCTTGACCTTGGATTCGAGGTCCTTCTTCTGCGATTCCAAACTGGCGAGGTTATCTTGAGCCTTCTTTACGTCATCTTGCGCGGTATTAAGTTTAGATTCCAGATCGGCGCGCAGGTTATTCTGCTGCTCAAGGTCGGCTTTCAATTGTTCCAATTGCTTGCTTGCCTGTTCGCGGGAAGATTTTTCTTCCTGCAATTGTCCGGCTAAAGTATCTATCTGCAGCTTCGCGCTCTTCAACTCCGTCTGAAGCCCGTCGATCATCTTCTTGGAGTCTTCCAGCCTGTTTTCTATGATGCGCTGCTTGGTATTCAGATCATCGAGCTGCTCCTGAAGCGTATTGCCTCTGGCGCGCTCTTTTTGATATAGATAAAACCCGGCGCCCGCTAAAATCAGACCGACAATAGCTAAAACAACTAAAACGATTACCGGAACCTTGGCTTTATTCATTACCTTCCTCCTATTAGAATAATTTATGACCCTTTTTAAGACATTTGTTACTTTTACTATATCAAGAGGTTAAGGAAAAATCAAGTATTTTTCTTAAGGAAACTTTCGAACTCTTTGGGGGCCTTTGAAACAAAATTCACCGGTTTATCGCTCCCGGGATGATTAAAACCTATGGACAAGGCGTGCAGCGCCAGGCGTCCGAAATCGTCCTTGGTCCCGTATTTTGTATCCCCTAATATAGGATGGCCGATGAATTTCAAATGCACGCGCAGCTGATGCGTCCTGCCGGTAAAGGGCTTTAATTCCAGAAGAGAAAAATCCTTAACGCGCTTTAAAACGCGGTAATAAGTCTTGGCGTACTTGGAATTATCCGCGTAACTTACCGCCATATTCTTCCTCTTGAACTGATGCCGCGCGATGGGCGCCTCGATGACATTCTCGTCAAACTCCATCCTCCCCTTTACTATGGCTACGTAAACACGATCGATGGAATGTTTTGCGAATTGCCTGGCTAAATTCAGGTGGCTGGCATTATTTTTAGCGATGACCAGCAAGCCGGAGGTCTCTTTATCCAGGCGGTGCACGATCCCGGGGCGGCCGGGATTTATATCGGATAATTTCTTGAAACGGTGCAGGAGCGCGTTTACCAGGGTGTGTTCCGCGTTCCCCGGAGCGGGATGCACCACCAAACCCACGGGTTTATTGACAACAGCCAGATCCGCATCTTCGTAAACAACTTCTAACGGGATATTCTCCGCTTTAAGATCAGCGGATTTCTTGTCCTCGACGCTGACAGCGATAATATCCTCGGCCTTTACTTTATGATGCGGTTTATCGAGAGTAACGCCCGCGCACCTTACTCCTCCCTCCTGGATAATTTTCTGCAAGGTAGTGCGTGAGAGCCCGGAATTTACCCTGTTAAAATATCCCATAAGGCAGACATCAAGGCGCTTTCCGGATTGCTCGGATGTGATTTCTATTTTATACTCCTGCATGTTATTTCTTTCTTAGTTTGAGCAAGGTTAGGGAGACTGCGGAAAAGATAAAAAGTACCGCGCTAAGTATCTGGAAAAGAGTAAACCTTGCCCAGATTACGGGGTTATCCGTGCGGAAGAACTCAATAGAAAATCTTTTGACCGAATACAACAAAAGATAAGTCAGGATTATTTGGCCGGTCAGATGCGGCCGTCTAAGCATAAACCTTAAGGCGAAAAATATGACCAGGAGCAAAACCGAAGAAACCAGTTGGACCGGGATACCGTTAAAGATCGTCCCGCCGCAGCAGCCGTTTAAAAAACAACCCACCCTCCCCACTGCCTGCGCCAGCGCTATGTACGGGGCAAGTATATCGAGAGGATTTAGAACCGGCGCCTTTTTTATTTTTAAGAAAACTAATCCCGAGATAGAGCCGAGGATCAAACCCCCGAACCAGGATAACCCGCCGTGCTGGAGCATGATTATCTCCAGCGGATTATTTAAATAAGCATCTAAATTTTCAACTACGAAAAATAGGCGGCTACCGATAATACCGGAAATAAAGGCGATGAATGTCAGGTTAAAGATGAGGTCAGGCGAAAGGCCCTGCCTCTTAGCCTCCCTGGCGGCAAAAAAAGTGCCCACGCTAAATGCGGCGACCAGCATCAAACCGTAGGAGTAAATGGTAAACGGGCCTATTTTACAGATTTCAGGAAACATTTTTTTCAAACAGTACGGACCAACCCAATATCACCGCTCCTATTGTAATGGCGCTGTCCGCGACATTAAAGACGGGCCAGACGCGAAAATCCAGAAAATCAACCACATAACCTAAAAAGATCCGATCGATAAGATTCCCTATAGCGCCGGACAATATCAAGGCCAAGGCGAACGCGTATATCGCCTTATACCGTTTATTCTTCAGAGCCGATATTATTAAAAATATCGCAACCAGCGCGGTGATGATAAATACCGGCAACTGGTTTTTTAGAACGCCGAAGGCCGCGCCCCGATTCTGCACCAGTGTAATATAGAATATCCCTTTTATAACCGGGATAGACTGGCCGGGCTGCAGATTGTGGACGATTATGTATTTGCTTAATTGGTCTAAGGAAAGGATAAGGAAAACGATGATCAGGATCATCGCGAAAAAGAAAGAGTTATTTCTTCTCCCTCTTCTCCTGGCACTTGACGCAGAGGCGCGTGTGAGGTACCGCCTTTAACCTGTTCTTGGCGATGAGGGCCTTGCAGTCTTCGCAGACTCCGAATGTCCCTTCTTCTATTCTCTTTAGCGCGTCATCCAGTTCATAGATGAATTTGCGCTCATTGGAAGCCAGCCCCAGCGAAAATTCGCGGTCGTAAGAATCCGTTGCAACATCCGCCATATGGTAAGTATACCCCGATATGTCACCGGAGGCTTCCTTCTGTGATTTCTTAAGGGTATCGTCGGAAATATGCTTTATATCGTCGAGGATCTCTTCTTTTTTCTTTAAGACGAGCTTCTTGAATTCGCCTAATTCTTTCTTGCTTAATTTATTTTTCACGTTTATTTACCCCCTATCGCCTTCAAACAGTTATCGCAGAGTCCGGGATGCGTTGCATCCGACCCGAGGACCGGAAAGTAGTTCCAGCAGCGCACGCATTTATCGCCGTCTGCCTTAAGAGCGCTTATCGCTACCTCCGCAGTGCCCTCATTTTTCACTTCCACTTGAGAAACCTTGAAAATCTCGCAGAGTTCTGTTTTCAAGCTTGTTAAAAATGTATACCTCTCGGGGTCTTTTGTCAATAGATTTATTTTGGCGTCGAAAGAGCTACCTATAGCACCGCTGGCGCGCAATTCCTCCAAAACCTTAGCCGCCTGCGGGATCAGATCGATCACCGCTTGGAGTGGACTTTCTTTGTACTCTTTATTGAGTTTTGGCCACTCCAAAAGATGGACGCTGGCGACGGAGGAATCTCTTTTCTGTTTCGGGATATACTGCCAGGCCTCCTCCGCGGTAAATACGAGTATGGGCGACATCATCCTTATTAATGCGTCAAGCGCCTCATAGATCGCAGTCTGCGCGCTACGGCGTTCAATTGATTTTGCGCCGGCAGTATAGAGCCTCCCCTTGGCCATATCCAGATAATACATAGAGAGGTCGACGTTACAGAAATCATAAATACCTTTATAGGCCTTGTGGAACTCAAAATTATCATAAGCGCTCTCGACCGCGGCAACGACTGCACAAAGCCTGCCGAGTATCCATTTATCGATACTTCGTAAAGACGGATAATCGATCTTATCCGTATCCGGATTAAAATCATTGAGGTTACTCAACATAAAACGCATGGTATTTCTTATTTTGCGGTAGGCCTCGGCCAGGCGCAAAAGTATTTCTTTGGAGATGCGAATATCTTCGTTGTAATCGCTTGAAGCTACCCATAGCCTTAGAATATCCACGCCATAAACCTTGATCACGTCAAAAGGCGAAATGACATTACCTAATGATTTGGACATCTTCCGGCCGTCGTTATCCACGACATGTCCGTGAGTAAGCACCGCTTTATACGGAGGTTTACCGTCGATGGCCATCGAAGGAATTAAAGATGACTGGAACCATCCGCGGTGCTGGTCAGAACCCTCGAGATATAAAGCGCAGGGCGTACCTCCCAGCTCTTTTCTTTTTTTCAATACCGCCTGATGGCTCACCCCGGAATCAAACCAGACATCGATGATATCATTTCCTTTGGAGAAATCCTGCGCTCCGCAATGCGGGCATTTGAGCCCCGCGAGGATTAAATCCTTTAACTCCCGCTTAAACCAGGCATCTGTGCCCTCGGTAGCGATATACGCGGAAAATTTCTCTATAACCTTAACATCAATGAATTCTTCTTTGCAGGAATTACA
>JAPLLN010000040.1 GCA_026387475.1 Candidatus Omnitrophota bacterium | reverse complement strand
TACCGTTGACCGTTAACAAAACATCCTCCAACATCTGACCATAAGACATCTCAACTACTAAATATTTGATTTTAGGCGCCAGGTGTTTGGTAAAAGCCTTTTTGGGAAAAGGCCAGAGCGTCATCGGACGGATCAACCCGGCTTTTTTCCCTTTTTCTCTTAACCTATTTACGGCACCCTTGGCTATGCGCGCCATAGATCCGTAAGCCACCAGGATTATTTTGGCGTCATCAACAAGATATTCTTCCCAGCGTTCTTCTTTCTGCTGGATCAACTTATATTTTTTCTGCTGGCGGAGATTTGATTCCTCCAGATCGCCTTCGATCATATAAAACGACTTGGCGATATTCGGCTCTCTGCCCTTACAACCGGTAAGCGCCCAAGGTTTTTTATAATTTTTGATTTTTGATTTTTGATTTTTGATTTCTAATGGTTCCATCATCTGGCCTAATAGCCCGTCCCCTAAAATCATTACTGGGTTGCGGTATTTATCCGCCAGATCAAAGGCGTCGAACATAAAATCATAACACTCCTGCACCGATGCCGGGGCAAGAACGATCAACCGGTAGCCTCCGTGCCCGCCTCCGCGGGTCGCCTGAAAATAATCCGACTGCGCCGGCCAGATATTCCCCAGGCCGGGGCCTGCGCGCTGAATATTCACGATTACCGCCGGAAGATCAGCTCCCGCGATATAAGATATGCCCTCTTGTTTCAGGCTCACTCCCGGGCTTGATGATGAAGTCAAGGAGCGCGCCCCGGCTGCAGACGCGCCGAAGACCATATTTATAGCGGCTAATTCCGACTCCGCTTGAATAAAGACCTTCCCTCTTTCAGGCATGTGTTTAGCAAGATACCCTATCAGCTCATTCTGCGGAGTGATCGGATACCCGGCATAGAAATCGCACCCTGCCCGCATAGCGCCCTCGGCAATAGCTTCGTTTCCCGAAATCAATATTTTATTTTTGCTCATTCTTCTTTGAATACCTCAATACAACTATCGGGGCAGATGACCGCGCACATAGCGCACCCAATGCAATCCGCTCCGCCCTCGAACTTAACCGGCTTAACGCCTTTCTTATTTAATGCAGGGTCCTGCTTGATCATCTGCTTAGGGCAGACGCTTATGCAGAGAAGGCACCCCTTACATTTTTCGCGGTTGATATTTATCTTCGGCATACGCTCTTTATCCTATCGGCAATTCCCGCAGCCGTCAATGCAAATTTATCTAAGATAACGCTTCTTTTCCCGTGCGCGATGAATTCGCAGGGTAAGCCGAATTTCACCACCGGCTTACCGAGGCAATCTTCTACGGCGCTCCCGAAACCAGCGTCGATAATCCCCTCTTCCGCGCTAAAAATAAATTTTGTAGCCCGAGCCCTGGCTCTAAACAATTCTTTATCCAGGGGCTTGGCAAAACGCGCGTCAATTACTGTACCGGATAAACCGGACATCTCCAACAGGCTTGCCGCCTCAAATGCAGGATTGACCATGCTCCCCAGGGCGATCAGCACAAAATCATCTCCGTCTTTTAATACCCTTGCCTTTCCGTTTTGGATCTTTCCACCGGCGGGCAGGCTGGGCAAAGTCATGACTTTATCTTTGGGATAACGTATAGCTACCGGGGTATTCAGCGTTAGCGCAAACTCCAGCATCTCTTCCAACTCTTTGCCGTTAGAAGGCGCTAAAATAGTCATATTGGGGATAGTCATGAGAAACGCGATGTCAAAAATACCCTGATGCGTGACTCCATCTTCCCCGACTATGCCGGCGCGGTCGACTGCCAGGACTACCCCTAAATTCTGCAGGGCGAGTGCTTCCATGATCTCATCATAAGCCCTCTGTAAAAATGTGGAATAAACGGCTACCACCGGTTTTAGCCCTGCGCGGGCTAAGCCTGCGGCAAATACTACCGCGTGTTCTTCGGCAATGCCTACATCAAAAAACCTCTGGGGAAAATTATCGCGGAATTTATCCAAGCCGGTCCCTTCGGACATAGCAGCACTCACAGCGACGATCTTCTTATCGGACTTGGCTAAATTAAGAAGTTTTTCGCTGAAGACTCCGGTAAAGGTCTGGGAGTCCTGCGCTTTAGATTTTAGCGCCCCGGAATCGATCTCAAATGGGCCGGTGCCGTGAAAACGCACCGGTTCATTTTCCGCGGGGGCGTATCCTTTTCCTTTTTTTGTGACCACGTGCAGCAATAAAGGCCCCTTAAAATTAGCGATATTCTTGATCGTATGTATCAGTAGGCCCATATCGTGTCCGTCGAACGGCCCGAAATAGCGGAAACCCAGCTCTTCGAAGAGCATCCCGGGGACAAAAAGGCCTTTTAAGCCTTCTTCGAATTTATTGGCCAGTTTTACCAACCGGCTCCCTTTAGGAAGGCGTGATTCGGCAAAATGCTCCAGAGATTCCTTAAAACGGTTATAGATAGGCATAGAGATGATCTTATTAAGATAAATACTTAACGCCCCGGAATTAGGAGAGATGCTTAATTCATTGGTGTTTAACACGACCAGCATATCTTTTTTTAAATGCCCCGCGTTATTCAAGCCCTCGAAGCAGAGGCCTCCGCTTAAAGAGCCGTCCCCGATGACCGCGATCACTTTAAAATGGTCTTCGGGGGAAAGATAGTCGCGGGCGCAGGCCAACCCCAAGGCCAGAGAGACCGCGGTTGAGCTATGCCCCGTAGTAAAGGGGTCGAATTCGGACTCGTCTTTCGACGGAAAACCGCTTAAGCCTCCGTACTGGCGCAGGGTCTCAAAATTAATATTGCGGCCGGTAAGTATCTTATGCGCGTAAGACTGATGCCCTACGTCAAAGATGATCTTATCTTTAGGGGTGTTAAAACAATAGTGCAGAGCGAGGATTAATTCTACCGCGCCCAGGCTGGAGGCAAGGTGCCCGCCGTTACGCGAGACTACCTGGGCCATACGCAGGCGTATTTCGGAAGCCAGGGTTTTCAATTCCTCGGGCTTCAGGGCTTTTATATCTTGCGGTGAATTAATGCGCTCTAAAAACATCAGTCCTCGATCTTGCTTTCATCCAAAGGCTTTAATTCAAACTCGCCTTTTTTATTTTTAGTAAGCACGTCTATCTTTTTCTTGGCGCTCTCCAGCCTCTGGGAACAGACGCGCGAGAGCTCGATGCCTTCCTGGTATTTTTTTAAAGCCTCGTCCAGAGATAAGTCTCCCTGCTCCAGGTCCACCACGATCTTCTCCAGCTTCTTTAATGCTTCCTCAAATTTGACTTCTGCCATTTATGCCTCCTCTACTTTACTGACGATCTCGCCCTTATCCAGCCGGGTCCTTATCCTGTCTCCCGCCTTTACGCTTCCGGAGTCTTTGATGATCGCGCCGTCGGCTTTAAAAGTGATACTGTAGCCCCGGGATAAAATATTCAGCGGGCTTAAGGAAGAAAGTTTTTCTACCGCGGACTTAAATGCCACTTCTCTTAATTTAAAAAAGTGGCCGGCGCGCACGTAGATCTGCCGGGCCAGGTCCGCGATCCTTTCCTGATGCTGTTTTAGCAAAGCTGCCGGATTAAGCAGGGCGAGCTTTCTTACTCCGCTCGCCAACTCCTGGCTAAGCAATTCTAAAATATGCCGCATAGCGGTAAAGAGGCCCTGATTTAGATCCGCCAGTTCTTCGCGCAAGGCTTCTTTCTCCGGGACCACCAGCTCCGCCGCTACCGAAGGAGTAGCCGCGCGCACATCCGCCACAAGGTCAGCGATAGTCACATCCCGCTCATGCCCCACGGCGGAGATAACCGGGATCTGGGAATCAAAGATCGCCCGGGCGACAGCCTCTTCGTTAAAGGCCCAGAGGTCTTCGATGCTCCCGCCTCCGCGGCCGACGATCAAGACTTCAATGCGCTCTTCTAAAGCAACGCCTTTGTTAAATAAATTAAAATCTTCTATTGCCTGGGAGATCTCATCCTTGGCGCCGTCACCCTGGACCTTTGCCGGGTTGATCACTACGCGGATATCGCTAAAGCGCCTGTCCAGAACCTTTAAAATATCTTTGATCGCAGCCCCCGACAGGGAAGTGACCACCCCGATCCTCGACGGCAGATACGGAAGCGGCCGTTTATGCCCGGGAGAAAATAACCCTTCTTTCTCCAGTTTCGTTTTCAGCTGCTCTAATGCCAGCTGAAGAGCGCCTATCCCCTTGGGCTCGACCTTCTCAATGATCAGCTGATAGTTTCCGCGCGGCGGATATACGTCGATCTTGCCGAAACAGATTACCTTCAGCCCGTCCTCTAATTTAAATTTTATCTGCGCGGCAGTGCGGCTGAAAATAACCCCCGACAATACCGCCTCTTTATCTTTAAGAGAAAAATAAACATGGCCGGATGAAGAGGGCCGCAAATTCGACACCTCTCCTTCGACCCAGACCTCGGAAAAGGTATTCTCCAGGATCATTTTGATATCCTGGGTGATCTCCGAGACAGTAAAAATATGCCGGGCCTGCTTAAAGACCGCCTGATTTGAAAATAGATCCGTGGAATTCTGCGGCATAACCTACTTCGCTTCTTCTTTTTTGGGCGCCTCTGCGTTATTTGCCGGCTCTGCTGACTTAGGCTTGGCCCTTAATACGATCAAATGCACGGAATACGGCTCGAGGGCCATATCTTCTTCCCAGCTGCCTTGAGCCGAGATATCTTTGCTTGAATCCGGAACAAAATTACAGTCTTTCTTGCACGATGAGTCTGCTTTATATTCCTCCAAGGCGTATTCGCCTTTTAAATTTTTAAAATTAAGTTTTACCCGGCGGGGCGCGGCGGATAATTTCTTGACCAGCTCATTAAGCCTGCGCGCCTCTTCGAGCATAGACCTAACCTTCGCTCCCGAATTCAAAGCAGAGATGGGCTGCTCTCCCTGCAATATCTTCTGCAACTTATCGCTTTTTACGATATCTAAGAGCGACCTGATCTGCGCGCTGTTAAGCCCGGCGATATTTTTAGAAAGGTAGTTGCGCGCGATATCCGGGTCGAGATAATTATAGGCCAAAACAGTGATTGTATTCTCCGACTTAGAGGCTATCGCCTGACAGAACTCGTCGGATATGCTTGCGGGAAACATATCCCTGCCTAAGCGATCGAGCATAATAAACACATTGAATGCCAGCTTAGCACCCCCCTTATAACCCAGGCGGTCGGGAGTAAAATAAAATGCCCCGATATTCCTGATGACACCTTCGTTCTTATTTTCAAAATCCTCCAGGGCAAAATATACCTGGCTGCTTAGCCCCGCGTCAGACATCCCCTTGATCCTGGCGGGTATAAAGCTTGCCGCGATAAACGAGTCTTCCGATCTCTCGGTGAGGAGGTTGGTGTTGCGGTCAAAATTCCATTCGTCCACGATAAGCGGGGTATTACGGTCAAAGCGGAAATAAGTAAGCCAGTCCCGGATGAGACTGATCGCGTCTTTTCTGTAAACCGTCCGCTCCTGATCGTGCTTGGGGTTACTAGAATATCCGTGCCAGGATATAAAATCGAGCGGCAGATGATAACTGTAGCAATATTTGATCAAGGCGTAAATAAGGCTGCGCTCCGGGGTCAGCGCGGTATTCACTCCTTCGGTATCCCTGAACCAGGCGCTTACCGAAGGCCCGCCCACGGGAATACTGACGCCTGTCTCCCGTTTAAGTTCCTTAGCCGCTTCGGCGACAGCCCGGTACATCAGTAAATAATCCTGCTGCCTCCCCAGGAAGAAATCGTCGAGGTCCGGGGCATTCCATACCTCATACCAGATATTATATTTTTTTTCGCAGCTTAGATACCGGATGACATCTTTAACGTACGCCTTAAAGACCCTGAAATCTTTGAACGAACTCTTTTTATCCAGCGCCTTGCCTAAACCTGCAGGCATCCCGAATAAGTTCAAGATAACCCTCCCCTTAGCGTCGCTGATCTTCTTGATCACTCCTTCATAATTGGCGCGCAGTTTATCGCGGGTCTCGGCGTCCCTGGTCTGGCTTATCTCCCAAAGATTATATTGCATGCGGTAGGTATTATTTAACCCCACACCCTTTTCCCAGGCGTTGATGACTTCTTCCGCGGCAAGAGTCTGCGGCCAGGTAGCGTCGCGGTTAAACCCGCGGCCGCTCAAATCGATATTCGGTTTATAAATATCCGGCAAGGGAGTGGTTGCGGAATTGACGTCGATAGATAATTCAAGGTCATCGCCCTGGCCGTAGGTTAAATTCCAAGCGCCAAGCATCAAACTACAAACAATAAACAATGACCAAAATATCTTAGTTTGTGATTTATCCATCTAAGCTCTTCTGCACCCTTATTATCGACTTCGCTTTGCCCGTTCTATCGTCAACATCCACTACTGCCCCGCAGAGTTTAATATTGGACTCCGCTACTGCGAACTTAATGGGTAGCTGGAGAATAAACCTATCTAACACATCTTTGACATTTCGCCCGATCACGGAATCATACGGCCCGACCATCCCTACGTCGGTGATATACGCTGTACCCTGCGGCAAGATCCTTTCATCCGCGGTCTGGATATGCGTATGCGTCCCCATTACGGCCGATACTTTGCCGTCGAGATACCAGCCTAAAGCCACTTTTTCAGAGGTCGCTTCCGCGTGGATATCTACGATAATAATATTGGTTTCTTTAGCCAGCTTTTCAACCGCGGCCAGAGTAGTCGTAAAAGGAGACTCTAACGGCTCCATAAAAACCCGGCCGTTGACATTGATCACACCGACTTTTTTATTATTCACCTTAAAAATCCCCGCGCCGCTTCCGGGTACACCGGCGGGAAAATTCACCGGCCGGATGATCCGCTCTTCTCTGTTGATAAGCTCGATTATCTCGGCCTTCTTCCAGATGTGGTCTCCGGAGGTAATGACATTGACCCCGGAAGCAAAGAGCTCATCCGCTGTCTTTTGCGTAATACCCGAGCCTCCGGCGGAGTTCTCGGCATTGGCAATGACAAAATCCAGCGCGTATTCTTTCTTTAAGCCGGGAAGGAGCGCCTTTATAGCGTCCCGGCCCGGTTTACCGACTATGTCTCCGGCAAATAGTATTTTCATTTATTTTGCGTACTCTATGGACCTGGTCTCGCGGATGACCGTGACCTTGATCTGTCCCGGATACTCCATCCCCTCTTCTATCTTCTTGCGGATCTCGCGCGAAAGATTTACCGCCTCGGCATCGGAGATCTTCTCCGGCTGCACGATGACGCGTATCTCGCGTCCCGCCTGAATGGCGAAAGATTTCTCTATTCCTTTAAAGGCGTTAGCAATAGATTCAAGTTTCTCCAAACGCTTGATGTACGTCTCCAGCGTTTCGCGCCTTGCGCCGGGCCGGGCGGCGCTTATCGCGTCCGCTGCCACAGCCATAACCGCATATACGCTATGCGGCTCGGCTTCTTCATGATGAGCCTCTATCGCGTGCACCACTTCCGGGCTCTCATTATATTTTTTAGCCAAGTCCGCGCCTAACTTAGCGTGCGTTCCCTCAACCTGATGATCGACGGCTTTGCCGATATCGTGCAAAAGCCCGATGCGCCGGCCGAGTTTAAAATCCAGCCCCATTTCGGAAGCCATAACTCCCAGCAGAAAAGACACTTCTTTGGAGTGCTGCATCGCGTTCTGGCCGAAACTGGTGCGGTATTTCAAGCGGCCGAGCAGCTTGATCAGCTCCGGATGCAGGCCGTTCACTCCGGCCTCAAAAGCCACGCGCTCGCCCTCTTCGCGGATCTTCTCGTCCATCTCTTTTTTGGTCTTCTCCACGATCTCTTCTATTCTTCCCGGATGGATTCTTCCGTCGGAGATAAGTTTCTCAAGGCTTAAACGGGCGATCTCTCTGCGCACAGTATCAAAAGCGGACAAGGTCACCGCTTCCGGGGTATCGTCGATGATGACATCTACGCCCGTAGCCATTTCCAGCGCGCGGATATTCCTTCCTTCGCGGCCGATGACCCGGCCCTTCATCTCATCGTTAGGCAGAGTGACTACGCTAACCGTTGTCTCTACGGTATGTTCCGCGGCGCACCGCTGTATGGCGAGGCTGATTATCTCTCTGGCCTTCTTATCCGAGGCACTGCGCAGATCCTCTTCGTTTCTCTTGATGGCTAACGCCTTTTCGTTGGTAAGCTCTTCGTTAAGCCGGCTCAATAATATCTGCTTAGCCTCTTCCGCGGAAAGGGATGATATCTTTTGCAGCCTCTCCTTCTCCTCGGCGATCAAGGTGTGCAATTGAACATCTTTTGCCTTGATCAGCTCTTCCTGTTTTCTTACATTCTCGTGCTTCCCTTCGATCTCTTTTTCTTTCTGCTCCAGAAGATTCAGGCGCCGGTCGATATTCTCCTCTTTCTGGGCTAGCCTCTTCTCCATATTGGAGATCTCCGCGCGCCTATCTTTGGTCTCGCGCTCGAAATCCTGGCGCATCCTGTACAAGAGGTCCTTAGCCTCCAACTCCCCCTCGCGGCGCTTATCCTGGACCTCTTTTCTCGCCTGTTCTAAAATATGCTCTGCTTGCGATTCCGCGTCCTGTATTTTCTTCTCGGCTAAATATTTGCGCATAAAATACCCTGCGCCGGCTGCCACAACAGCAACCCCTAATGCGACGATAATAGTCAACATGATAGACTGCCTCCTTATTGGACTACAACTCTGATTTTTTACTTATTGATTAATTGGAAACTACTTTGGTGACGCTGACGTCGTGCTCTGTGGTGGGGACAGAAGGTAAGATCTGAAAATCGAACGCTAATCCGACGGACGTGGTATCCGCTGGAAGCTTGGCAAGAAAACGGTCATAGTAACCCTTACCGCGGCCTAAACGGTTGCCTTTTTTATCAAAAGCCAGCCCCGGAACGATAATCAGGTCCAGGTCGGACGGGCGGACGCACTTCTCCTCTACGGGTTCGTGTACGCCGTAAGGTCCGAGTTTTAGCCTTGCGTGGTCATCCAATATGCACGGCCTTAAAGTAAAGCTATCCCTGCAGCAGACCGGGACAGTGACTGTTTTTCCTTGTTTTTTAGCTTCCTTGATCATCTCTTCTGTATTTACTTCACCTTTGAGCGCGATGTAAAACATCACGTTTTTCGCTTTTTTAAAAACCTTAGTCCTGAAAAGCTTGTTTTTAATAACCTGACTTTTTCGGTCGCGGTTTTCCTCCTTCTGTATGTTTAGTTTCAAGAGAATTTTACTACGTATAGCGCGCTTTGTCAACATGGTTACAGGCACTTTTCCCCGTGATGCTCGTGCCCCTTGTCTTCGAAGGGTACGGGTTTACCCTGTCTTGTGAAATAATCCTTAAGCGCCGAGCGCAAGGCCTCTTCTGCCAGCACTGAACAGTGCATCTTGACCGGAGGCAGGCCCCCCAAGGCTTCGGCTACCGCCTTATTAGAAATCTTCAATGCCTCGTCGATAGACTTACCTTTGACCATCTCGGTCACCATTGAGCTCGTCGCTACCGCCGCTCCGCAGCCAAAGGTCTTAAACTTAACATCGACGATGATGTTGTTTTCGATTTTCAAGAACATCTTCATTACGTCACCGCAGACGGGATTTCCGACGGTGCCGACACCGCTGGCATCGGGGATCTCGCCGACATTGCGCGGATTGGAAAAATGATCCATGACTTTTTCGCTATAAGGAAGCTGACTCATCTATTTAGAGGCTACTAACTTATGGGGCTTAGTTGATTTCTTGTAATCTTTGGGCTGCTGTATCTCTTTGATCTGATTGAGCTTTTTTCTCTTCTCTAATTCCTGGTATATCAAAACCCAGGCGCAATCTTTATCCTTATCCACCTCGCACTTACCTTTATTCATCCCGCCGCAAGGCCCGTTTAAAAGGCCTTTAGCGCATAAGGTCACCGGACAGATCCCTCCGGTCACATCGAGAACGCACTCGCCGCAGAGCGAGCATTTCTCGACGAAATTACCCTGCGCATCCATCACTGCGCCGAAAACCGTGTTAAGAGCGGGAATTATTGCCAGGCCCAGACGGTCATTGTCCTTAACTGACTGGGCACCCAGGCCACAGGCAAGGACTAAAAATGCCTCTGATTCTCTTAAG
>JAPLLN010000083.1 GCA_026387475.1 Candidatus Omnitrophota bacterium | reverse complement strand
CCCAAATTCATAAAACTGGGTGATACCCTGGCTAAGGATGAAGCGCATTGAGTCTTCCCAGAGCACGCTGGAAGCAACCTGCTTGACCAGGTTATCTTTTATCTCTTTAGCCGATGAAACCGGCTTAGCCGTGACATTGCTCACCACGGGTATTACCGGGTCTTTTATCTTGATCTTCTCAAGCTCTGCCGCTAATTTTACCGCAGCAGCCTGCATAAACGAAGAATGGAACGCACCGCTTACTTCCAAAGGTATCGCCAGCCGGGCGCCGTTAGCCTTGGCTAACTCAAGCGCTTTCTGGATCTCGGCAGGGCCTCCTGAAATAACGATCTGGCCGGGACAATTCAAATTGGCGATTTCGGTGTGGGCTTCGGCGCAGACCTGATTAACCGCATCCTTACTTAAACCGATGATCGAAAGCATCTTCCCCGGCCTCTTACGCGCCTCTTCCTCCATAAACTCGCCTCTCTTCCTCACCAGAAGAAGGGCTTCTTCAAGACTGACGGCGCCGGACGCAACTAATGCCGAATATTCGCCTAAACTTAACCCGGCAGTAAAACCTGCTTGGGGAAATTTACCTGACCTTAAGGCCGCGATACTTACGGTAAGAATTGCCGGTTGGGAATTATTGGTTTTAGTTAATTCTATCTGCGGGCCTTCAAAACAAAGCTTGCTTAAAGAAAAACCCAGGGTCTTATCGGCAATATCAAAGACTTCGCGCGCTTTCGGGAAAGCCTCATAAAGGTCTTTTCCCATACCTATATATTGGCTACCCTGGCCGGCGAATAAATAAGCTACCATTTAATTACACACGCCCCCCAGACCAAACCGGCTCCGAAAGCATCCAGCAGGATGATATCGCCCTTCTTCACCCTGCCGCTGCGCACTGCTTCAACCAGAGCCGTAACCGTGGAGGCGGAAGAAATATTTCCGTGTTTTTCGATGTTTAAGAATATCTTCTCTTCATCAATGCCTAACTTTTTTCCAACCGCTAAGATTATTCTGGCATTCGCCTGATGAGGAATGATCAGATCTACATCCTTGAATGTCAAACCGGCTTGTTTTAAAACAGTCTCCGCGGCCTCCGTCATGGTCTTGACCGCGATCTTAAAAAGTTCGTTCCCCTGCATCTTCACATAATGTTCCCGGGCTTCGAGCGTCTTGGCCGTTGCCGGTTTTCTTGAACCACCCGCGGGCTGATTTAATAATTCCGTTTTAGATCCGTCGCAACCTAAATAAGTGGATAATATCCCGCCGGAGTGCACTTCGGATAAGACCGCAGCCCCCGCTCCGTCGCCGAATAATACGCAGGTATTCCTGTCCTTCCAGTCCGTAACTGACGAGAGTTTTTCCGCCCCGATGACCAGGGCATTTCTGTAAGAGCCGCGGGCGATAAATTGCTGGGCGATGGATAAGGCATAAACAAAACCGGCGCAGGCTGCGGAGATATCAAATGCCACCGCATGCTTGGCGCCCAGCGCGTTCTGTAAAATAGAAGCCGTAGAAGGAAGAGGCATATCCGGGGTAATGGTAGCAACGATGATCAGGTCAAGCTCCAGCGGTTTTAATTTTGCCTGTTCCAGAGCCTCTCTGGCGGCGATTAAAGCCATATCAGAGGTGGCTTCGCTATCCGCGGCTATCCGGCGTTCTTTGATCCCGGTGCGCGTAGTAATCCACTCGTCGGAGGTATCGACCATCTTCTCAAGTTCAGCGTTGGTCAAGACCCTCTTCGGCAGATATTCACCTAAACCGATTATGCCTACTTTTTTCATGCAGTCCTTATAGCTTCTAATATTTTTTCGTTGAATTGTCGCTCGACTTCTTCTTTAGCGACACGGATGGCGTTCTTTATAGCCCGCTTATTGGAGCGTCCGTGGCCGATGATGACCACTCCGTTTACGCCCAGAAGCGGCGCTCCGCCGTATTCGGCATAATCAAGGTCTTTCTTAAGGCGCTTTAAGCTAGGCATTAAAAATAGCAGCCCGATCTTTCCGAAAACACTACTAAGCAGATGCCTTTTTAGGAATATCTGCATAGTTTCAGCCGCGCTCTCTAAAACCTTGAGCGCGATATTACCGATAAATCCGTCGCAAACGATGACATCGCACTTTCCGGAAAGGAGGTCTTTGCCCTCGATATTCCCGGCAAAATTCAACTTGCTCTTTTCAAGAAGTTCAAAGGTTTCCTTGATAAATCCCGTTCCCTTAGCCTCTTCTTCGCCGATATTCAAAAGCCCCACCTTAGGATTCTCACGGTTTAAGATATGGCGCATGTAGGCAGCGCCCATCAAACCGTATTGTAAAAGCTGGGTAGGCTTGGGGTCAATATTTGCGCCCACGTCAACGATAAGAGAAGCGCCCTTCAAGGTCGGAGTTACGATAGCGATCCCCGGCCGTTCAATTCCGGGCAAAAGACCGAGGCCTAAAGTGCCTGCGCAGACAACGGCTCCGGTATTTCCCGCGCTGAAGAATGCCTGGGCCTTACCTTCCTTGACCAGGTTTACCCCGACGACGATGGAAGACTGCCTCTTGCGCCGGATACTAGTAGCAGCAGGCTCATCCATGCCAATGACTTCCGCGGCCGGTTGTATAGAGATATTATCTCCGGTATATTTGGCTTTTTTCAGCAGGGCCTTTATTCTTTCTTCGTCGCCGACCAGAATGACTTCGGCATTGTATTCCCTTGCCGCATCTACTGCGCCTTCGACGACTACACCAGGGGCATGATCGCCCCCCATAGCATCAACGACTATCTTCATGGCTTATCTTGCCTTCTTTTTCTTTTGCTTTATTTTGACTTCGATGACCTGCTTGCCGGCATAATAGCCGCAAATCAGGCAGACCCGGTGGGCAAGCTTTGGCTGCTTGCACTGCGGGCAGGGTATCAGATTAGTCTTAGCTATTTTCCAATGCGTGCGGCGTTTGCGTCCGCGCGCCGCGGAATGTCTTTTCTTAGGTAGAGCCACAGGTGCAACCTCCTTCGTTTAGGTTTTTGCCGCATTTAGGGCACAAGCCCTTGCAGTCAGCTTTACACAAAAGCTTTACGGGATAATTGACGATCAATTCTTCCCTGATATCCGGGTTTAAATCGATAAACCTGTCAGATCTGCTTAGCGGATAATTAAGCGTGAATTTTTTTTCAAAGACTATTTCTGCTTCTTCCAGGCAGCGGCTGCAATGGAAACGCGCCTTAGCGGATAGCTCTAAATTTACGGTCAAGGCGTTAGTGATACAAGATACCCGCGCTAATACCTCTACCGGGGAAGAGAATTCCAACTGTTGCGTACCCAGATCCAGCTCTCCGGGGCTTATCTTCTCCGCAAGCCTCACTTCCTCGACGGGGATCTGGTTTACATCTATTCTCACGTTCTATTTTTAAGCTTTTCTTTAAGCGCCTTCTCTACAAAATCCGGGACAAAACTGGATAGATTCGCACCCAGCGAAGCCGCTTCTTTCAAAAGTGTCGCCGACAGGTAACTATACGACTCCTGCGGCATCAGAAAGATCGTTTCGATATCCGGGGCGAGCTTCCTATTGGTCAGGGCCATCTGGAATTCATATTCGAAATCCGAGACCATGCGCAAACCGCGGATCAAGACCTTAGATTTATTTTTACGGGCAAAATCCACGACTAACCCGTCAAACTCGACTACCTCTACACCCTTAAGATCAGCGGTGGCCTTTTTAAGCATCGCCACCCTCTCTTTTAGGCTGAAAAGAGGCTTCTTATAAGGGTTAAGCGCGACCGCCACCAGGACTTCGGAGAAAGCATCCTGCGCCCTTTTGATAAGATCTATATGGCCGTAAGTAACCGGGTCAAAAGTCCCGGGATAAATCGCCCTCTGGCACATCTTTAAGCCTCTTTCTTCTGGTATATTGTCAGGAAGGTCTCTCCGTAGCGGCTGACTTTAATGAGATTTAGCTTCTTCCCCTCT
>JAPLLN010000103.1 GCA_026387475.1 Candidatus Omnitrophota bacterium | reverse complement strand
TTAAGAGATGAAAGTTCCGGCAGGCAGACGCTCTTATCCAAGATCTTCGGTATTAAGAGCCAGGCCGAGGCAAGGACTTTAAGCCCTTAATCAGTTCCAACCAACTTTTATAAATTGTGCATATAGGCAAC
Source organism: Candidatus Omnitrophota bacterium (assembly GCA_026387475.1). Lineage (GTDB taxonomy): Bacteria > Omnitrophota > Gorgyraeia > Gygaellales > Profunditerraquicolaceae > JAPLLM01. The sequence continues at coordinate 13,222 of JAPLLN010000103.1, read as the reverse complement.
TCTCGCCCCAAAAGCGAGGCGGTATTCCTGGTTTTTCTTACCCTGCTTCTGTTTTTTATCCTGCGGCTTTCTTACATCCAGTTCTTCCGCTCCAACTATCTTTCGGAATTAGCCAACAAACAACATAACCTCTTTGTTGAATTAGAGCCTTTGCGCGGGACTATTTATGACTCGAGTTTAAGGCCCGAGGCAATAAATCTTGCCGCGGATTCGCTCTACGCCTCCCCCAATGAAATAAAAGATAAGGAAGGCGCTGTAAACAAACTCGCGTCAATATTAAGAGCGGATCAGGCGTATTTAAGGGACCGGCTTAGCCGCAAGAAATCTTTCGTCTGGATCAAGCGTAAACTTTCTCCCGAGGAATCGCAGGCGGTCAAGAATCTGAAGATAAGAGGCCTAGGGTTTATCAAGGAGAGCAAGAGGACGTACCCGAATAATTATCTGGCCAGCCACGTCATCGGTTTTGCCGGGCTCGATAATACCGGACTTGAGGCGACAGAGTTAAACTACGACAAATTCCTTAAAGGTGAACCGGGGTGGGCGATATTTTTGCGCGATGCCCGCCAGAAGAGGCTGGACCTTTGGCAGAAGATGGTCCTGCCCAAAGACGGATATGATCTTGTGTTGACCATCGATGAGGTCATCCAGTATATTGCCGAGCGCGAGTTGGATAAGGCTTATAGGAAATATCATGCCAAAGGCGCCAGTATAATCGTAATGGACCCGCGCACCGGAGCGATACTTGCCCTGGCTAACAGGCCTACCTATGATCTAAACGACCCTAACGGTGTTACGAAAGACAAGACTCGGGACAGGGCGGTCGCGGATATGTTCGAGCCCGGTTCCGTCTTTAAGATCGTTACTGCTTCCGCAGCGCTTGAAGAAAAGAAAGTCACTGAAGGAGATAAGTTTTACTGTGAGAACGGCGCTTATCGCGTGGGTTCGCACATTCTTCATGACCACGTCCCTCACGGGTGGCTTACTTTCCGCGAGGTCATTGAGGAGTCGAGCAATATCGGCACGGTCAAAGTCGCCCAGATCCTCGGGCCGAACATAGTCTATAAATATATGAAATTATACGGATTCGGCTCTAAGACCGGAGTTGACCTGCTTGGGGAGATCTCGGGTGTTGCTAAAGAGCCGCGTCTCTGGTCGAAGATCTCCATTGCCGCCATACCTATTGGCCAGGAGGTGGGGGTGACCGCTATTCAATTGGCGAGTGCAATGTCCGTCATTGCTAACGGCGGGCTGCTGATGAAACCGTATATCGTCAAAGAAATAAAAACCAAGAACGGTATTACGATCAGAAAGATCTCCCCGCAGGTGAAGCGTAAGGTTATTTCTCCGGATACTGCGGCGCGCATGACTAAGATGCTTACCGGCGTTATCGAAGAGGGGACGGGAAAAATGGCTAAGCTGATAGGGTTTAGCGCCGCCGGAAAGACCGGGACTGCCCAGAAACTCGAGCCGAACGGCACTTACTCGCATAATAAATTCGTAGCTTCATTCGTAGGTTTTGCTCCGGCGGAAGACCCGCTGATCACTGTTATTGTCACGGTCGACGAGCCGCATCCGGTCATTTACGGAGGCGTTGTCGCAGCGCCCGTATTCAAAAATGTAGCCGGAGACGTCATCAGGTATTTAAAGACCAGACCCGCAGGCCCGGGAGGATTTACTTTAAATGAAAGCACGAGCATTAATCAATAAGTACTACCCCGTAAGAGGGATAAGCTGTAATTCCAAGTCCGTAAAAAAAGATTTTATCTTTGCGGCTATCAAAGGCAATAAGGCTGACGGGAATAAGTTTATCCGGGAGGCGATAGAAAGAGGGGCGAAGGTAGTCTTAAGCGACAGCGTCGAAAGTGCAAAACGTAAAACGAAAAGCGCAAAATTCATTAAGGTGAAGAATATCCGGAAGTTCCTCGGAGAATTGGCAGCAGAGTTTTACGGGAATCCTTCTGATAAAATTAAAGTGGCCGGTATAACCGGGACAAACGGAAAGACCACTATTACGTATCTTCTGGAAGCGGTCCTCAAGAGGTCCGGAAAGAAATCCGCGGTAGTCGGGACGATCAATTACCGCTTTAATAATAAGGTGATTGTCTCTAAGAATACGACTCCCGGGCCGGTCGATTTGCAGCAGATGTTAAGTTCTATGCTTCAGGCTAAGGTAAATTACTGCGTCATGGAAGTCTCGTCTCACGCGCTGGATCAGGAGCGAATTGAGGGGATAAATTTTCACTCCGCGATCTTCACTAATCTGACCCAGGACCACCTCGATTACCACAAGACAATAAAGAAATATTTCCTGGCTAAGGCCAAATTGTTCAAAGGCCTCTCCCGTCAGGCGTTTGCCGTACTGAACAATGACGATAGATATTCCGCCAGGATAAAGAAATTTACCAGGGCTAAGGTGATCACTTACGGGATTGATCAGCCTGCGGATGTTTCGGCTAAGAACATTAGGTTTGGCACTTCCTTTACGCAGTTTAATTGTGTCTACCGCGGTAAAGAAACCGTATTTAGGATAAATCTTATCGGTAAACATAATGTTTACAATGCGCTGGCGGCAATAGCCTGGTCTTTGAAGGCGGGGATAGGTCTCAATAAGATCAAAGAGGCCCTGGAGGAATTCAGAGTAGTCCCCGGTAGGCTGGAGCGCGTAAACACGGAGCGCGGTTTTTCGGTCTTTGTCGATTATGCGCATACCGAGGATGCGCTAAAGAATATAATTAATTCGCTGCGGGAGATATCCGCAAATAAGATTATTGTGGTTTTTGGCTGCGGAGGAGAGCGCGACCGCGGTAAACGTCCGAAGATGGGTAGGGTAGTTACGGAGCTGGCGGATTTCGCCATTGTCACGAGCGATAACCCGCGCTCGGAAGACCCGTTAAGTATCATCCGCGATATTAAGAAAGGTATCGAGAGGGATAATTATTGCGTTATACCCGAACGGCTGAAGGCGATAAAACAAGGTTTGGCTAAGGCTGGCGAGGGGGATGTGGTATTAGTGGCCGGAAAGGGCCATGAAAATTATCAGATCTTAAAGGACAAAACCATACATTTCGACGACAGGGAAGCAGTAAGACTATGTTTAAGGTAGAAGATCTACTGAAGGCAACTGCCGGAAGATTGATTAGCGGCCCGGGAGGGGCGCAAGTCAAGTCAGTCTCCATCGATTCGCGTGCGGTAAAATCCGCAGAGGCCTTTATTGCCATAAAAGGCGAGAGGTTCGACGGACATGACTTTATCCGCGAAGTAATAAAGAAGGGCGTGAAGGTGATCATCGCGCATAGAAAGTTAAACGTTGATAAAAGCGTCTCTGTTATTCTGGTGAAAGATACGGTTAAGGCCTTGGGCGATATCGCGAGGTTTAACAGGAGAAGATTCAATATCCCCGTAATCGCAGTCACCGGATCAAACGGGAAAACCACGAGCAAGGATATGATCGCCTGGGTCCTGGGGGCTAAATATAAAGTTTTAAAGAATTTAGGGACCAAGAATAACCACATCGGCCTGCCGCAGACATTGTTGGGGCTGGATAAAACATATGATTGCGCGGTCTTAGAGATCGGGACTAATCATTTCGGAGAAGTGGGGTATCTGGCCAGGATCTGCGAGCCGAACATTGGCGTGGTCACCAATATCGGGCCTTCGCATCTGGAATTCCTTAAGGGTTTAAGCGGTGTTTACCGGGAAAAATATTCTTTGATCAAAAATTTGAAAAGGCCGCGGATAGCCGTATTGAATTCGGACGATAAATTCCTGGCTAAGCATCTGAAGAAAAAGGAAAAATTAAGTTTTAATATCGGCGCGGGAATTAACGCTGTAAGCGACTATCGCGGGGCATCCCTGGAGGTAAAAAACGCAAAGACGCGCTTCGTGGTCAACAAAAAATATAAATTTACATTAAACACCTCGGGGAGCTATAATATACATAACGCACTACAGGCGATCGCTATTGCGCGGATTTTCGGCCTGGATTACAAGGTGATCGCCCAACGCCTGAAGAATTTCCAATTCCCCAAAGGGAGGCTTAATTTAATAGAGGTAGGGGGGATAAGGTTTATCGACGATACCTACAATTCCAACCCGCTTTCTTTAAAGTGCGCTTTGGAGGCCCTTAAGGGGATCCGCGCCTCCGGTAAGTTCATGATCATGGGGGATATGCTGGAGTTGGGGAAAGGTTCCGAAGAATTCCACGCCGGCGCGGTAAGGCTTGCGCTTGAGGCTTGCGATTGCCTGATAACAGTGGGGAGGCATTCGCGGCAGGCTTGCAAAAATATAAAATCCGGAAATAAGAAAATATTTTCCTGCGAAAATTCGACTCATGCGCGCGAGTTGCTCTTGGGTTTGAAGCCCGGCAAAGGGGATATCGTATTGGTCAAGGGTTCACGCGCCATCAAATTAGAAGAGGTTTTTAAGATCTAACATGCTTTACATCCTGCTTTATCCGCTGCGAGAGTTTGTAACGTCCTTTAATCTTTTCCGCTATATAACTTTCCGCGCGGCGATGGCGGCGATCACCGCCTTCCTTATAAGCCTCATCCTCGGCCCCTGGGTTATCCGCAAACTTAAAGAATTAAAGATCGGAGAGAAGATCTCCAAGAACGACAGCGTTCAGCTTGACCGGATGCATGAGCACAAAAAGGATACCCCGACTATGGGAGGTATCCTTATACTTTCGGCGATAACCATCTCTACCGTTTTATGGTCGGATATTTTTAACCGCAACATCATTATCGCGTTGGGAGCGACTCTTTGGCTGGGGCTTACCGGTTTTATCGATGATTATCTCAAACAGATAAAGAAACGTCCCAAGGGTTTAAACGCCATAACCAAGTTGACCAGCCAGATAGTCCTCGGCCTGATCATCGGCTGTATCCTTTATTTTGACGCTCATTCAAGCATCAAGCTCGACCTGCCTTTTATAAAAGACGTAAGCCTGAACCTTGACGGATTCTTTATTCTTTTTGTAATACTGGTAATAGCCGGTTCATCGAATGCCGTAAACCTGACTGACGGTCTGGACGGATTAGCCATAGGCATCGTGGTGATGGTGGCTATTGCCTTTAGCGTGTTAAGTTATGTCACGGGTAACATCAAGCTTAGTTCGTATTTATTGATCCCTTACATCAATGGAAGCGGGGAGCTGACTGTTTTTTGCGCCAGCATTCTGGGCGCGGGACTGGGATTCTTATGGTTTAACTGTTATCCCGCTACGGTCTTTATGGGTGATGTGGGATCGCTCGCTTTAGGCGGCGCTTTAGGCACGGTAGCGTTGCTCATAAGAAAAGAATTATTGCTTATCATCGTAGGCGGCATATTTGTCTTAGAGGCATTGTCCGTTATTTTGCAGGTTGCGTCATTCAAGCTTACTAAGAAACGAATATTCAAGATCGCTCCTATACACCATCATTTTCAATTCCTGAACTGGCCGGAGAATAAGGTAATCGTCAGGTTTTGGATAGTCGCAGCACTTTTAGCGCTGATGACTATCGTCACCCTGAAGATCCGATAAAAGCCCGGCGCCGAATGAAGAACACCGAAAATTACCGGAACAAAAAAGTCATCATCGTAGGCCTGGCGCGCAGCGGAGTTGCCTCGGCTAATCTGCTTTACGGCCTTGGGGCCAAAGTGAGTATTACAGATAACCAGGATAACGATGCTGTCCGCGCTAATGCCGCAAGGCTTAAGTCTAATGATATCAGGTTGGAGTTAGGGGCGCACACCCGTGAATTTGTCAAAGGCAATGACCTGATGATAATTTCTCCGGGGGTAAAGAATGACGCGCAGCCCGTTATCTGGGCGCAAGAACTGCAAATACCCGTGATAAGTGAAATTGAGTTTGCCGCGGACCTGTGCCCGGGTAAGATCATCGCGGTCACCGGCTCGAACGGCAAGACTACGGTCACGACACTTATAGGAAAAGTGATTGAGGCAGGCATGCATCATGCGTTTGTCTGCGGAAATATCGGCACCCCGTTTTCCTCCCTGGTCGATAAGATGAGCGATAATGATTTTGTCTCTCTGGAAGTCAGCTCTTTTCAACTGGAAAAAATATCAAAATTCAAGCCCTATATCGCCGTTATCCTGAATATTACCAAAAATCATCTGGACAGGCATAAAGATATGCAAGAATATCTTGATGCCAAGAAGCGTATCTATATGAATCAGGATGATTCTGATTTTTTAGTCTTGAATTCCGAAGACCCCATCCTGAAAGATCTGGCTAAAGAGGCTAAGTCTAAGCCGGTTTTTTTCGCCCGGTCAGCGGGGTTAAACCCCAATGAGGCGGCAGTTTTGGCAGTAGGCTCGATCCTAGGGGCAAGCCGGGATAAGATATTGAAAGTATTTAAAGATTTCCAGGGTTTAGAGCACCGCATGGAGTTTGTCGCCGAGATAAAAAAGGTAAGGTTTGTCAATGATTCAAAGGCTACTACCGCCGATTCGGCAAAGTGGGCCCTGGAGAATCTCGGCTGTCCGGTATTTTTAATCGCGGGTGGAAAAGATAAGGGCGTAGATTACGGTTTGATCAAAGAGGCAGCCAGAAAAAAAGTGAAGGAGTTGATCCTGATAGGAGAGGCGGCCGGTAATATCGCGCGGGCACTTGCCGGGGAATTAAAGACGGAAGCGGCAGCTACGCTTGATGAAGCGGTGCGCAAGGCATTTTCCCGGGCCTCTGCCGGAGATTGCGTCCTGCTATCTCCGATGTGCTCGAGCTTTGATATGTTCACAAATTACGAAGAGAGAGGAAAGGCCTTTAAAGATTCCGTGTTGAAACTGGCCGAAGAAAATAAATATGGTCCGTAATTTAAGGATAAATATATTCTCGGTTTCCGTGGTCCTCATCTGCATCGGGATCGTGATGATCTACAGCGCTTCGAGCATTTATGCCTGGGAGCAGTATAAAGATAGTATGTTCTTTTTAAAGAGGCATTTAAGTTTTCTGGGAATCGGCGCTGTGCTTACTTTTATAGTGATGAGCGTGGATTACCGCAAATTCAGGAAATACGCCAAGCCTTTGCTTATAATCTCGGCGATCTTGTTGATCCTGGTCCTTGTCCCCGGGTTGGGGCGCGAGGTATCCGGGGCGCGCAGATGGTTCAGGTTTAAAGTCTTAAGCTTCCAGCCTTCGGAGTTGGCTAACCTGGCGGTGATAATCTACGTAGCGGATTTTATCGCCCGCAAAGGGAATGTAATAAGGCAGTTCTTGCGCGGATTTCTTCCGCCGGCGTGCGTCTTAGGAGGCTTCTGCCTATTGATATTGGTGCAACCGGACCTGGGGACGACACTCGCTTTAGCCACGGTTGTTTTCCTAATGCTGTATATCGCCGGGACCCGGGGTGCGTATCTGCTTTCGATATTGCTTGCCAGCGTTCCCGCTTTGTACGTTTTGATATTCCGGGTTGCTTACCGCCGGGCGCGCATTTTAGCCTTTTTAAATCCCTGGCTTGACCCTAAAGGGACGGGTTTCCAGATCATTCAGTCGCAGATCGCTCTGGGTTCGGGCGGTATCTTTGGCGTGGGCCTGGGCCACTCCAAACAAAAGCTCTTTTACCTTCCGGCAGCGCATACGGATTTCATTTTTTCTATTATCGGCGAAGAGTTGGGTCTGATAGGGACCATCGGAGTAATAATACTTTTTATACTTTTTATCCAGCAGGGATTAAAGATCGTCAAGAACGCGCCGGATAAATTCGGCTATTTTCTTGCCCTGGGCCTGGTGTTGATGATATCGCTTCGCGCGGTCATCAATATCGGCGTCTCCTGCGGATTTTTTCCGACCAAGGGCCTGCCTCTGCCGTTTATAAGTTACGGCGGGTCATCGTTTATTTTTGACATGGTAGCCGTAGGCATACTTATTAATATCGCGCGCACCGGAGAATATCCTTAAGAGAGATGAAAATATTGGTCGTCAGCGGCTCAAGCGGCGGGCATATATTCCCCGCCTTAAGTTTTATCGGCGCCATTCGGGAGAAACAAAAGAATGCGGCAGTGCTCTTGTTGTTGCCAGAAAGGGTGCGCCAAAAGCAGATCCCTGTCCAGGGTGTCGCGCTAAAATATATTTCTACGGCGCAAATAAACCTAACTTTTGATTGGAAAAACATCCCCGCCTGCTTCGAATATTTAAAGGGCATTGCGCAATCATTTTTTATAATCACGGAATTTAAGCCTGACCTGGTGGTCGGTTTTGGAAGCATTGATTCTATTCCTTGTATGATGCTCGCTTGGCTATTCAGGACTCGCACCCTTATCCATGAGCAGAATGTGGTGCCGGGTAGGGCTAATAAGTTGCTGGCAAAATTTGTGGATAAAATAGCTTTGTCGTTTGCTCAAACCGGCCCGGCTCTTAAGGTGAATGCATCCAAGCTCGTCATTACCGGGAATCCTATACGGAATGATTTGATCCGGATAGGCAGGGAGCAGGCTTTAGATTTTTTTGGTTTTAAAGATAAGCTTACCGTGCTGGTGACAGGAGGGAGCCAGGGCTCGAGCCGGATAAATGAATATTTCTTTAAAGCAATAAAAGGCCCCGGGGATTTGCAGGTCATTCATATCTGCGGAGCGTCTGATCGCGCGAGCCTTACAAAAAGTTATACTGAAGCAGGGATCGCAGCAAAGGTTTTCCCTTTCTTAAAAGAAATGCAATACGCTTATTCAGCGGCTGATCTTGCAGTTTGCCGCGGCGGGGCTACTACGATAGCGGAGTTGAGTTATTACGCGCTCCCCGCTATAATCATACCGTACCCTTACGCTTACGCGCATCAGTTAGAGAACGCAAAGATCCTGGAAAAGCAAGGAAGCGCTCTCATAGTTTTGGATAAGGATCTGGATAGCGGGGTATTAACGGAAAAACTAAGCCGCTGCGTTGACCGCAAGGTTTTGGATAATATGAGATTAAGTTATGGGAGTATTGATAGGCCGGCAGCTTCAGAATTACTGGCGGACGCGGCTTTATTATCAATAGAAAATGGATAAACATTATCATTTGATCGGTATAGGCGGAATAGGCATGAGCGGGATCGCGCACCTTCTGCTTAAACGCGGGGCCCGCGTAAGCGGCTCTGACCTGAAGCAGAGCAAGGTCATCCGAGCGCTGGAGGGAATGGGTGCAAGAATATTTGTCGGGCATGAGGCGCAGAATATTTCCGGGGCTGATATGGTAGTCTATTCATCGGCGGTAAAAGAGGATAATCCCGAGGTAAGAGAAGCCAAGAGACTGGGGATCCCTTTGATCAAAAGGGCCGAGGCGCTGGCTAAACTTATGCAGGGTAAAATGGTGATTACCGTAGCCGGAAGCCACGGCAAGACTACGACTACATCGCTGACTTCGTATCTTCTGTTGGAGGCCGGGTTATCGCCGACTGTCGCTATCGGCGGGATATTAAAGAATATCAACACGAACGCATGTTTAGGCGAGGGCGAGTATTTTGTGGCGGAGGCAGATGAGTCGGACGGGTCTTTCCTAAGTTACCATCCTAAATATTCCATCATTACTAATATCGACCGCGAGCATCTGGATTATTACCGCGATTTTGAAAGCGAACTCAAGGCCTTTAAGGATTTTATCAATAATACCGATACTACCGGCTGCGTTTTTTACTGCGCGGATGACCCTAATTTAAAAACACTTATGCGTAACTGTAAAACTAAGAGTATCTCTTTTGGTATGAAGGAGAACGCGGATATCCACCCGGTTAATATCGAATTAAACGGGCTTACTTCTGATTTTGACTGTGTTTATAAAGGCAAACATATTGATCGATTCCATCTAGCATTAGGAGGCGAGCATAATATTTCCAACGCGCTCTCCGTGATAGCGCTGGGTCTGGAACTGGGGATTGATCTAAGTTTTATTAAGCGCACGCTCGCCGGTTATAAGGGCGCCGCCAGGAGGCTGGAGATAAAATACAAAGATGCGGATATTACGGTTATTGATGATTACGCGCATCATCCGACGGAGATAAGAGCGACATTAACGGCTGCGGCTAAATTAAACCCCAAGAGATTGATCGCTGTCTTTCAACCGCACCGTTTCACCCGCACCAAACTATTATTGGATGAATTCGCTTGCGCATTTGAGGCTGCGGATCAGGTGATCATTACCGATATCTACGCGGCAAGCGAGTCTCCTCTGGAGGGAGTAACGGGTAAATCGATTTTTGATAAGATAAAAGCAAAAAGCCCGGATAAGCCGGGTTGTTTTTTGGAAAAAGATAAGATCGTCCGGCAACTGATAAACGAATTATCTCCCGGAGACCTGATAATCACTTTAGGCGCGGGGGATATCGTAAAACTAAGCGATGAACTGGCAGAAGAGCTCACTAAAAAAACTCACCACATTTAAGATCGGCGGCAAGCTCGATCATTTTATCGAGCCTAGGGATGAAGCCGAACTAAGGGCAGCGTTGTTATTTGCTAAACGCAAGCGCAAAAAGGTATTCATCATCGGAGCCGGGAGCAACATTTTAGCGCCTGACCGCGGCTTGGCCGGTGTAGTCATACGTTTGAGGGCTGCGGATTTCTCTAAGATCAACGTTAAGGGTAATATCATCGAGTGTGGCGCCGGAGTATATCTGGCGCGTTTTTTATCAGCGGCTAAAGATTTTGGCCTGACAGGCGCGGAATTCCTGGTAGGCATACCCGGAACAATAGGCGGGGCATTGGTGATGAATGCCGGAGGCTGGGGCAAGGGGATCGGCGGGTTAGTTAAAGATATCCTGGTTATGGATTATAACGGCAGGGTTAAGATAATCAAAAGTAAGGAAGCCGGTTTCAGCTACCGTAATTCAAAATTAAACCGCTGCATAATCCTGGGCGCGAGATTTACTCTTAAGAAGGGCAGAAAAAGTACTATCAGCGCTTCAATAAAAAAATACCTTGATTATCGCCGCAAGTCGCAGGATAATTCTTTACCGAACGCAGGATGTATTTTTAAGAATCCCGCGCAAGGAAGCGCCGGTTTGTTTATTGACGCCTGCGGATTGAAGGGGATGAGGCGCGCGGGCGCCCTGGTCTCTGAAAGGCATGCTAATTTTATCCTGAATGCCGGAGGTGCCAAGGCGAAAGATGTGTTAAAATTAATCGATCTGGTTTCCCACAAGGTGAATGATGAGTTCGGCATAAAACTCGAGCCGGAAATAAGAATATGGAAATAGATATTAAAGGCAAAAAGATCGGCGTTTTGATGGGGGGGCCTTCTTCGGAGAGGGAAATATCCCTGAAGTCGGGCAAAGCCGTCTATGAGGCCTTAAAAGGCGCGGGCGTTAATGTGATCGCCGTCGATATCGTAACCGATAGCCGCAGCGAGAATATTGAGCTGTTAAAAAAACATTCTTTTGACGCAGTCTTTTTAGCACTGCACGGCAAATTCGGCGAGGACGGCGGGATCCAGAGCATACTGGAAGAGATAAAACTTTCTTATACGGGTTCCGGAGCAGAGGCGAGCGCTCTGGCTATGGATAAGATTGCCTCGCGCAAGATTTTTCAGAAACACGGATTAAAAGTTGCGCGTAATGTCGTCGCGCGCAAAGGCGAGTGGAGCGGGTTGAATCTCGCCGTAAGGGCCCTGGGCCTGCCGTTAGTGATAAAGCCGGCGAACAACGGATCCAGTATAGGATTAACGATAATAGATAAAGAAGCGGATCTTGATAATGCCATGCGCCTGGCTTTCAGTTTTGATGAGCATGCGCTTATCGAAGAATATCTCCCGGGCAGGGAGATGACCGTAGGCATCCTCGGTGATACGGCTCTGCCTGTGATCGAGATAATCCCTAAACATAAATATTTTGATTATGAGGCTAAATATGGCGCAGGGCTTACCGATTACATAGTCCCCGCTAAGATCGACGCGGCTTTAAGCCGTAAAATACAGGACGCGGGATTATCCGCGCACAGGCTTCTCGGCTGCTGGGGCTGCTCGCGGGTGGATATAATCTTAAAAGACGCAACACCTTTTGTGCTGGAGGTGAACACCATCCCGGGTTTTACTTCTACTAGCCTCTTGCCTAAAGCAGCTAAAGTCGCGGGTCTAGAATTTGCCGACCTCTGCCTGAAATTATTAAAGTTAGCTAATGAAAAGAAGTAGAGTAAACGCGCGCGCCCCTGCCGCCAAAAGCCGTAAATTCCCGACTACTATCGTCGTCGGCATACTGATAATACTTCTTGCCATATCTTTTGTTATAGGATATATTTGGAATATTCTTAAGGACTCGGATTATTTTCTGGTCAGGGAAGTCGTAGTCAGAGGGAACAACGCGGATTTCTCATACTTCAAAGGAAGAAACATAAATTCTTTGGACCTCGAGCGCGAATCGAGGAATATCGCCGTAAGTTACCCGGGTTTTAGCCGGATCAATATCGCCAAGGTCCTTCCGGGGAGGGTCTACGTAGATTTTGTCGAGCGCAAGCCCGTTGCCTTTATAAAGCTCTACCGTTATTTTGCCGTGGATGAAAGCGGGATGCTCTTTAACAGCGCGCTGGAGCCCAGGGATCTGCAATTTCCGGTCATCACCGGATTAGAATCTAAGATGCCGGGGGCGAGACCCGGGGTAAGGTACGGAATAAAGGAACTGACTCCTGCGTTGATGATAGCCGCTCAAGCCGAGCGTTCGGGGGTTTTCAAAGTCTACAAAATACGCAGGATTGATGTTTCAAGCCCGGGGGACGCTGTTATTTATATAGCAATGTCCAGAAAGGTCCCCGATTATCTTAGCGGAGAGCAGACGCTGTACATGGAAGACCTCGAGGTAAAGATGGGTTCGGGAGACATGAATAATAAGGTGGCGTTTCTCGCCGGACTGCTTGCGCAGGCAAGAGGCGACGTTTATAATTTTAAGTATATCGACCTAAGGTTTAAGGAACCGGTAATAAAAATGAAAGATGCTAAAACTAAGTAATTATATCTGCGCGCTGGATATAGGCTCAAGCAAGATCTCCGCCTGCCTTGTAGAAATAAAAGGCAAGCGCCTGAATAATATTTTCTTCGAGACGGCGCCCTCTAAGGGAGTCAAGGCCGGGGTCATCGTTGATTCTATCGAGTTAGTGGGAGCGGTCAGCCGCCTGATGAAGGCATTAAAGGCTAAATCGGGGATCAACGTTAAACACGTTTATACCAATATCTCCGGACAGGATATCGTGACTAAGCGCTCGCGCGCCATCATTCCGCTTGCCGAAAGGGGTAATAAGGTAATAACCCAGACCGACATAGACCACGTTA
>JAPLLN010000002.1 GCA_026387475.1 Candidatus Omnitrophota bacterium | reverse complement strand
TCGCCCAGGACCATAGCGAGCATTATCCCCGCAGCCTCGGAAGAAAGATTACCGGAGATTATCTTCTCCATTTTGTTTTTTATAGAGAGCGCTGCTTTTGTAAAAGAAAACCTGTGCCGTTTAAGTTTTGCTAATTTTACGCTCATCAGGCAATAAATACCCTGGCGGGCAAGGTAATCGCGGTAACTAAATACCTCGAGGGATTTATACGGCCGGTACAGAGAGCCGGTCAAGACTATTTCGTCTCCGTAGAATAGATCCGGCGGATAATTAAGTTTAACCAGCACTAAGCCTCGGCAATTATATTTGGCGCGGCCGTGTTCTATTGTGGTTGCCTCAAGCAGGAATTTACTTTGCGCGCCTTCCCGCGCAGGCTCGCTCTTCACCGCTCCGGAAACGGAATAAACCGAATCGTTCTGATAATACGCAAAGTTAGATATGTGGTCTCCGGCCAGGAATTTGAAGTTTTTTAAAGCTGCGGCGCCGAGCGCGAACAACGAAATGCAAAGACAAACAATAAATATATTTTTTCGTTTAAACAAGAACAGGCTGAAGATAAGAAACAACACCCCGGCTGAATAAAAAAACTCAAAGCGCGGCTTAAAGAGGCCTGCCGCGTATATCCCAAAGGCGAATATCGCGGTAAGTCCCGGTATAGAGAGTTTCATCGCAGGAAAAAGAATCTCTCAAGTTCTTTGATGCGCTTGTCATTCATCCCTTTGATGCTTTTCAATTCTTCTAAACTGCTGAAGGGCCCTTTAACGTTGCGATAGGCAATAATTTTCTCGCCCAGTTTCGGGCTGAAAAGGCGTAAACGCAGCAAATCTTCCCGGGTTATCTCATTCAGGTTAAGTTTCCCGATATCGGCATCCGTAGTCAGTATTTTCTTAAGATTTACGCTGCGCTTAGCCGCAAAACTTATCCCCAGCCCGATAAAGGCCGCGGCAACCAGGAACAAAACCACCTTGCGCTCATCTTGAGTCAGGTTGAACATAAAAATACCCCTTTCTACATCAATAGACGTAAAAAGGGGGTAAATCTAACGCGAGTTTTTATTAAATTACGATGTTAGCGAGTTTTCCGGGGACGATGATAAGGTTTCTGATCGATTTACCCGCGATCCAGGGCTTTAATTTATCGTCGGAGAGGATGAGGCCTTTGAGTTTTTCTTCGGATATCCCTGCGGAGACCTCTATTTTCGAACGGACCTTGCCGTTGACCTGTAAGACTATTGTCGCGGTATCCTCAATTAATAACTTAGGGTCGTATTTTGGCCACTGAGCTTTAAAAATACTCTCTTTGTTGCCTAATCCGGCCCACAGCTCTTCGCAAAAATGCGGGGCAATGGGCGCGAGCATCAGTATAAGATTAGCAAAGACTTCTTTATCCGCGGCTGACTGATATATGGCGTTGGTAAACTCCATCAACCCGGCAATGGCGGTATTGAATTTAAATCCTTCGATATCTTCAGAGACCTTTTTAATAGTTTTATGCATCACGCGGACCAAGGCTTCATCAGCCTTATCTTTAAGATTATCTCCGACGCGCCAGACGCGGTTTAAGAATTTGCTCGCCCCCTCTATTCCGCGGTCATCCCATTCTAACTCCGTTTCGGGGGGTGCCGCGAATAAAATAAACAACCTTAGAGTATCCGCGCCGAAGAGCTTGATGATAGAATCAGGGTCGATGATATTCCCGCGCGACTTGGACATTACCTCACCGTCTTTTAAGACCATCCCTTGCGTCAGGAGCCGGTTAAATGGTTCTTTAAAATTTATCATCCCTAAGTCTTGAAAAAATTTAGTGAAGAAGCGCGCGTACAATAAATGCAGTATCGCATGCTCGATCCCGCCGATATACTGGTCCACCGGCATCCAATACGCGGCATCATCTTTATTAAAAGGAGAGGAATCATATTTAGGGGAGCAGAATCTTAAGAAATACCAAGAGGAATCAAAAAAAGTAGCCATGGTGTCGGTCTCCCGGCGCGCTGGACCCTGGCATTTCGGGCATTTGACGTTGACGAATTCTTTAACTTTGGCTAAGGGGCTTCCTCCTTCTCCGGTAAAAGGCGCATCCTTAGGCAAGACTACAGGCAGATCTTCATAAGGAACAGGCACGACCCCGCATTTAGGGCAATAAATAATGGGGATAGGCGTGCCCCAGTAGCGCTGACGGGAGATAAGCCAGTCGCGCAAACGCCAGTGAGTCTCGGTCTTGCCTATTTTTGTTTCTTCCATCCACTGCGCTATTTTTGTTTTTTCCGGAATTTACCTGTATGCCGTCGCCTTCGTAAGCCTCGGTCATCTTGTCTAAAGAATCCGGGCCTTTGATCACGATGCGCATCGGCAGCTTATGCTCTTTGGCGAATAAGAAGTCACGCTGGTCGTGCGTAGGCACGGCCATAATCGCGCCGGTGCCATACTCCATCAGGACATAATCCGCGATCCATACCGGGACCTCTTCGTTGTTCACCGGATTAATGGCAAAGCTCCCGGTAAAGACCCCCTCCTTTTTAACATCCGAGGAGGAGCGCACAACCTTACTTTCGCGGCTCACTCTTTCGATAAATCTTTTCGCTTCTTTTTCCTGGGGATTACCCTGGATCAAATTTTTGACCAGAGGGTGTTCCGGAGCAAGTACTATGTAAGTCGCCCCGAAAATAGTATCCGGCCGCGTGGTAAATACCGGAATAGTTTCACCCGTATCTTTTAATTTAAAATAAATCTGTACCCCGGAGCTCTTTCCTATCCAGTTAGACTGCATGCTAACGACGCGCTCCGGCCAGTTGCTAAGCCCCTGCAAATCGTCTAACAGCCGCTCCCTGTATTCAGTAATCTTTAAATACCACTGCTCTAAGTCTTTTTGCTCGACGCGAGTATGGCAGCGCCAGCATGCTCCGTCGATGACTTCCTCGTTAGCCAGGGTAGTCTCGCAAGACGGGCACCAGTTGACACCCGATGCCTTTT
The DNA here is from genome assembly GCA_026387475.1 of Candidatus Omnitrophota bacterium. Classification (GTDB taxonomy): domain Bacteria; phylum Omnitrophota; class Gorgyraeia; order Gygaellales; family Profunditerraquicolaceae; genus JAPLLM01. The sequence goes on along the minus strand of JAPLLN010000002.1, from coordinate 2,340 downwards.
TGTAAGCCAGGCCGCGCTCGAACATCTTTAGAAAAATCCACTGGTTCCACTTATAATAAGGGCTGTCGCAGGTAGACACCTCTCTTGCCCAATCATAAGAAAAACCCATCTTCTTAAGCTCAACGCGCATCCAGTCTATGCACTTATGCGTCCAGGTATCAGGCTTGGTCTTATTCTTTATCGCCGCATTCTCCGCCGGCTGGCCAAAGGCATCGAATCCCATCGGGTGCATCACATTAAAACCCTGCATGGACTTGAAACGCGCGGCTACGTCGCCGATAGTATAGTTGCGCACGTGCCCCATGTGGATCTTGCCCGAAGGGTAAGGGAACATCTCTAAAAGATAATACTTCTTCCTTTTAGGGTCAGGCAGAGAAACAAAACTTCCCTGCTTTTCCCAGGCCTTCTGCCATTTTTCTTCGATTTCTTTAAAAGGATAGCTCATAGATTTATTAAAGGTGGGCCGGAATAAGCGAGATCATCGTCCTGATGCCGCGCAAAAGATTATCCAGCGTGCAGGGCTTAGTCAGATAATGGTCCGCTTCCATATCGTAGCCTTTTTTGACGCTGGTCAGGTCAACCGATGCGCTGATGATGATCACCGGCCTCCACCTGTCATTATGATTAGTGCGGATCTCTTTTAGAACTTCGAAACCGTTCATTTTAGGCATCATCAGGTCTAGAATGATAATGTCGGGGTTATCCGCTTTTACTTTCGTAAGGGCTTCTTCTCCGTCGTAAGCAACCACCACATCATAGCCCTCGCGCGTCAGGCGCGGCATAAGCGTTTCAGTTATTTCTTTATCGTCATCGACCAGCAGTATCTTGTAAACCATTCCTGCTAAATCAATCCTTTCTTAACTTGCGCACTGCCGCCAAATTCTTTTTATCAGCGGTTAGCGTATCCTTCGGGGTCTCCAGAATAAAAGCACAATCTTTCAAACCCGGGTGGTTGACGATCAATTTCATCCCGCTTAGGCCGATATTCCCTTTCCCGATGTGATAATGTATGTCGTGGTGCGAGCCGAGTTTAGCCTTGGTATCGTTTAAATGCACCAGCTTGATCTGCTTTAATCCGACGAGGCTGTCAATTTCATCAAGCATAGCCTCTAAACCGGATTTCTTGGCGACATCGTAACCCGCCACATACGCATGCGCGGTATCCAAGCAGAGGGCTACGCGCTCTTTATTCTTTATTCCGGCAAGTATTTTCTTCTGGTGCTCGAATTTATATCCTAACCAGGAACCGGAACCCGCGGTATTCTCTAATAATATCCCTACCTTAGTCGCCTTGGTCTTATCCAGGATGCGATTCAGCGCATCGATCAGTCTAACAATACCGGCTTCTTCGGAGGTCTCTTTGTGGCTCCCCATATGCGTGACGATGTAATCCGCATCCAGCATATGCGCTTCCAGAATATCTTCGATATAAGCCTCGATCGAGCCTTCGTAGAGGCGTTTATTCGGAGAGGCGAGGTTTATAAGATAAGAGACATGTATAAAGAGCGGATCGATATCGAAATTTTTGCGCAGGCGGATAAACTCAAGGCAGTCAGCGGGATTCAGGAAATCTTTGCGCCACTGCTGGGGGTTGCGGGAGAATATCTGCATAGTGTTGCAACCCAGCTTATGCGCCCGCTCCACCGACTCATAGATCTTACCTTCCGCCGAAACATGGACACCTAATCGCATGATGAGTTAAATTATACCCCACTTAGAAATCAGCGTCAAGCACAACAAAAGGGGCGGATTTAGTCCGCCCCTATGATATTTTGGTGGAGCTGAGGAGGATTGAACTCCTGACCCCTTGCATGCCATGCAAGTGCTCTCCCAGCTGAGCTACAGCCCCAAGATTGATTTACTTAGCCCCGAATTTAGTTATTGACCTTTGCTATTTTAGACTATAAAATAACCTGCGTCAACTTAAAAATCCTCGCCGAAGTGGTGGAATGGCATACACGTCGGTCTCAAAAACCGATGAGCGCAAGCTCGTAAGGGTTCAACTCCCTTCTTCGGCATAAAATAAAAAGCGCCGAATTTATCCGGCGCTTTTTAAATTTACCAGCCCCTGAATCTTAGTTAAGAACGAACTTCCCGGAATCGGCGATGACTAAGGCCTCTTTCAGCTCGGGAGTAGTCTCCACGACCTGATCTTCCTCTAAACGGTAGACCTGGATTAGACAACTAAGTAAATCCTGCGCGCGCTCGTCCATCTCATTGCGGTAATAACAAGCAGCCAAATACTCTTTAAGACGCTCACCTGAAGGGATGATCCCTGCCTCGACCATATTATCTAAATCCGCCTGCTCTTTATCCAGATCCATCAACACAAGGTCAGGC
>JAPLLN010000043.1 GCA_026387475.1 Candidatus Omnitrophota bacterium | reverse complement strand
GCTCGTGTTAAGCGCGTTAATCACGGGTTTTCTTGTTTCATTATTGGAGGCGGTTTGCACGGGGCAGACCTATCTTCCGACGATAGTCTTTATCCTTAAAGGCTACCGTGACGTAAAGGCGCTCGCTTTTCTTTTGATTTACAACTTGATGTTCGTGATCCCGCTTTTTGTTATTTTTCTTTTTGCCGTATTGGGAGTCACTTCCGAGCAGTTCTCTAAATTCTTGAGAGAGAAGCTGGGGATGGTGAAGATATTTATGGCAGCGTTATTCTTTGGCTTAGGTATATTTTTAATTTGGAGAGGTTGATGCGTAAAACAATTTATTTAATTCTGATTTTTATTCTCTGCAACCTGCCGTTATTCGCAGAGGTGAAAAATGACGCAGCGGGAACTTGGGATTTCGGTAAGGTAAAAGAAGGCGAGGTAGTAAAACACGAGTTTGTGCTTAAGAATGAATCTAAAGATAAACTAAACATTCAGGGAGTGAGTACTTCCTGCGGTTGCACTGCTTCTGCGGTAAAGAATAAGTCGCTTAAGGCCGGAGATAGCACTGTCATCGATGTGAGTTTTAACAGTGCTAAGTATTCCGGAGCGGTTAAACAGTTCGTTTATGTGAATACGGATAACGTCAAAGACCCTTTGATAATTTTTGAGATCAGGGCTGACGTTGTAAAAGATAAATAAGGAGAGTCCCATGTGGAGCTTGCAATTAAGGATGTGGTTGTTATTGACTTTACTTTTCGGTTTTATTTACGCGGCGATCGTCGTTATAGGCAAGGTATTCCTGCACGTCGGTGATTTCTGGTTTTACCTGATCATTTCCGTCGCGATGATGCTTATTCAGTACTTGATCGGGCCGAAGATCGTGGAATGGACTATGCACGTGCGCTACTTAAAAAGAGAAGAAAATCCGCGCCTCTTCCAAATGGTAGAAAGTTTAGCTATGCAGGCGCAGATACCCGCGCCCCGTATAGGTATTGCGGAGATCGACCTGCCTAATGCCTTTGCCTTTGGCCGGAGTTTAAGGGACGGCCGGGTCTGCGTTACCCGCGGTATCCTTTCGCTCCTGGATGACGCGGAGTTGAAAGCAGTCTTAGGCCACGAGCTTACCCATTTAAAGAACCGGGATGTTTTGACTATTACACTTCTGTCGGTAATCCCTATGGTAATGTACCGCATCGCCTGGAACATGCTTTTCTTTGGCCGCCGGCGCGATGACCGCGGGAGCGGGAATGCCGCGTTGATTGGTGTTGCCGCATTCATTTTTTACTTTATCACGAACCTGCTGGTGCTGTACGCCTCGCGTATCAGAGAATATTTTGCCGATCAGGGGTCGGTGGCTTTAGGTAACCGCCCGTCGGCATTAGCCTCAAGTTTGTATAAACTGGTCTATGGTTCGGCGCGCGCGGATAAGGAGACCATGAAAGAGGTTGAGGGATTGAAAGCGTTTTTTGTCAATGACCCGTCGCAGGCGCGTAAAGAGATCCGCGAATTGGCCCAGTTGGATCTGGATAAAAGCGGTACGATCGACCCTTCGGAGCTTGAGATGTTGAGGAACAAGAATATACGCTTAGGGTTCGGGGATAAGATGATGGAGCTTTTAAGCACCCATCCTAATATGCTTAAACGCATCAAGCGCCTCTCGTAGTATAAAGTCTAACTCACCACTATATAATCTAAGAGAATATTTTTGGCATCTTAGCGTCTGCCGGTGCTTGGTCTCGCAGCACCGCTCGATTTTCCCCAGCGTGGAAAATCTTCGCTTCGGAAAATGCGTTGCTCTCCCGCATCCGGGCCGTGTATAAGTCCGTTTTCTATAATCAGGAGCCGGATGCGTGAACCGTGCCCGCAACGCATTTTTCAGATGCTGCTTGACTCAAGCCCCGTCAGCCGCTCCAACACTTACGAGCGAGCAACATTCTGCGCGGGTGGCGAGGCGCGATTTGAGCGGGGCGTCCGAGGACCCGAGCGGGCAAGGTTCGCCCGCTAATCAAACGCAGCGAGAGCGAGGGCCGCAGGCCGAGCGAAGCTTTGGCTCGCTGGGCCAAAGCGAGCGTACCCGCGAGAACGCGACTCGACAGGAACCGCGCCTTAAGGCGAGCGAGATGGGATTGAGGCTAAGTTGGCAGCATTCTTAATTGACATAAGTCTAATTATGCTATATAATTACTAAACTATGGAGCTTAATGAACTAATACAGCAACGGAAGGCGAAATTGGAGGCTTTGCGGGCCAAAAATATACCGGTCTATCCCGCCAAATCTCCTGCGCATATTACCATTGGCGAGGCGCAAGCCGGCTTTGAAGAGGGTAAAAAAGTAACCCTTTGCGGCCGGATCACTGCTAACCGCGGCCACGGAAAGGTCAGTTTTATGGACCTGAAAGATGTGACCGGACGTATCCAGCTTTATGTCAAGAAAGATACTATCGGCGAGGAAAAGTATGCCATTTTAGACGCGCTGGATATTGCGGATATCGTAAGCGTTAAGGGCGAGCTTTTTAAGACCCACACCGGAGAATTGACGGTCAAGGTGGAGGAGTTCAGCGTCCTGGCAAAAACGCTTAGGCCGCTTCCGGAAAAATGGCATGGCTTGAAAGACGTGGAATTACGCTACCGCCAGCGTTATCTTGACCTTATTTCCAATGATGAAGTGAAGAAGGTCTTTCTGGCGCGCTCAAAGATCGTCAAGGCGATCCGCGATTTTCTCGACGCCAAGGGTTTTCTGGAAGTAGAAACTCCGATGATGCACGATATCGCCGGAGGCGCGGCAGGCAGGCCGTTTAAGACGCATCATAATGAATACCATATGGATTTATTCCTGCGTATTGCTCCCGAGCTGTATTTGAAGCGCCTCATAGTCGGGGGGCTTGACCGTGTCTACGAAATTAACCGTTCTTTTCGGAATGAAGGGGTTTCTACGCGGCATAACCCGGAGTTTACCATGCTGGAGGTTTACCGCGCTTATGCCGACTATGAAGATATGATGAAGCTGTGCGAGGAACTGGTTAGTTCAGTTGCTATGGCAGTCCTTGGGAAGACCGAATTCACTTATCAGGGCAAAGAGATAAGTTTAGCCGCTCCCTGGGCCAGGCGTTCATTCGCGCAGATGGTCAAAGAGAGGTTTGAGATAGGACCCGAAGATGAGCCGGCGGTGATGATCAAAAAATTGCAGGCTAAGGGTTTTGCCAAAGATAAAGCGAAGCTGACCCGCACGCAGATAAATAAGATCATTGAGGATATCCTCGAGGAGGATTTGAGCGTAAATCCTACGTTTGTCACGGATTATTACACTAGCTTGAGCCCGCTGTCCAAGGCTAAGGCCGACAATCCGTTGCTTTCCGAAAGGTTTGAATTGTTTATGGCAGGATTAGAAGTAGGCAATGCTTATTCGGAGTTAAATGACCCCTTAGAGCAGAGAAGGCGTTTTGAAGACGAGATCAAGGACCTTTCTGCCGACGAGAAGAAATCCGTGGACGACGATTACTGCCTCGCCCTTGAACACGGGATGCCTCCGGCGGGCGGTTTAGGTATCGGCATTGACAGGTTAGTTATGCTTTTGACTGATCAGGCGTCCATTCGCGACGTAATTTTATTTCCCCTGTTAAGAAACCAAGAATAATGAATACCGAGTTAATGATAGCCTGGCGGTATCTGGCGACAAAGAGAAAAGAGAAATTCATCTCTTTGATCAGCGTCATCTCTGTCTCGGGCATCGCTATCGGTGTGGCAGCGCTTATCATCGTCCTCGCGGTGATGACCGGTTTTGACAAAGACCTGCGCGAAAAGATCGTCGGGAATTATTCGCATATTACCGTCTCCGGATACAAACCGATGGATACGGCCGAATATGAAGGCATCGAAAAAAAGATCTCGGGAAATGCCCATGTTCAGGGGGTAAGCCCGTATATACAGGGGCAGGTTTTGCTCAAAGAAGGGAATAAGTTTTTTGCAGTCGGCATAAAAGGGATAGACCCGGCGCGTGAGCCGAAAGTCACCAAGATTGATAAATATATTATTACCGGGAGTATCGATAATCTTTCTCAAGATGGGATAGTCATCGGCAAAGAATTAGCCGGTTATTTGGGGGTGCGCCTCAATTCTCCGCTTACAATCTATTCCCCTTTAGGCAAGCAATATACCTTTAAGGTCGTGGGAATATTCGCATCCGGGATGTACGATTATGACATGAATTTAGTTTTTACCGGGCTAAAAGGGGCGCAGGATATCCTGGGCCTCCCTGACCAGGTAACCTCGATAGCTATTAAACTGGATAATCTGTATGCCGCGGATAAAGTCAGGGATGAATTAAGCTCCCAATTAGGCATGAGTTATATCCTGAAGACCTGGATGGATGCGAATGCTAATTTCTTTGCCGCGCTCAAATTAGAAAAACTTACGATGTTCATCATCCTTACGCTTATCGTCTTGGTCGCGGCTTTTAATATCGCCAGCACGCTTATTGTGATGGTGGTGGAGAAGACCAAGGACATCGGCATATTGAAAGCGCTGGGGATGAGCGCTGCGGGTATCAGGAGGATATTTACTTATCAGGGTATTTTGATCGGGATGCTCGGTATATTTTTTGGCGCCTCGGGAGGCTTGATCCTCTGCGGGCTCTTAAAAAAATACCAATTCATAAAG
>JAPLLN010000055.1 GCA_026387475.1 Candidatus Omnitrophota bacterium | reverse complement strand
TAACGGTAGCTTCGCTGATCTCATGGCCATCCTCGGATAGATGGTGATAATCAAGCGCTTGCAAACCCCAGGCCGGCGCCTCCTCCCATAATCCTACTCCGCCGGAGCTGACTCGAACGACACCCTGCAATCCGCAAGCCTTGATGAACTCGTAAGTCCAGTATTCCCATGTTGGTGAACGGCACAATCCGCGCTCGCAGACAATAAGTATTCTTAAATCCCCTGCGCTTAAACCATTCCGGATAAGTGTTTCCATTATTTCTCTTTCAATAGCAAACTCTGCTCTTAGTCTACGTGAATCCGCTTCCATAGGCGAGCTGCTTGTGTTCTTAAAATCATTTATTAAGTCTTTACTAAGTCCGGCAACAAAACCCGGACTCCCTGCTTCTACCTGCATACCCTCTATCGGCGAGCTGGAGAATTTTCCGCCGACCATGGCGCCGACGCTCGATGTAATGCCTCCGTCGAACTTAGAAAACCAATCATAAAGCATACTAAAAAACTCTCTTGCCTCTGGGAGTAACGGAGTGGCCAAAACTACAGGAATAACCACCAGCGCAAAAGCCTGTTTCTTCTTACCGCTAAACCACAAACGAAAAGCCAAGCATCCATTGATAAAAATAACGCCCGGAACGACCACTAAAGCATAAGCCTGATACGCATTCTGCATAAAATCAGGGGAAAGCAGCGGCGAAGAAGCAATTCCTTTGCCGCCGTCTTTTGTATTACTCCCATGCCTTTTTTGCCAAGTACCCATAATTTGCGCCAATAAAATCAACGCGGCACACCCCCCTGCAACCGCCTTAAAACCCCAGGGTATCTCTGTTTGATTGGCCTGCGCTTCCAGTTTTGCCAGTTCTCTGCGTAATTCTAACAAATTTCTTCCGTTAGCCTGAAGCATCTCTGAAGCCGCCCTATCCTGCGTGGTCACAAAAGGAGGGTGCACTAAAAAGCCTGCTTTAGTAAAGGCCTTAACAAATCCGTCTTCGTGGGCAGAACCAAAAGAGACGATGCTGATTTCCCGCGGAAAATACTCCCTGACATAGTTCACAATATCGCGCTCCCTGGCTTCAGTAATAAGTTGCTGCTCAAGCGCCAGAGTCTCTTCTGCGTTCGGCTGTTCTTCTTTTGCTAAAACGAGCTCAATAGCGCGATGGAACGTATTAAGAGAATGCGGTTCGATAATAAGAATAATATTCTTATACTTTCTCTGCAGCTGCCTTAGGATTTCAAGGCGCCGTAAAATGAATTCATTGAAAACTACATTTTCAATCTGAAAATTCGGGTCATTATAAGCTTCGTTAAGTATCTTGAAGGGCTCTGTGATCATTTTATTATAAGCATAGCGCAAAACATCCGCATTGCTTAACGCCAGCCTCGCATCAAGCTCATAACCCAAACGCAAAGCTGACCTTTCTGCCAAGCCTTCTTTTGTAGTCGGGAGGCACATCTCTTCCAAGAAAACAACTACTCTTTTGCCCATATCATAGGCATGTTTTACCGCCGCTTCAAAGACAGGTTCAAGCACATCAAGGTCCCTGGCAGAAACATGCTCTCGTAAAATAAGAAATACTTCTCCCGGCTTGCTGGCAGCTGCCCTTGCCGCAGCGGGGATACCCAGCGCGCCTGCCGCTACCGCCCGCATAAAATCTCTGCGGTTTAAATCCAACGGCGAGCTGGAAGTAGGAAGAAGCGGTATACCATGCGATTCGCAGTAATTTTCCAATGCTATCCTGGTTTCTATAACAGTGCCATAGCGGATTAAAGGCTTTCCTTCAAGCATTTGCGGCCTGGCGCGCGGATCAATAGCGTAATGAGATGGCTGGCCAGGAAAACGCAAAGCCAGCATTCTTCTGATGATTGCAGCCATATCTTTATCAATATTGGGAAATTCAGCCGGGTCAGGGTAATCCGCCAGAAGATGGCGCTTTCCTATCATTATTCCTGAATCGGTATCCAGTTCAGAGTTAGTCGGGATTATACCGCTAAGCATCTGCAACAAAATCATACCTAGATTATAAACTTCGGACGAAAAAGACACATACTTGGAATCCATGATTTGTTCGGGAGACATATAATAAGGCGTGCCTATGCCGGTGCCGGTCTTAGTCCCGAACCCTAAATCCTTATGGCGCTCCCTTTCTGCATTCCAGAGTCGCATTTTCTTAGCATAACCGAAGTCAACCAGGGTTACCCCCACCTTCTCGCGTTCTAACCTAATGTTATCCGGTTTAAGGTCGCGATGGATGATCTTATGTTTGTGCATCACTTCCACGGCCTTGCAAACTTCGATAATCACCCGGATGGCCTCGAAATCGCTAAGATACTGCTTGCCGCGCTCCTCCTTAAACCTGGTAGAAGGAAGAAATTCGGAAAGATCCCTTCCCGGAGCAAAACTAAGTATTAAGAACTCCGGAGGCTGTTTAAGAGATACGGGGAATCTGTCCAGAAACTTGATAATATGGGGAGAGTCAAGGACGCGCATAGTAGCTATTTCTCTTTTTAACCGCCACTTGGCTTCAGGAGACTCGAGCATTTTCGGATCAAGGTGCTTAATGGCAACGACTTCCTTTTTTTCAGAGTCCCAACCCCTATATACCCTGCTGTATGTCCCGCTGCCCATCGAGATAATAATATCATAACGCCCGTCAGCTATAGAACCTGTAATATACGGCAACCTGCAATCGTCTCCGGAGCGCGAAGTAATGAAGACGAGAGAGAGCGGACATTTTTTTGTATTATCTTCCGTCGGCGAGCTGGAGCTTGTCCGCAGAGCTACGGCTAATTCCTCGTCGCTTAATTCGGTATCTCCGAGGCTGATCAAGGCTTCGCCTGCCGCGAGAACCACTTCATTATTTACTTCACTCATAACAAGCCTGCGCAGGGCATCAACCGCAGACTTATCACCGATCTCCCCTAGCGCCCGGGCCGAAACCTTCAAGATCCCTGCGTCTCTTTCTTCTAATAACGGTATGATCTTAGCCGCTGCCAAGGTTATTTTAAGCGCTCCCGCGGCCTTAATAACGCCGATACGGCAATCCCTGTCAGCTTCCTGCGTAAGCGCATTTAATATTCTCTCCCCGGCTTCTTCAAGCCTGCAGACAGAGATCGTATTTAATATCCTCCTGCGGATAACCGGGTCAGAATCCTCAAGCCAGGCCAGCAATTGCGCGGTATTAATCATTTTGTTCTTAACAAGAGAGCATAAACATAACAGGTGATTCTTTAAAATATGGTATGCCGCCCTATCAGCGCTTTCCTGCGGGAACCATTTACCGGAATCTAAAATCGAAAGCACCGTTTTGCGGACTTCAATATCCATTCCGGGTTTTAATAAAGCGGCTAATTTCTGAAACGCAGGCTCATTGATCTTTATAAGCCCATCTTCAGCAACCAGGCTTATCATGGAGCTGCGTTCTTTTACCAAGGACTTGATAAACGCATCCACCGCTCCCGTTATCTTCCATTCACCTAAAATATAAAATGCCCAATAACGCTTAGCCCAATCTTCCTTTTGGACTGCTAAATCAGCAATGACTTGAAACGCGGGTTCGCGGATAGCTATTATCGCATCTACTGCCGCCCTTGATGTCCGCCCAAAAACCGCAAAAAGCCCGATCAAGGCATCGATAACTCTAGCCATCAGCTTCTCATCTGTTATATTTTTACGTGCCCCTAAAATCTGCGCAGCGCTAACACGCACATCCTCATCTTTATTTCCCAGGCCGGCAAGCAAGACCTCAACAGGCATATCCGGGGTCAGGCCTATTCTCGTTCCCTGGTGCTGCCTTAATAATTCCGCTATCTCGATAGGGCTTAACCCTGTCTCATTTATTTCCTGCGTAACAGATTTCGCGGCTTTCTTATAGAAATACTTATACCAGATTATTCCCATGACGATAATTACGGATATTACTATCCCCATCGCCACAAGCGGCGAGCTGGATTTCTCTTTGGAGGCGGCGTTTTCTATCTTTCTATCATTCAATTGCCTTATGAAAGCACCCGCCTCTTCGTTACTCAATCCTGCCTTATGAAGAATTTCGCATATTTCATCAAAAGGCAGCTTAGCATCCGCAGGCGCAACCAGCCATTTGCGCAGTAAATCAAACATAGAATGAGTTGCCAGTACATCAACCAACTTAGCCGGTTTAAATTCGTTAATAATAGCCTGGTCCCAGGGAATACGCTGTTGATTAAAAGTTTGAGCCAAGCAGCCCGGATATAATAAGCCCGCCCTTCCCAATTGAGTAAACTCACCTGCTGCTATCTTCCCAAACTCGCATTTAATATAGTTATCAAATGCGCCAAGATGCTTCTTAACAAAAAGAGCTAAATCCTTATCCGAGCTCAAATATTTTGTATCCGGGTAACGGAATACTACAGCAGCAATCAGTACCATCCAAAGGCTTGTCAGCCTGTTATACACTTTTTCTCTAAAAAGTACCTGCACCACTTTCTGCATATGCTCGGCGGGTACCTCTCCAAAGAGTTCTCCCCACTGCCGAAGCTGCTCTATTTCGAAAAGTTCTTCCGCAAAGAATGTGTTGCATAGCCCAGCCAGGCTATCAACCCAATCATCGTAAGATATGGATAGATCATCTAAATGCCCCAAGGCATCAATTACTGTCTTTATGTCTTCATACCCGAGAGGCAAATCACCCGAATCATCATTCCCGAGGGGCGAGCTGGCAGAGGATTTAAACTTAACAATCTGCTCTCGAGAAAAGTGCCGGGCAACAGCTTCGGTTGTAGCTCTAGCAAGATAAACATCATAAGCCGTAATTTCCGGAAGGAGTAGGCCATCCCGGCCGTAATATTTATAGATGAGAGCCCAGGCGTCAGACCGGTTATTATTAGAACCGAGCAAGTCATAAACCGCTCGCTCTAAAACCGGCATAAACCAATATTTTCCGTCTTTTCTCCTGGGATTAAATTTGTCATTATCAACAGAAACGTAATACGCGCGGTCCAAATCGGGAACTACATAAAATTTATATTCCGCATAAAGTAAACAGGCGTAAAAATCACAGAAAGTAACCTCTGTTTCCCAAAAATTACCCTCGGGCTTAAACTTCATCAACCAAGAGTTATTTGAAGGGTGCCAGCCGTTAAAATCCCCGACCAAATAAACCTCCCGGGCGTCATTATTGGCAATAAAACTCTGATGCAACCTAAACACTGCGCGACCCCCGGGATGAGCGCACCAACCAGTCCCCGCGCCGATCTCTTTCCCCTAGACGATTCGTTATGTTCCTCCGCCGACTGCTGCTGTTCCTCTCCAAGCTCGATCACAACAAATTCGTGAAGATCGGCTCCACCACGCGCATGGACCTCTACGTGCCCAACTTCCCAACCGAGGCATTTTACACCGGCTGCAACAAGTTCTTGCATTTCGACCGCCCGCTGCCATGCGTGACGGTCCTGATCTCGGTGACGTCAGCCTGCTTCTGGCCTGTCTTAGCCTTAGGAAAGCCTATTTTTCTTAAGCCGTGCTTGTCTGTAATTACTGCTACGCCACGGTCCTCATATGCCTTAGACATACCGCCGTCAATGCGGGCAAACCCGCTACCGGAAGAAAGCCAGATAGTCAACCACGGCATCCTTGTTTCATCTTTTTGGAATTTCTCCGAATCGTTGTGTCCGTTATAGAATATAAAACGCGCATAGCGCTCGGCAAAACGCTGGGTCGACATACGGAACTGATCGCCAAAAGCACATGGGCCGCCAAAATCGACAAACTCTTTCACCGCCTTTGCCTTAGCCACACCTAAAGTGTCCGAATACCAGTTGTTGATAATCGTAAACGCCTCTCCCAGACGCTCCCACATTTTTATGATGAATGCCTGGTCCATCGGGATAACTTCCATCCCTTCGAAGAAATCGCGGATCTCCTCTTCCATCTGCTCTAATGCGGCAAATCCTCTTTTTCCTTTATAAATAACATTGATCAGTTTCTGCTTAAAATCCAAAGGCAGGAGGTTATGCGTATGCAAACTCCCCCAGACGTCGATGTAGAAAAGGCGGAAGTTCTGCAGGAGCCATAAAGCATAGCCGTTAATGTCCGGGTCAAACATGTATTTTTCAGCGTTAACCTCCCTAAACTCCACCGGTGCAACTTTAGGCCCATGTTCTTCCTGTATCCGCGCGATCCGTTGATTTATGCGTTTTACTTCTTGCCGCACAAAATCAAGAGTTACGGAGAAAACGTCCGGCGTTGGTAACTGCTTATCCGCCTGCCCCGTATTTCTTAATTGCTCATTTATCACCCGTATTCTTTTTTTTTCAGTTTCAATATCAAGGCCGGAACGGTAAACAATAACGTCAACTTGGGGAATAGGCATAATGCCATAGAGTCGCAACACAATATTAACCCGATCGATTTCAGCATTAAGCCTGCGCTGGTTGATCTGGTCAAAAAGGTTCGGAAGCCACCCGGCATGTTGCACAGTTTCTTCCGACCAGTAGCCTATGCCATGTTTCTTGGTTTTATCTACGCCCGCGATATTATAAATACAGAGCGCGGCAAAAATAACCCAGTCATCGTGATTTCCTTCAATGAACTTCAATTTTCCAATCGAACGCAGCCACTTAACCAGGCCGATACACCCTTCCGGATCGTCTCCGCGGTCAATAACATCGCTAAAGCCCACAAAACGTATATCTACTTCTTCCGGCTTAATGCCCGCTTCAGCCAGAGCCAGCTGTAAATCCTCAAGACAGGTTACGCGCCGGTAAATATCCGGTTCTAAACCAAAAACCCGTCCGACCAGAGCGAACGCCCGGAGCCCCGCAGCGTGAAGGTCTTGCATAGCCACAACAACCGGTAGTTTTCCGGTTCCCGGCTTGCTCAATTCTTTTTCTATTTCACTAACCAGCCACATAATTTCCGCCAAGCGTTTTTCTCCCGGCTTGATAAAATCAAAAAGCAGGTTATCAACAGCAAAACGGATTAACCTGTTTTCCAGAAGATTGAGCTTACCTTCAAATCTCGATAGCCGGTTAGCTAAACTATGGAAAGCATCAGGAGGAATAAGGCTAGGAGCAACTTCCGGAGAAAGATGAGTCCCGTTTTCAGGAGAAAGGGTAAGCAGTTGATAAATAGCTGCCAGTCCGGAGTTAACGTCGCGGAAATGTTCGCGGTCAAAAACCTCAAGGCAGAATTGATACCGCTGCGCTAAGGGAAGAAGAAAAAGCCTGGCTCCCTGGGCGGCTTTAAGCGCTACCGCAGCCAGCTCGGAGGCGTAAAGATTAAACTTTTCTTTATCCTTAGAAGAAGGCGAGAGATGCCCGGCCTTCCACTCCCTTACGCAAGCCAATGCGCTTTCAAGTGCAGTGACGATTGGCGAGCTGACCGCACCCACCGCCGCGCCAACAGGCGAACTGCTTTCTCCCGAAGAGCGCTGCCACCATCTGGGCTGGATAAGGATTACCTCCCCGTTCTTCAGAGCAAACTCAAGGATTATCGGATGCCTGAAAATACGGTAAAGCGAATTTCCCAGGCTCAGCAATTGCTTTAAATCATTTTCTGCCAAACAAGGCGCGAGTTGTTTCTCAAGCGGCAAATCAACCCTTAGCGCCTGCTTCTGCCCCCTTCTGCTTACGAATTTAAATTTCTTTTCCCCGCGGACAAAATGCAACTCTGCGCCCTCCCCATATTCCATTGTCCAAAGGTCGGCGTTTGTCTCTTCCTGCGTTGCGCCAAAGAGGCCGAAAGCGGCATTGATGACTACGCGCTGCGAATCGAGCATGATCACGCCTGAAACATCCGGATGCTCCACCTGTTCCTGCAAAGGAACGGCCATCTTAAACCCGTCTCTAAGCGGAAGTACCCCCCAGGCAACCGGGCACAGGCTGCTTAAGATTACTTCAAGCGCGGCATCTGCCAAGCCCTTACGGGAATAAACACAGGCAACTGATTTAAATGAACCGGGAGGCAGGCCGGCGATATCCTCTTTAACATGAGCCGAACGGGCTATCTTAGGCCTTCTTAGCATCGGCAAATATTCTTCATTCCCGAAAACTACCGATATAGTCTTCCGTGCAAGACGGACGATGCGTTTACTGAAAAGTATAGCGCGTAGGGCGCTGATTTTATTTTGTGGCGAATCATGCGGGGTCGCTAATACTCTCGAAATCTCCGCTCCGGCAGCCTCCTTAATCAAGCGACAGAGCAGGGTGGTAATAAAAATCGTGCGCGGGACTGAAAGAGGCAAACTAAACCTCTCCCGTAACTCCTGCACCACTGCTATCATGCTCCCCTTGCCTCCGGTTAACCTCGGGCTGTATATACTGCGCTCCTTTAGCGAAAAGGCGTGCTCATGTTTATGCCTATTCCATAGCCTTCTCTCGTTTTTATCAAATGCGGCCTTTAAGGCAGCGAATAATTCCAGGGCGTTGTTATCATTATTAAGCAAGCCCCTGAAGAACGGGTACCGTAACTTTTCAATAATGACGGATGCCGAGAAACAATCAAAGGCGCTCCATTCTCTCTGCCTTTGTATAAGCGCGGCCGCTTCCAGCTTTATATCCGAAATCAGCTCGCCTGCCCTTATATTTATTCCATTAGTCAATAAACTCCAACGCTCCTTGACCGCATTCAGTATGGGGATATCGAGCAAGCGAGAAAGATGAAAATAAATTTTAAGTTTCCCTAATATCAGCAGGTAATTCGCGCGCATCTCCCTGACGCTGTAGGCTCGGGGGAGAGCATTAATATTGCACTCAATATCGCGCAGAAGTTCGCCTTCCAATTCCGAGCGCATCGCGGATAATAAATCACTCAACTCTTTTTGGACGCCTGTTGCCTGGGCATACAGCTTACGCGCCTCTTCGATCTTACCTTGATTAATCATCCAGTAGAGCTCTACAGGGCATACCCCCGCTTCCCGCGCCACGTACACTTCACCTCTTGCCCCGTTTACGACTAAATGGCTAAGCTCTGCATCTATTTCCTCCTCGCGGGAAGACACGACTCTATACATATCCTCCTGCCCATTGACAGGCTCGTAATTATAAACTTTGATCTTAACCTTTTTGATCCTGCCGTTTTCAACGCTAAAATAATCTCCTATTTGATGATTATTCATAGCCTGTATC
The DNA here is from genome assembly GCA_026387475.1 of Candidatus Omnitrophota bacterium. Taxonomy (GTDB): domain Bacteria; phylum Omnitrophota; class Gorgyraeia; order Gygaellales; family Profunditerraquicolaceae; genus JAPLLM01. The sequence goes on along the minus strand of JAPLLN010000055.1, from coordinate 18,985 downwards.
CGCGGAATACCGAGTCCGGCCAGCGTAAGGTTGATGTGGCTGCTAAGGTTGCCTTGAGTAAGCATCTGCACCACTCCCTTTACCTGCGGATGCGACTTTATCCAGAAAAGAGTATCATCATCGATGCGGGTAACGATCAGTATCACGTCTTCGTTGTCTTTTGGTTCAGACGGATAGAGCAGGACTTTTCCCCGGGCGATACCGCCGGTTAAACCTTCCCCACGCAATAAAAGCGACTTCGATAAAATGAGCGCGGACTTTACTGTGGCCTTCTTTTTCGCTAAATTCAGAGTCGAGATACTTGCGCCCGGCACACCGTTGATCAAAAGATGCCCGGCGTTGCCGATTATTTCCGCTAACCGCAGCGGGCTGCTAGCCGTTAAATCGCTTAAGCAGAGGGCAAAATCATACTTTGCGTTTACATAGTCAAATAAGGCAACGAACTCCAGGCCCTCGTCGAAAAGGTCTATCTCCAAACGGTGTATTTCCCATTCGCCGCATCTGCCGATCTGGCGCACATTCTGGAACGCCTGACGGGTAAGTGAATTTAGCACTGCCGCGGCTCTGGCCATACGCGCCTGCTCCGCGGGCACAGCTAACATCCTGCCTAACGTTTGGAACGGATCAAATGATTGATTGCGTTTCAGCAGGGAACCCTCAAGGACAATTTCTCCGCGGCCTAAGGCCTGCAAAACAGGATTAGCAAAATAACGGTTGAATACCCCCTGATTAAGCATGGTAACGATATCTTGCGCTGCTGCCGGATTCTGGCCTATCGCGGGATTTTCTATAGGCTTAAGCCCGGTATTTTGCGGGTTAAGAAGCGAATTCAACCATTCTATACTTGCCCAGCGCACTGTTTCATGTATACCGCTCTGCCACATCCGCTGCCTGGTGTTTACTTGAGATAATACAGCCTCGAGAAGTTGCGTACCTTCTATCCCCGGAGAGATTTTTAGCGCCGTTTCTATTGTACTCCCCTTAGGGATACCTTCCCAAGCCCCTGCTGACCTTCCCCATTGATCGTCTAAATCCACAAGTTGTATACCATAAGACATACCGGCCAAGAAATTAATCAACCCAAGAGAAACAGAAGCAGGATATAAATCTCCTTTTACCCTTAACCTGTGCGTAATCTCTCCGAGAATTGCAGTGCGCGGAATATCCCCAAGATCTTCCCAGCCATCGTACAACGCGCCTCCTCCGATCAAAATAGTACTCATATTGCCCCCGTTATAGGCCGGCATAATATTAAAAGAAATATCTATGGTATGGGCCCCGCCCTCCTCGCAAAAAGAAAGTGCAATATGATTCGCGTTCACGTGGATAGATCTGAAATCTGATAACGCGGGGCAATATTTATTGCGGAATAAGGGTAGGTTGCGTAACACCGCCTTAAGTATGGGAGAAATAGTTTTGGCCGTAAAATCAAAACCTAAATCAAAAACATCAAAAGTCTCTTCTGTTGCTATCTTATTTGTAACAGGATGAAGTAATTTTCTCGATATCTTCACCCGGATCTTTTTAGAATCTACGGAAAGGTAGAGACCGTGAACAAAATTAAGGAATTCATTAAAGGTAACGGCTGACTCGAATTGAGGCTTGCTAAGTTTCCAACTTTCTCTCATACCCCGGATTAAAAAATCGCGTTTTTTTGAAGAAGCGCGCTCTTCAAGCTTTTCTTCTAAGACGGCGAGTTCATTTAAAAGGCGTTCGCGGAAAAATTCATAACCCACGAGGCCCAGAGCCGTAATCAATTCTTTAAATCCCGCTACAAATGCGGCATCATCGATCTCCTTGCCGCTAGCAATGGCAGACTTAAGTTGAGCGTGCTTATCTAAGAAGGCTTGCATATACAACTTGACTTGCGGCTCACCTTCAATTCGTTCTATCGCATCCACTCGACGATAAGGCCCTTCCAAAGACAAGTTCAGACGCAGCGAATATTCTCCTACTTCAAACTCCTTTTCCTGCGGCAGGTTGCTGAATAACTTCGCCAGCCCCTCAGGAATCTCTAAGACAATTTCGTCGTTATACTCCTTGGATAAAACGTCCTCACCGTATCTCGCGGGGGCCTTCAGGAATTGCGCTCCTATCCTTAAAACCCGGACCATTCTTGAGTCGATTATGACCGGTAAATCGGAAACAGTTCTCAGCGGAGAAGAGGCGACGGATCTTGAATTCAGCGCCCTGTCTAAAGCGGTGACGCGCACATCCGATAACTGCTCCTTGTAATCAGGGTTAGCCGGCTTGGGGCTTACGGAAAGAATAAGCTTGATTACCTCGGCAATCTCTTTCAACCGGGAATCAAAGATAAATGTAGCGCTCGCGGTATTCCTCGCTGCGGCAAGCTCAAGGCAAAGGAACAGTTCCTGGAAATACGCGTCTAACTTTCTCAAACGCTTGATTTCTTTTTCATCGCCCTTATCGCCGAGTTGCGTTTGTTTTGCCAAATCCGCTTCCACTTTTTTATGTTCCACTGGCAGTTTTTCAAGAAGCGGGTCGTTCTTAAATATCCTGAATGTATCCGTAACTACAACGTTAGCGTGTTTCTCCTTTTTATTAACACCATATACCTGCTCTAACATGGTAGTCAAATCCATCTCAGTATCGCCGGCAAGGACTAATAGGCTATTAGCGCAGCGCGCGGCAACATAACGGATAGCGTGGCGATTGGAATTCTTCAGCGCAGCCAAGAGCTCATGCGCTGACTTATCCGCATCTACTCCGGAAATATTGAATATCGATACCCGGCTGTGCGCATAGGCGGAGATTGCAGTAGCGCAGAAACTTACCAAAACCGTAGTGATGGCCTTCCAAAATCTCTCTTTATACTTTCTGAAACTGGCCTTGGCTATGGGTTGATTATTTCCGACAATAACACCCATTGCCAAGAGCTGTTCATGCGTAAATATATTATCGATATCTTTACTTAGGGACTTTCCGTTTTCTGTGCGGCAAACTTCTTCAAAAGGCACCATTCCGTACTTTCCTAATTTATCCGGATAACGCAGATCATCGCAAAGCGTAGCTACTAAGCCGTTCATTTCCGGATCAAAGATAGCGTCGGCAAGCATGCGGGCAAATCTCTTAACCATCTTAATTTCTTCTTTGGTAGGTTTGGCGCCGCGGGGAGTAAAACCGAGGATTTCTATGTAAGGTTTATAATCTTTAAGGATAGCGGCTAAAAGTTTGGCGGCAATACCCTGGGGAATGATCAGGTTGCCGTGGCCGTCCTTAGTCCTGCCTTCCATTATCTTTTTGATGATGGGGTTCCCGGCAATGACTGCCTCCAAATCCGCATCCTCGACTAAACGCAGGCCCTCGGAAGTAACAGCCCTCCGCAATCCCTACCCATGGCTTCGATGAACACCATAACCCCTGACCAGGGGAGCGCGGCTGCGCGATAAGCAGACTGAAGGGTAGCTCTTCCCGCGGACTGCGGGCCCATTGGCATTGTAAACAAAGTATCCCAATCAATGGTTTTAGGCAGTCCAAAAACCCTTACCGGCGGGCCGCGAGGCATATTGCACCTTTCCCGCAACTGATCATTATGTTTAATAAGCAAATCCCTTAATTTTCTTCCTTCATTCAGGTGGTCATTCCCGCCTATCTGAATAATAAATGCAAAGTTCTTGATAATATTTTCCAATATCCGCTGCGTCTTTGGGGCTTCCTTATCCAACTCTCCTGGCTTGGCATCTTTATTCACTGCGATTTTATCCCGGGTTGATCCGAAATCGAAACTTGGGCCATCGAACATCTCTCTTTCCATCAAATCTGAAATAGGAATAATAACAGAGCGTATCGCTTCCGGATTCTTAGCTAAACCACCGATACCCTTAATTATTCCGGCAAGCATATACCCACGCCGTCTAAGTAACATACTCAAGAAAGCTGCAACCGCATTCGGACAGGGGCAATCTCCGCCACAAAGTTGGATGCCTCCCCTTAACTCAACCGGAGTCCTATCCCAGCGCTCCTGCGCCGAAAGCGTCCTTAGCGGAGAGCTGCCTGCCTTCTTACTAGGAATGAGCTGACGGACCATATCCCAGCCCATATCCCAGCCGGAACGCTGGAACATCTCATAAGCCGTTTGAGGATTAAGCTCACCCATAACCACGGCCGCAGCTACATTCAACACATTGGCCGGATATTGTAAAACATTTTCTATCAAATCTGCTAATCCGGAGCGCTCTCTCTGCAATTTCTCAAATGCGCCCTGGCCTTCGGGATACAATTGGTGGGATGTTGGCCTGACCGGTTCAACATGTTCCTGCCTAATATCCGGTATTTCACTTTCTGCGGCATCCCGTCTCACCATAGAAACCCTAGCTCTCTCAATTTGCTGCTGACAGGCTAAACCTCTTAATCTCTCTAAATCTGTTGAGCTGACAGTTGTCGTCGTACTCGAAAGCTGACCAGAGGTGTGTTCAATTGTAACATTTATCTCTCCTCCGTATGTCAACTCTGCGCGGATACCGGCTTGACGCAATCTTTCAACAACACTCCTGGAATCCATTCCTTCCCAAATATCTAGAGGAGAACTGGTCCGTTGGTTCGCCTCACCCCGCACCACCAAGCCAATAGCTTCCCTGACTTCTCTAATTAGGGTTGCGGGAAGAAATGGTTTAGAAAGAGCGGTAGTAAAGGCATCGAGATCTTCAGGATAACCAGTCATAAGTAATACGGGCGCATTTACTCCTTTTCGGGATAACTCGTCCCGAAGCTTCAATCCATCTATACCTGGCAGGCCGATATCTAAAAGCAAGAGATGAAAATATCCTTGCCCGCGGGCAGATATAATAGCCAATGCTTCAATTGCGTCCGCGGCACACTCTACCGCATAGCCTCCATCAGTTAAAATAGCGTCATATAGCCGACGCAATTGCTCTTGGTCATCAACTAATAGAATTCTTGGCTGAAGGCTTTCCGTTGAAGAATCTGACGGCGAGCTGACCGCTGCCACCGCCGCGCCGACACTTCGACTACGCTCAGTGTCGGTGGTGAGCGCAGTCGAACCACCGAAGGTTGCGGGCGAGCTAGAATAGTCATATATTATTACCGAACCTACTCCGTGTGTTTCTACTACGAGGTCGGGCCGGCAGATGTCGGATTCGACCAATATATGTTGAATACCCGCAAGACGGCTATTAGTCACCCTGACTACTGATAATTTTTCAGCTTCGACCTTTACAAAAGTACGCATGCAATACATATCGGAAAACTTTGCCCCCACCTTAATCCCGAGCTTTAAACTTCCCAAATTCTTCTCATGCATAAGGTTTTCGGCGGAAATTAAATAAGCGATATTATCCAGAGTGAGCCCGGTCTGTAGGCAGGCATTAGGCCCCAACCAATCATCTTCGGAAGCTTGCGCAGTCAATAAAGAAACGGCTCCATCCGGAAGCTTAAACATCCCCTCCACAGCCTTCACGATACTCCATTGCCTGCCCTTTCCATAGAAAGCGCTTTCATCTTTGAGTACAGAAATATTCTCGGCTTCTTTTAATAAACGCCCGTCTTTCTTAAGAATATCGCGGCAGTAGTTAAGCGGGATGAACTGGCCTTGTTTTCGGGCAGGATCGATCATATCGAGGAAATCTTTTCTTAACGAAAGAGGCAGGCCTTCAATGATGCCTGAATATTCGGTGAATTCTCCGCGGATGCCGGCAGTCCCGGAAACATAAATGATCGCAACCCAAAGATTGAGTTTTTTATAACGGATGAGGATTACTTTTGCGCGTTCGAATTTAGGGGTAGCTTTTTGAACAAGGCCTGCGGTAGCTTGATCGCCTTCCAGGAACTTCATTACATTGTACTCAAACGCGCTTACCTGGAGCAAATTCTTTACCGGGCAAATAAACACATCTACATCTTTTCTTGCCCCGGGGTCAAATGCGGTGAACTTAATAACCACTCCGCCGCAGGTCATCCCTATGCCGGTTGCCCCGGGATACCCGTTCACCCAGTCTTTGGGGTCGCCGTAATACTTTGCGCGCCAGTCATTAAATATCTGGTAATGCTGCTTTCCTCCCGGGGTGTAACCGACGATATTGGAAATATAATTCCTCTGTTCGACAATATCCTTAAAAGCAAATCTTTCGTGTTTAAGAATACTTTCTGCCGCAACAAATACACCTTCCGATTGTTTTTCAATATTGCCATACGCATCAATAGTAAGCCCGCCGGCATGAAGCCAACGCAAACCGTCGTGGGAGACAATTACATAGCGGAATCCATTCAGTTCCTTATATTCTATTAAGACATTCTGACCGTCATTAGGTTTTATAAAAACGCACTCAAGCGCAACTTCGCTGTAATTTAACGGAGGCTGAGCAACAAAGGTTACCGGAGCTGGCGGCCCGCGGCCGGCAAATAACTTATCCCATTTTCTTTGCAATGCGGCTTTCTTTTCAGCAAATTCTTGGTCGGTATAAGCCCGTACCAAGACAGTAGCGTCTATCATCGAAGCATTGAAATCCACTCCTGACCTCACTTGTTTAAGGCAGTTTTCAAGCTGATCTTCGGGCAATAACCCATGCTCGGGAATAACACTAAATGGAAGCACTTTATACGCTCCATGGTCAGCTTCTCTATGCGGATAAAGCCCGGCGCGTTTAGAAGCAAGATAAACAGAACGGGTCAAAGCAGCAATTAAATGCGGCCTACGTACCGGCCTCTTCATTTCCTCCATTAATAATTGTTCCGCTTCGCTCACATCTCTAACCGGAGAACTTACCTTATATCCACCCTGTCTGCTGACAGGCCCAAAGCCATTCTCAAACTGCTCAAACAGGATATTGACAGATAAACGGAGCGAATACTCCAAAGTATGAGTAAGGCCATCGCGCCTGATACAAGCAATAATATCAGAGATCCCATTTATATTATTACGTATTCCGGAGAACCTGCGCATTACAGTGTCAATCCTGGCTTTTGTCGATTTTCCAAGCACACCCAGCATTGACTTTACAACCCCGCGAATTTCGCTCTCCTTATTAAGCTCTAGTAACGAATGCAGGTCGTTTAATACTGCGGGCAGCTCCGGCTCTCCGGTAGGCGAGCTAACCGCACTTACAACCGCGCCGAAGTGAGTAGGAGAACTGGCAACCGCAATCTTTCCGATATCAGCAACGATCTCATCAAATGACTGATATCCCTCACTGTTAGCAAGCCCGACGCGTAAACATCCAAGAACTACATTGCTAAGAGGCGAACCCTGCAACAGTTCTTCTGCTTCTTGAAGAACTGCCTCCATATGCCTTACCCGAACTTGCAAATGAGAGAATTTCCTTCTTGTAACGGTCTCGAAAACGGTAACCCCGAAGCTAAAAATATCCATATGCGCGTTATCAAAGAACTCCACATCTCTTATGCGCGCGGCATACCATGGCAACATATACTCCGGGGTACCCCCGACCAAAGCAGCTTGGCCGATAATAATGCTATTGGCAAGGTCCAAAAGCACTACGCGCGGCTGGCTAATGTCGCTGCCGCAAATCAGGACATTATCCGGTTTTATATCGCTATGGAGTACGCCCCGAGGCGCTTGCGCGCGCGGCGCATGGAAATCCGCGAGGATAGTTTGCGCAAGCGCAAGAGAAATAGAGCGGTGGATTCGCGCGTCATACAGCCCGCCCGCGATCAGCTCTTTTAGTGTGGTTCCCTCGACATAGGAGAGAACAATGTAGAGAGAGGGAGCCGGTAACACTCCTACGCATTCGGCAAGTTCTCCGTGAGCAATTAGCCGCGGTAAAGCGCTTGTCCCCCTGGGATTAAGAAACCGGATATTTGCTATTTCGCGCTGGACAGCTTCACGCTTGACACGATTAATCGACGCCCGCAACGCCATAGTCTGTGTGAATTCCTGACGCATCCTCCCGTCAAAGAGGCCTTTCCCTGAAAGGTCAAGGATGCGATCCAGGCGGATGACCTTGACGATATAGGGCACACCATCACAAAAACCCTTGTATGTCACGTAGACACCTTGCGAATCCCCAGAGTAAATAACCTGTAAATTTTCCAGTCTGCGCAGATCAAAAATTGATTCCGCATCCGCACGTATTGAAGCATCAGCCTGTGTTGCTCCGGGCGAGCTGGCTTTAAGAGGACGTCCAGGTAAAGTTATGGCGACAGCAGATTTAGCCGAGGCTATTGTTGTAGCGGTGGCGTTAGGTACGGCAGGAAGATGTATAGCGGGCTTAGGGCTGAAACCCGGGAAAGCTACTGCCAAAGATGCCATCTTGGTCCTGAAACGCATGATTGCTTCTAATATAGCAGGCGCATTTTCAAGAATATAAACATTATTCGCAAGCTTTCCCGTCTCACTATTTCTTAATTCAGTTACGAACTCATCCAACACTCCGGCCACGACAGAATCGGCAGACATTTTTATGTCTTCCGCCTTTACTTTTAAAGCCAACAGCTCGGCAATACCTTGATAAAAACCTTCCAGCACAGTATCAAAGTCCGCAAACCGCTGCCAATTTCCGTTCCCTTTACCGTTAGGCATCCTCCATTTGCGTAAACTATAATCGTATCTTGCCCCGGCTGCATAACGCAAGGCTAAAAGCTCCGCGAGTATCTGGATAGGATTACGCCCTTTAAGGCCTTTGGAATCAAACTTAATAAAATGACCGGAATCTCTACTCCTTGCGCGCTTCAGGCAAAGCAGCGGCGTGATGCCTTCTGCTTTAGTCGAGAAACGCAGCATAAAGTCTCTCACGGAAACTGTAGTAATGTCTATCTCGTTGTATAATGCCAAGACGCGGTAGATCTGAAGTGCTATATCCCTGACCATTGAAGCAGATTGAATAGGTATGAACTTAACCTTGCAGTGACCATCATCGCGATTGTAAACATTATGCCGCAATACAAATATCAGCGGATCTCTATCCGCTCCCATTTCAAGATAATGCACCCATTTTGCGGTAAATACCTTGACCGCGGTCCCGTCGGCTAAGCTCCCTTCTCCTATACTAAAGACATTAGTAAGATAATCGGGCTTTATTCCGCTTAATCCCAGCTGGTTATCATAATCCTGGGTCATAAGGTTGGCAGCTTCGGAGTCGCGGGCAACGTGAGCAGCGATAAACGCGGGTTTTTCTTTCCCGCTAACCTTTACTACTAACTGGAATATAAAATCGCGCGAGCCGGCTCTTACTGCGGCATTCAGCGGCCAAAGAATATCAGTAGGTTTAATTTTTGCATCTACAAAATAATCTACAACCGCAAGGGTTAAATTAGCAAAGTCGTCTCTAGTCAGGAAGTCCGAGAGCGCATCCAGCGCTTCGCGCAGGGTAAACTTTCTTACATTTCCATGCCCGGCCAGGTCTCCGGCAGAATTAGCTCTGGACAATTCTGAAGCGTCGATTTGCGCATCAGTAAGCGGTGTAATTTTGCCTGCTGCGGACAAACGCGCCATAATATCAGCGCCTTCTTCATCGGAAAAAGCTTCCTCCGTAAAAACCTGCAGATGCTCCCTGCCTAAGGCCGGCGAGCTGACCGCCCCCACCACCGCGCCGAAGGTTGCGGGTGAGCTGCCGCCAATAGGCTGCACTGGTATAACCTTAAGCCTAGGTTTGGCGTTATTTCCTCGCCTCAGGTTCTCTAGGACCCTAGCCTCATTTATACCCCCTGGCGGAGTACCACTGCTATCTCCAGGCACGGTGCGTTCAACATATATAGGAATCGAACCATTATTAAATACCTGCCATTCCCCATTTCCGTAAATCTTTAGGCTTCTATCGTCTCCGGGTAGAGCTTCTTTAAGCGGATAAGAAAAGCGGATTGCCGCCACAGCACCATTGTCGTACGCATGGATGAGTTCTACGGCTTCAGGGTTACCCTTCTGCGCTTTCTTAATCTTAACCTTAGCGTTGCTAAAAAACAGCCTTGATAGTTCCCACTCGTGAGTCTTTTTATTCAAGCCCATTGCGTATAGCGCAAAGTCGCCTACAAAATCTATTCCTTCTATAAGTGTTATGCTGTCACCGGGCTTTCCATTTTTACCAGGCATCAGCATATTCTTACCATGCTTATTTCCATATTGGAGAAGCTCTTTTGTAGAACCCCACCAGGCTTTGACGCGGCCGTGGAACCCAAAATACCCGCATATTAAAGTTATCACTCCCAGCGCCGCTTGCGCATAAGGCGAAGTCACTAAACTACCCCAGTCAACCGCGGCAAGCATTTGCACCGGTGAGCTGCCTGCTGTTGAGTCTTGCGCTTTAGCAGGTTTCTCGAAGAATGCGCGGATTTCATCCTCAAAAAGCCTTACGATATTTGTGTTTCTAAGCATCAGGTCGGCTCTCAAACGATTCTCCAAGACACCCTGCAAAACATTACGCAGGCTGTTAGCGATCCCCTGGTAATCCCTATACTCCAGCGCGCGGCCTTGGGCTTCGGCAAAAGGCATCCATGCCCCTCTCTCATCATCCTTTACCGGGCGTAACTTTACGGGCCAACCATATTGATTCCTATCCCACATAACTGCCGCGCTATTTCTCTGCAAAACATTAACCAGAGTCTTATTGGGGAAGAAAACAACGTGGACGCGGAATTTTCCTATCCTTGTTACAAAATCTGCGGAAGCCTCCACCATATACCAGTTGTCCGATGCGGTAGCTAAAATACAGTTTAGCGATGTAGTAACTGCTGCGGCAATAAATTCGCGGCGGGTAATAGTAACTGGCGAACTGAAACGGTTTAAACCGGCTACTGCGGAGAATCGGTTCCCACCAGCCACGGAGAGGTCAACCATACGACTCCCCCGCAGCGGCCGATTATTTGAAAGCGCTTTCGAATCAGAACCAGAAATATTTTCTTGAGATGGACTTGAAGAAACCGGATTTAATTCAATATATTTTACTTGAGCGGTAGCTTGGAGGAATTTCTGGGAGCCCGCGCAGTATTCACCGCGCAGCCAGGCGTGTAAATTAGGTGAGAGATATATTTTTAAAACTTCATTTTTCCCTATTTTTACTATTTCAGCAAATATGAACTGGTTCGGGGCGCGGGCAACTTGCACAGTCAAGAAATAAAACATGCAGGTCAATGGAACGCCCTCCACCTGATTCGGCATAAGCCGCTGCATAACCCTGACTACACCGGGACGTTCCTGTATAAACCTGGCAATTCCTGCCGTCTGCTTAGGTGAAAGCGCTTTCATTCCCGAGTCAAAAATATGTTTTTGAATAGGGCTTGATGAATGACCGGATTTAAAGGGAAACCCGGATTTCTTATTCAGGGTTTTCTTGCTTCGAATTTCGATATGATCTATGCAGCCCGCGACATATAAGGTACGGTCGGAGAAATCGAAGCCGTGATGAATCAAAAATAACTCCTTACCCAGAACAATCCTATTATTCCCATCCAACCTTACACAATAAATCGCACGAATGAAACGCTTAAGTACGTTCATTTTAAAACTTTCCTGCGGGTAAAGATATATAATCCCATGCTGTTCATAAGCATAAAATGAACCTCTGAAGGACTTGACAAGTGCTAAGGGAAGCAAAAATCTATAGACTTTCTCTAATTTAACTTCAAAAGTACCGGTCGCAAGTGGCCTTCGCTGCGCTTTCGACGGTGAGCTGGAGCGCTGTATTTTAGCCGGACTCGAGCCAGCCACTCTAGCGCCTGGCTTAGATGGGATTATACCTGTTTTATCATTATCGGTGGCTTTCTCCACCAAGCAAAAGTAACATATATCACAAATGGCATCATCGCATATTACACGGAATTTCAAACTATTTTCCAGGGTTACAAAGACTACTTGGGCCATTATCCAGCCATCAGCACGCTTAGGAGGATCATTCGGTTTGGGAAGAATAGAGAGCTCTCCAAATCGAGAAACGTTATTCAAATTAGTAGCTGAAATTGTTATGCGACTATTACCGACGCTCTTAAGCAAACGATAAAAGAATACTATTTTAAATCTCGGAGATACAGAAAAGTATTCATTGCAATACACCAGGGAATGCTGCGCCGCTCCATTAGAAGAATCCATCCGGACAAACCACTTTTCGCTACGCTTTAGTCTTATCTCAACTCCAGTATTTGGATCTGCTGGTAATTTCTCAAGCCTCCCGAATTCTTTCTGACTGGCATTGTTTACAAAACCGAAGTTAATCGCTGGTTCCGTTTTAAAGATCTGCTTAGATTTGTCCTGTTGCGCAGCTTGATTAGGCTGCTTCTGCATATCCTCTAAAAGTTTCTTTGTATCCAGCGGAGGTTTCGGCGGCTGCCTAACAGGAAAAGTGAACTGCGCTGCGAGGGCTGAAACAGGCGCTAAGAAGGCAGCGGTCTTAAGAATAAAATTACGGCGAGTGATTTTTACAGGTGAAGCAGCTGAATTTAAACCGGCCGCTGCGGTGAAATGGGCCCCCACCAGCCACGGAGAGGTCAACCCATTATCATTATTCCGCAGCAGCCGATCATTAGACGGAGATGAAACCTGGTCTTGCAATAATTTTGTCCTTGCGCACTGCACTAACCCTATATAAGCCTCTGCTATCTTTTCCACAGCTACCCCTGATAAAGCAGCTCCCATACTGCACACTAACCCGATTTCTTTGGCTCTCAAGAAAAGTTTAAGATGCTCATCGTTCAATTCATCCTTAATCGCGCGTTCTCCGGTTAAAATATCCGCAACTTCCTGCCTGGCTGCGCCGAAATCTTTCTTCGGATTAACATTAATAAAACTATCCGCCAGTAATGTGATTGCGAAGATATACCGCGCCTCTAACTCGGTAAGCTGGGATATTTCAATCTTCTCCACGCCCAAAATCTTATTTTCTATTTCCGCAATAAAGCTGCGGAATCTAAAAGGGAGTATCCTTCTGAATAAATCAAAGGCGTCGCCTGCCATCCGGGCGAAGGCATCGGCGCCGATACCGGCCTTAATCATTATTATCCGGCTCTGCGTAAACGCATCCTGACCATCCTCTTGCGGCATAACAAAAGCGCCGGCGACTAAAGCATTGACCGAATTATCGAACCGCTTCCGGACTTCCTGCGCGGCGCGAATAGTCGTATTAACCCAGAATGAATTAAGCAAATAATCTACAAACAACTTCTCCACTTGCGCTCTTCTTGCATCCGAAAAAGCAGGAGAAGACGCTGGCTGCGCGCTCCTCCTACTAACTGCGTAACCTCCCCGCATCAAAGACCGCGCTCTTAAACTTAGCATCGATGCAGTATCCGAGGTCCGAACTAAGCTCAAGCCACGAACCGCTCCCGGACTCTCCCATAACCCTGCCGTCGCGTTGGATGAAAAACCGGTAACCAGAGCACCAATCGGAGTACTTGGCGACGAGGTAATATCCGAACTCACTCGGCCAAATCTCTGTAATCTCGAGTTCATTGTAAGTATGCATGTTTCTACCCCCCTCTTATTTTGCACCGCATAAACCGGCGATGAAGCGGCAGGTGCTCCGCTTTCACCTAAACCATTATTTATCCTGGAAATGACTTTTTCCAATTCAACGCTTAACGGTAATAAATCCTGCGACCTGATTCTCTCTGCAATAAATTTCTGGAACCCAGCCATGGTTACGGATTCTACGCCGCTAAATATCCTTAACATATCCGTTAACAGAATAAAATCCGTGCTCCCCAATATCCCCGAGAAAGCAACCGGATACAGCAGGGCTTCATCCTTCACGCTTAATTTATACTTAGCGCTCAACTCTTCCACCTTGGCCATGACTCTGGCAAAATCAAGGGCAACCCCTTCAGCAGCGCTGACCTTCCTAAAAAGTATAAGCTGAAATTCGGGATTATCCTTTATCCTCTCCAGTATGGCTTCGCACCTTATCCTAAGCTGATGGTGGATAGAAAGCGGCCCCACCTCATCTTCGGAATGAGCAAATAAATCCAAGCCCGCCGCATCTTCCGGCCGCATAGCACTTAAAAACATCTTAACAAAAGGTATTCTTGGCCCGCTCATACTGCGGATGATAGTCTTGCCCGGACCCATAGCCAATAAACATAAGTTATGCTCCATCTCCGCGGCTGATTGTCCGCAAATAAACATCGAATCTAAATAAGTGAATATTTGCCGGATAACCCGGTTTACTTCAGGCTGGACTTCATCAAGATACGGCCTATCCGCGGCATCGTCCCTTTTTAGATTTCTACCCAAAAAGTTAATCATTGCCACCCTGGTCAAGTCATTATTTCCTAAACATTGAAAATCTGCGGTTAACTTATTAGCTACTGCCTCTAATGTTTCAACCATTATGCCTACCGGGATCTTGTTTAAAATTCCCATAACCCGGATTCTCTCTGCCGCTTCATCCGTATTCGCGTCGTTAACCTTAATAGCCGCTACCGCAATACTGGTTATTATTGCCTTAGCTTGGTTAATCAGACTATCGTCGCTTCTAATAAGCCTACCCATGTCTTCATTATTTCTTACCTGCGGGAAAAAGACCTGCAGAGTGTTCGCCCCTCTTGAATATGCGGTAAATAAAGCCTCTAAGAATATTAAGGTTATCTCCTGGCCCATAGGGGTGAAGTAAAATTCTACCCCGAACCTAGAACTATCGTTAAATTGAGAGATCAGATTCTTTTTATCCCCGGTAAGCTCTACTACCCTGACCTTTAAACAAGTCCCCCCGTACTGTTTTACTATTCCGTCAGCCTTAATAAACCAGACTACATAGGCTTCGATCAATTTCTTTTGCGCTGCTATTTTAGCCTCCGGCGTTTCTGTCCTTGCCTTCAGATACGCCATAATATATTCGGTCAAACCTGGGACACCTTCGCCAAACAGGTACTCCGAACGGAACAAACCTATTCCTGCGGCACCGTTTTTCATCGCCTGCTCTATTTCCTCAAGGGTGCTTGCGTTAGCCATAACCGCGGGCCCTTCTTTTAGGTGCCTATGGCAGTATTCTGCTAAAGCCGCGTCTTCTGCCTGCTCACCCTTGACAATCGATACGGTTATGTCCATAGGTTTAATAATGGCGCGACCGTCGCCGAATTTATCCGCCCGGAATATTACTTTCTCTCCGGCTAACCCGGACTTTTCAATCTCCTTGAGCAGATTCCTCCCCTCGATCAAATCTACGAGTAGAACCGCTACACCTTTCTCCTGGGCATAAATCACCCAATGAGCCAGACGCGTACCTTCATCGGTCTTCAACACTGTTATTTTGTATCCTTTTTTCAGGGCCTTCTCTAAAAACATAGGGTCAAATCTTTTACAGCATAATATCAACGGTTCATCTTTTGAAGCACCGCCTAAATCATAGACTCCGGATTCTTCCTCGTAATCTCCTTGCGGATTATTAATGTAATACCAAAGTTTGATCAGATACGGCGTTAAATCCTTAAATTGCTCGATATTCTTTTTCATCTCACCGGCATCGCCCGCCTCGAGCTCAATCAGCTGCTTAAACTGATCAATGGCCGTCTTGACATGCCCAGTCACGATCGTAAAGACTCCTAAAACTTCCTCCATACTCTCACACATGCCTTTTTCTGTAATCCGGCCGCCCGGTGTTTTGCTATAAGCAACGCTGCCGTCATCCTGAAAATTCTCATTTATTGGATGCTCGATGAACTCATGCATAGCAGGATTATTCAGACTACTTAACTCCCTGAATATCTTCTTCTTTGCCTGTTTTATCCTTTCCGCTATATCAGCATCGGTTAAAGTCCCTGCTTCTGCGCATAACGGAACAGCAGCGAGAGTATCGTACCTGTTCCAATATCTTGCTATCCTGCCAAAAATAGTAGCATTGGAAACAGTTGCCGCGCCTGCGTAGCGATGCTCCTGTGTCAAGCCCGCGATAACTTTCTTTAATAACTCCTGGGTTAACGGCTTAGGCTCCGGTTCCATACCGGTATGCACCTTAAGAAGGGCAATATAAAGAGGAACGCGTTTACGCGGATTTGTATTGGTCCAGGCTTCAACCCCGAGCTCCTCGCCGACACCACCCTTAAGATTAACCCGTTCTTCTTTGGCTATATTTATAAATAACTTGCCGAATACCCCCGCTATTCTTAACTCGACTTGCGGGCGATCCCGGGTTGCTACCAATATCTGGGTATAGCGGTCTCCCTCTTTGGCTTTTAAAATCCTTACGTGCAGATCTTCGGGGTCATTCTGGCATGCATTATAAAGTTGAGCTACCAATTTCTTCAAAGTCTCTCTGGCCGCGTGGCCCGGGAATAAACTATCTAGTTTCGTATAAAGCCAATCCGTAACCGGTGAACTTGAGCTCTGCTCCGCCCTCATCCCCACTACCGCGCCTAAATCTACAGGAGAGCTGGCTCTTTCTTTAAAAGGCGGGAATTCCTCTTTATGCAATCCGGCATTATCAGTAACGCCCACCTTGATCATCTTGCGGAATCTATCCACAATAATAGGCAAGAAGACGCGCGGCTGTCCTTTGATAAGCAGGGCAAGGCTAAAAGTGGTAAGCTTTAACTTACCCAACTCATCCCAACTATCGAACTTGGCGCTAATTAAAGCGCGCGCTAAGCCTAAAAGAATCTGGTCTTCGTATGCGGCTAACTGCGCGTTTTCTTCTTCATCAGCCCTAGACAATTCAACTTCTTCGCCTGTTCTAAGTCTGGCTATTTCGGACAAAATTCTGTGGTTGACTGCGCTTTCGTATCCGCTTGCATAGACTACCCGAGGGATTTTATTACCGACAATCGCTCCCGAGCACATTCCGCAAGGCAAAAGAAGCGAGTAGATTACGGAGTCTTTAAGTTGTCTTCCGTAACCAAGGCTGACCGCTAAAGCGATCGCCCTTTGTTCGGCGCAGAGATTAGGTTTAAAAGAGCCTCTCTTTTTAAAAATTCCCTCTGGGGCCAACTTTCCTAATTCGACGGATTTAAAATCTTGCCCAAAAATAGAACCTTCAATCGCAAAGATATCCGGTACTCCGTTATAGCCTAAAGAAATGGGACTGCCTAAGTTATCAACTATTGCCGCGCCTACTCTTGTAATCCCTATGGCCCGGGAATCAAGACTATAAGCAGCGCGCATAGCCAATTTTAATCCGCTTAAATTATCCCTGCCTACACCCGAATTAGCTAATCCTGTTAATTCTCTTTCTAGCGCAGCCAAATCAAAGATATCCCGGATAAAGATTATCCTCGAAGAATCGACGCGCCATAACGGGAGCTTAGTCTGCGCCTGAGCAATATTTAGAAGCAACTGCCAGAAAAGAATAGGCATTAATTTCTTTTCTCCTAACCTGCCTAAACCTATATCTATCTTCCCACTGGGCAATTCTTTGATTACCTCGCCGTATTTTGCAGCTCCTATCACGAAATCACTGCCGATAATTCTCTCGCGCTCCATAACACCCCTCACCCTGATATCTTCCATCGCCTGCGCCAGTTGAGGCAAGGTTACGGCAGTTTGGCCCGATAAGAATGAAATTAACTCCTTGTTCTCCCTCTCCTCCAATAAACGGGCCGTCTCCAATATTCCTCTTCCAGCCCCTATTTTTTCCCACAGATCTACCAAACATTTCAACTCGGCGCGGTCTTCAAAAAGCAATCCGCTCTCGGATATTGCGCTTCGGACTTGTTTTAGGGCGTATTTATCCAGGAGATTCGCCAAGGCTACAACCTTTACCCAATAATCATCATCCGCGCTTAATTTAACCAAAACTTCGATGCCCTTTGCCGCCAACGCCTCAAAACACCGGGCTGTCCAAGGAATAGCTTCGCCCATCTCTTGAGCCAGCGTCGGAGATGAACCGGAGGTACCCGGAATTTTTACCCCAAGGTGGAGTTCGGTCTCCCGGATAACATTAGCAAAATTATCGGAAGCATGAACACCGTTATCCCAAACCAAAACTTTCGTGGGCTGGCTTTGTTTATCCAAGACCTGCACTTCCACATGCTTTGTCCTGCCAAACCTCAAAGTACCCGGATCGCGGCCTTCATAACCACCTCTTATTTTCTTGATATGCTGCCAGGCGTTTTCCGGTCCGACAAAAAGCAGAACTGCAACCAGGCCATGAGCGAGCAACTCAA
This sequence comes from Candidatus Omnitrophota bacterium, assembly GCA_026387475.1. Classification (GTDB taxonomy): domain Bacteria; phylum Omnitrophota; class Gorgyraeia; order Gygaellales; family Profunditerraquicolaceae; genus JAPLLM01. The sequence goes on along the minus strand of JAPLLN010000055.1, from coordinate 973 downwards.
CATTGCCTTCATAAACTAAAGGATACTTCGCTTGCATCTCGGGGGTGTTCAGATTAGCGTAATGTGCGCGCCATATTTGAGCCGGGACCGGCACAGATGGCTTAAATTCAAGCGCTTTTACAAAACCATAGTTTGAGATTTCAGTCTTAATTTTCTCTAAGTCAGGCATGGCCGAAGGCTTAATGGCCACAAAGATAGCTTTTTGGGCAGCGATAACTTCAGGCGTAAAGATGCGCTCAACCGCCTGCTGCAGTTCCGTGTGCTTTTGCGCCATCTCGGCATAATAAATTTCATTCTGCGGAGATATTGGAGAGCTTACCTTTTTCCCGGGGAAAAAAGGCGGGGGCCGTAATTCCGTAGTAGTCTTAAATTCTCTTTTTGCTAAAGCATCGGACAAATAAGAAAGGCTCTGGTCGATAAGCGCGATAGTGCGCGGATTAGCTTCGTCGAGTTGAGTCTTGATAGGTACAAAATGCTCATCTCGCGGAACAACCACAAATGATGACGGGGCTACTATGGTAAAATCTCCAAAAAGGCGCTCTAAGTGAACGCCTGGCAGCCCATCATTTGTTTCTCTATTAAGATAAATAGGAAGTTCTGCGGTTCTGGCATCTACGCGCCTGACAATTTCGTTAAATGGCAGCTTCCGGTCATAATTAGGCTCGAGATTAAAGAAATCCATCAACCCTTCCACATAGAGGAAGAAACTGGCAGTGTTAAAATAGGGGAACCTGCGGATGAATTCCTGTAAGCGGTTTGCCTTAGAAAATTCGAGTATGCCGTGCTTAACCAGAACCTCCTTGTCTTCAGCAAGAAGGTTGAGGTCTTCTTTGGTCAAGGCATCGATCAGCCTTTTTAATTCCGGAGCAAAGGCGCATCCTTCCAGTATCTGGAATATTCTTTTTTGCGGATAATCAACACCGCAGAAGAGTCCGCCCTTCTCCCCGCGATTTTCACCTAAGAGCCACATGCT
>JAPLLN010000057.1 GCA_026387475.1 Candidatus Omnitrophota bacterium | reverse complement strand
CCCATCTTATCCATATCCGTGGTCCCTAATTCCTTTTCCACGCTTGCGGCATTGACGAACAACAAAGTTTTAAAGATAGCGTGATTGAATAGATGAAAGACGGCGCCTATCAAAGCCAGCTTTGTCCCGCACCCGACGCCTAAAATAATATAACCGATCTGGCTGATGCTGGAATAGGCGAGCATCCGCTTAAAATCCGTCTGGGTCAGGGCGGCAACCGCTCCGATAATTATAGAGACTGCCCCGATAAACATAATCAGGCTCTGCACGGGGGGATTTAATCCGAATACGGAAACAGCCAGGCGCATCAAAACATAGACTCCGGATACCTTAGTGACAATGCCGGCTAAAAGTATGGAAGCCGGGGCGGGCGCAGCGGAGTATGCGTCGGGAAGCCAGCCGTGAAAAGGCACCAGACCGGATTTAATAAAGAGTCCGCAGAGGAATAAACCTACGGCCATGCGCACGAACAAACTGCTCCCTCCTCCGGCAAGTCCGGAGCCGACCGCTTCAAAAGAAGTATTTCCGGTCAAAAGTAAGAGTAAGCTGATAGCCACCAGCATCATTACCGTGGCTATTGCCGAAAGTATCAAATATTTAAAAGCCCCTTCCAGCCCAAGGCTATCTTTATTCATAGCGATCATTATATAGGAAGAGACTGCGGTGATCTCGATGAAGACATAGAGGCTGAATACGTCGGTCACCAGGGCTGTGGCGTTCATCCCGATCAATGAGACTAAAAGCAGATTCTTGAAATTTACCCTCTGGTGCACATCCGATATCATCGCGCGGCTGGCTAAAAGAGAAACGAAAACCACAATACCGATACAGAGCAGCACAACCAGAGTTATCGCATCCACGGAATAATGGAACGAAAATAACAGGTTCCACAGCTCGAGTTTCGTATCCCAGAACCACGCCGGGCGCGCCGCCACTAGATAGATCTGGGCCAACGACAAAAACCCCAACCAGACAAAGCTTAAATTCTGCATAAGCCTCTTAGGAAAGAGGTTTAAGATAATGATGCTGAAAAACGGAATCAGTACGAGTAACGGGACCAATTTCTTCTCCTATTTTCTTAAGAAATACAGGACGGCAAACATCCCCACCAGCGCCCACGAAATATATACCGGATAATACCCGGTGTGCATCCGCCTTATCCCCTTCGATACTCCGTAACTTACCCCGGGGACAAAACTATTGTAGACCCAGTCTATGCCTTTATCCGCTCCCCACAGGATGCGGGAGAATATATTCATTCCTTTTAGCCCGATCTCATAGGGGTCAAAGAATCTTTTCAGGGCTAAATCGTAAGTCTGCGACAAGACCGGCGCGTAACGGATATCATCCGCCGCCTTAAGCCCCTCACCTTTTAGTTTAGCCATAAATATATGATGGATAAAAGCACCTGCCAGAACCAGGATAGTAATCAACGTTAATATGACGTTTATGTGGAACCCCCCGTAACTATGGCCTTCTAATCTGGCGCCTAATACCGGCTGAATAAGATAATTCAGAGGCAGATAATTGAATATGCCGAAGACGACACATGTCAAAGCAATAACGATCATCGGAACAAGCAAGGCTAGGGGCGCTTCTTTTACGTGCTTAAGTTCATTACGCTCCTTGCCGAAGAACGCGGCGTGCCCTAATTTCAAGAAAGACGCGGCAGTAAAGAACGTGCCTACGACTGCGGCAAGATAAAATATCATCCCGCGCGAAAGCGCTGCATCGTAAATAAGTTCCTTCGAGAAAAACCCGTTAAATGGCGGCATACCGGAGATGGAAGCCGCAGTGATCAAGAAACACGCGCAGGTGATCGGCATCTTAAAACGCAAACCGCCTAAAGAATGCAAATCAGTAGTGCCGGCCTGTTTTTCTACGGCACCACCAGTCAAGAATAGGCATGATTTATACAAAGCATTATTGATCATATGAAAGAGACCGCCCACGATACCCACCGGGATACAAGTCCCGATGCCCAAGATCATGTAACCGACCTGGCTGATAGCGTGATATGACAAGAGGCGCTTATAATCTTTTTGGACTAAAGCCATCATAACCGCAAGGATTATGGTAATGGCGCCTATCGCCATCAATAAAACGCTGATCCATGAGCCGATGGCAAGCTTGAACATATCCAGTGATATGCGGGTAAGGAAATAAATCCCCAGTAGTTTTTCCAGCGACGCCGGCAATAATGCCATAAAGGGAAGCGGGGCGTCATCCGCAGCATCAGGGATCCAGCTGTGAAACGGCATAGACCCGGCCTTGGATATTGCGCCGATCATCAACATTATAAAAGCAAAACCCGCCATCGGCGTTAAGGCTAAATTTATTTTGGATATGGTAAGCGTTCCGGCCTGCATCCAGGTAAGGGCAACACCGATCATCATACACAAATCGGAGATGCCCACGATAATAAAGGCCTTGGTCGCGGTCTTAAACGCGCCCGGCCGGCCGATGGCGATAAAGCCGAATAAAATTAAGAGCAGCCCCTCCCAGAAGAATAATAAAAGCAGGAGATTATCCGCCAAGACCGCTCCGTTAGCCATAGCAATACAGAGCAGGATGTACGCGTAAAACTGATTCTGCAGGTTCTTCCCTTTCATGAAATTCAAGGAATATATCACGATCAGGAAGGCAAAAAATGCCGCGGATAACATTATAAAGCCGCTGAATTGATAGAGCCTTAAGGCAAATTCGATCTTGCCCGCAAACCAGGGGAAACTATAAACTAAATTATTCCTGAATAATGCTATAGCCAAAGCCAGATTTATGCCGGCAACAAGAAAGGCTACCGTATGACGCGCCTTGCGCGGCAAAATAAACATCAGGGCCCCGAAAATAGCCGGTATTAATATAGGTAAGAGTAATATAGAAGGTTTCATCTTATTGCGCCTAACATTTGTAAGGTTGCTGTTTGAGCTAACGCATCCGGCCACCAGATAAGTAACCCGCCTAATAATGAGAGCGCGGCAAATACGGCAACCGTCCATACCATAACCGGCGAACCTTCTCTGACCGGCGTTGTCTTAGGCTCGCCCAGAAAGACCATGTTAAAAACCCGGAATAAATACATGATAGTCATAAATGCGCCGACTAAAAATACCATGGAGATAACTATGTGCCCGCTGGTTACAGCGCCCGTCATGACCATGAATTTAGCAAAGAACCCTCCGAAAGGAGGAATGCCCATGACTGAAAAGGCGCATAATAAAAATGCCATAGCTGTTACCGGCATGGTCTTTATCAGCCCGCCGAGTTTAGTGATATCCTTTATCTTAGTATTCTGTTCTACAATGCCTGCGCAAAGGAATAACCCGGCTTTAGCTAAACCGTGCATAAGAATATACAATAACGCCCCGGCTACTCCTATACTGTTCCCGAATGAAAACCCTAAAAATATAAAACCGATCTGGCTGATAGTGGAATACGCAATGATCCTTTTTAGATCCGTCTCGATCAATGCCGCGCCCGCAGAAACCAGGGCGCTAATTCCGGCGATTACCGGAACGATCACCTGCCAGTTTATAGGTAAAGGAATGGTCGCCACAAAAATACGGGCAAAGACATAGACACCGATCTTGACTAAGACCGCAGCGTGCAGCAATGCGGTGACCGGCGATGGCGCGACACCTGCATCAGGAAGCCAGGTATGGAACGGCAGGGTCGCCGACTTAGAAAGAATACCGGCTAAAATCAGGGCAATAGTAAGGTTAGAAATGGGATGGGTCTTAACGACTTCTTTGATCACTAACAAATCAAATGAGCCGGTCTCCTGAAAAAGCCGGATAAAACCGAGAAGCATGAGGAGGGCGCCGAAGACCGTAACCAAGAACGCCTTATCCGCCCTCTCTACTATATATTTATCGCGAAAGAAACCTATCAATCGCCAGCTGGTGATAGCGGTTATCTCCCAGAATAAATAAAGAAAGATGAGATTCCCGGCAAAGACCAGTCCCATCATCCCGCCCAAGAAGAGGACGACCATAGAATAATATTCGTTTTGATTTTGATAGTGGCTGATGTAGCCGAAGGAATATACTACGATAAGGGTGCTGATAAACGAGGAGACGCAGGCGACGAATACCGCCAAGGCGTCGGCTGTAAAAATAAAATTGACCCCCAGGCCGAGCTCGCGGCCCAAAGTGACGGTCTTGCCGCTTAATGCCGCAGGTATCAGGCTCAAAGAACAGAGCAAGGGCACCAAACAGAGAACCAGCGCCAGGCTATTCCTCAAGCGCAAGGAGATCTTTCCGGCCAACGGCAGGGTTAATGCCAGAAGAACCGGCACAAAGACTATTAAGGAAAGTGTAGTTTGACTGTTCATAGAAAATAAAAAAGCCTTCCAGTAGCATAACTAGAAGACTTCAATGTCTTGCTAACTACTACTTTATAATTGCAAGTATTTTACCAGAGAACCCGCGGATGTCAAGCCTTTAAGTTTTACGCGACCTGACGTCTTTGGCCAGGATTATCGCCTCGGCGATCTCGCGCATAGACTTACGCGAGTCCATCCCCTGCTTCTGGATGAGCCGGTAAGCCTCCGAAGGCAGGATATTTGCTTCCTGCGCCAGGATATCCTTGGCCCGCTCAATGAGTTTGCGGGTAGTCAGGGCTTCTTCGGCGCTGCGCGCCCTTAAATCCAACTCCGCGTTCTCGATAGCCATAGCTGCCTGATTAGCTAATGTAGTCAAAAGATCCTGCTCATGTTTGGAAAAGGCGTGCTTTTTGGAAGTATAGCAGTTAAGGACGCCGATCACCCTTCCCTTGAGCGCCAGAGGCACGCTCGCCAGAGAAAAAAGCTTTTCTTTACGGGCTATATCCTGATTTAGATAGCGCGCATCCTCTTTCACATCCAGAATATACAGCGCCTTACTTTCCTTAGCTACTATCCCGGCTATGCCTTCGCCCAGCCGGACATTAGGCTTTTTGTTGT
>JAPLLN010000009.1 GCA_026387475.1 Candidatus Omnitrophota bacterium | reverse complement strand
GTATGTTTACCTACTGTCCAGAAGCGCAACTACTCCTTCCTAACGACGCCTTTGGCCAGCATTACGCGACGAGCGAGAGGTTTGACGATGAGACCGACCCTTGCGCGCTGATGGATGAGGTCTCGAAGTATTTCGCGAATATTCTCTGGCCGCTGGGTGCGGTTATCTTACGTAAGATCGAAGAAATCCAGAAGATGAATCTACCCATAAAAATGATCGCTCCCAGCCATGGCGTTATCTGGAGGGGCGATCCCATGAAGCCGATCAATGCTTACATCTCTTGGTGCAAGAATGAGACCAAACCCAAAGCCGTGATCGTGTATGAGACGATGTGGGGGGCGACGGAAAAGATGGCCCGCAAGATAGCCGAAGGGATAACCGCTTCGGGCGTAGAGGCCAAGATTTTTGACGTTGCCGCCAGTGACCGTTCGGAAGTGATCAACGCTATGCTTGACGCCAAGGGATTTGTCTTCGGCTCATCCACGCACGATAATGATATGCTCCCTAATTTCGCCGGTTTCCTGGAGTTTTTAAAGGGTTTAAAGCCTAAGAACAGGGTCTCGGCTGCGTTCGGTTCTTACGGCTGGGCAGGAGGAGCAATAAAAGAGATCGAGGGGGTCCTTAAAGAGGCCGGATTAGAGATCGCTCAACCGAGCCTGGGCGTTAAATATATGCCGAGCGACGCCGATCTAAAGAGTTGTTTTGAGTTTGGCAAAGACTTCGCTAATAAAATAAAATGAAATTAAGCCCGGATTTAATCAGCTTTTTCCATAGCCAAGGTTTCCTGGTTGTCTCTACCGTCGATAAAGACGGATATCCCCATAGTTCATGCAAGGGTATGGTCGATATCAAGCCCGAAGGAAAGATCTACCTTTTGGATGTCTACCACGGCAAGACCTACGAAAATCTCAAACTGAATCCTTTAATCAGCGTTACGGCGGTAAACGAGCATAAGTTCAGCGGATTTTGCCTTAAAGGAAGGGCGGAGATTATCAGTTCCGAAGAGATGGGCGCGGATATCCGTAAAGCCTGGGAAGACAGGATCACTAGCAGGCTCACCCAGAGGCTTATAAAAAACCTGAAGGAAGAGAAGGGCCATCCGCAACATCCCGAGGCAATGCTCCCTCAACCGAAATACCTTATTGTCATGGATGTAGAAGAAATAGTTGATCTTACCCCTGGGCATTTAAAATAAGCGAGGAGATTATGGGAAATATTTTTTCGGGTAGCGAAATCGTAGAGATAGGAATACAGATAGAGGTTAACGGAAGAGATTTTTACTCTTCGCTGGCAAAGCGGGCTTTAAGCCCTAAGGCGGCCAAGATCTTTAATTTTCTCGCCGGCGAAGAAGAGCGGCATATTTTGATCTTTCAGAAGATCCTGGAAAAGGTCGAAAAGTATGAGCCTCAAGGCCTGGATGCGGATGAGTATTACGCGTACATGAGCTCTTTAGCCAAAGAATATGTCTTTACGCAGAAGGATATCGGGGCAGGGTTGGCAGCAAAGATAAAGAGCGATAAGGAAGCCGCAGATGTAGGTATTTCTCACGAAAAGGATTCCATAATCTTCTACGAAGGGATGAGAAAAACCATCCCTGAATACGCCCAAGGCGTGATAAGCGAGTTGATCCAGCAGGAAGAGGAGCATTTAAAGCAGCTCTTAAACCTAAAGAAAGGGTTATAATATGGCAAAAACGGTAAAGGTATACAGCACCCCGACGTGTCCCTGGTGCATAAGGGTCAAGCAGTTCTTGTCAGAGAACAATATCAGTTTTGAGAATTACGATGTCGGGGCTGACCAGGCAAAAGCCGAAGAGATGATCCAGAAGTCCGGCCAGATGGGCGTGCCGGTCGTGGATATCGACGGAACGGTCATCGTGGGATTCGATAAAGAAAAAATTAAGGCAACCTTAGGATTATAAAATGCATGATTTGATCATAGTCGGAGCCGGGCCTGCGGGGATCACTGCCGCGGTCTACGCCGCCAGGAAGAGATTGCAAGTCTTGGTGATCAGTAAGGATATCGGCGGCCAGGCAGCCTGGAGCGGGGATATAGAAAATTATACCGGTTATCAGTTTATAACCGGTCCGGATCTTACCGCAAAGTTCGTCGAGCATATGCGCCAGTATAACATCGCTCTTAAAGAAAATGAAGCGGTCACCGGTATTAAAAAAATACAGGATGTGATCACGATTACTACGGACAAGGGAAGTTATGAATGCCGCAGCCTGATAATTGCCTCCGGGAAAAGGACGCGGGATTTAAATGTGCCCGGTGAGAAAGAATACAAAAACAGGGGCCTGACTTATTGCGCGACCTGCGACGGCCCGCTTTTTGCCGGTAAAGACGTGGCGGTGATCGGCGGAGGGAATTCTGCGCTGGATGCCGCGCTTCAGTTAGTAAATATCGCAAGCAAGGTTTATATAATCAATAATGTCTCTTCTCTGGCTGGGGATGCGATAATGCGCGAGAAGTTGGAAACAAACCCCAAGGTCACGGTTCTCAACAATTCTCAAATAAAAGCCGTCTTAGGGGAAAAATTTGTGAAATCGATACGCGTACTTACTCCGGAGGATGAAAAGGAGTTTTTGGTTCAGGGGGTTTTTGTGGAGATCGGCCTTATCCCGAACAGCGAATTTGCCGCGGGCCTTGATAAAAATAAAACCGGGGAGATCAAGGTCGACTCCCGTAATGAGACCAGCATCCCCGGTATATTTGCCTCCGGCGATGTGACGGATGTCCCGGAGAAGCAGATCATTATTGCCGCAGGGGAGGGGTCTAAGGCAGCGCTTAATGTTTTCCGGTATCTATCCCAGCACAAATTCTAAAATGTTAAAGAAGAAGATCATAAAAATAGGCAATAAAAGAATCGAAGCCGTAGCTATAAAACTTCTAAGCAAGAGCTTTGTATTATTGAGAGGGAGCAGGGGCTATGTTATGTGCGGTTACCTTGATATGAAGGTAGCGCAGAAATTTCAAGACGCCGCTGCCAAGATAGTGGGGGTAGCTAGCATCGAAGATGCACTCAAGGCGCAAATCCAAACCTGCACACCGCAGGCTAGGCGCCTCGGGATCAAACCCGGCCAGCCGGTAAAAGAGGCCTTAAGGTTCATCGCCTAAAAAAATCTGCCCCTTGACATAGGGTAGGGGGGTATGGTATACTTGCCTCAGCGATAGGAGGCACAAATGAAAGAAGTAACTACTCACCCAGAACAGCTCGAATTCCTTAAAAAGATCGAAGGCCAGGTCCGCGGTATTCAAAAGATGATCGGCGAGAAGAGGTATTGCGTCGATATCATCACCCAGATCCATTCTGTTATCGGAGCCCTATCCAGAGTGGAGAGCGAGGTATTCAAGAAACATATCAACGGGTGCGTTGCGCGCGCCTTAACCGGAAAATCCGAGCTGGAAAAACAAAAGAAGGTCGAAGAAATAGTAGAGCTCGTTACCAGGCTGCGAAGGTCCGCTTAAGATGCTTAAGAAAGCGCTGCTATCGTTTTTAATAATCCTCTTGTGTTTAAGCCCTGTTATTTTATTTGGGGAGGGTGGCGTTTATTTAAATTCCCTTATTGGGGAGGCATTAAATAATAATCCCCAGATCCAGGCGGCAAAATTACGTTATGAAGCGGCAAAGACGCGCATCCGGCTTTTGCGTACCCTCCAAGACCCCAAATTTGAATACGAGTATGACAAAATCGTCTCCTCGATGATTTCCAGGGCTACTAACGAAAGCATGGCCCCTATGCGCACCTTCTCCATTTCGCAGGAGTTCCCTTTTCCCACCAAATTGTTCCTTCGCCGTGCAGCGGCTCAGAAAGAAGCCAATGCCTATGAGCAGGAGTATAAGGAAACCGAGCGCAAAGTAATAAAAGAAGTAAAAGAGGTATATGCGCAGCTATATTTAAGCAGCAAGAAAATCCAGCTCACAAACGAAAACTTAAGCCTGCTTTCGCAATTTATTGAAGTCGCCAACAAAAAATACAGCGTGAATAAGGCAAACCTGCAGGATGCGTTAAAGGCGCAGGTCGAATACTCCAAATTATCCAATCAGTTGGTCCTTCTGGAGCAGGAAGAGAAGATCGCCCAGAGCAGATTAAGCTCGCTTTTAAACCGCTCCTCCGATATCCCTACCGGGATATTGGAGGATATAGCTAGTAAAAATCTAGACTTAAGCGAAGAAAAGATCGAAAAATTGACTAAAGAGAGCCGTCCGGAGTTAAAATCGTTTAAAGAGATGGTGCGCAAATCAGAGATCGATTATTCGCTGGCCAAGCAGGAATATCTTCCGGATTTTATGGTTAAATATAAGAGAGAGGAAAGAAACGGAGGCATGGGTTCATGGGCCGGGACGCTCGGCATGACTATACCGATATGGTTTTGGGAAAAGCAGGATTCTTTTGTCAGGGAGGCTAAGGCAAATGTAGGTGTTGCGAATGCGGATTACCGGGCGGAAGAGAACGTCATATTGTTTGAATCAAAAGCGGCCTTAGCAAGATTCAATGCAGCCAAAAAGTTAGTCGGCATTTACGAAACCGGGGTCCTGCCGCAGGCCTTGGCTGCACTTCAAACGGCGCAACGCGGCTATGAAGCCGATAAAATAAGCTTTCTGGATTTATTGGATTCTTTGCGCACCCTTAAAGATTTTCAAATGGAATATTTCGAAGCCCGGGCAAATATGGAGAACGCCCTGGCTGATCTAGAGCGTTCCGTAGGGACGGATCTTCAATCGAATAGCCTGCCTAACGGCAGACAGGGAGATAAATCATGAAAAAGAAAAACATAGTAATTATTTTATCAATTTTAGTATTGGCAGGAGCAGGATTAATCTTTCTTCGTATAGCTTTACGTCCGGCTACTTCCGTAAGCCCTGGGAAAGACAAGATACTTTATTACCGTAACCCTATGAATCCGGAGGTGACTTCCCCGGTTCCTATGAAAGATTCGATGGGGATGGATTATGTGCCTGTTTACGAGGGCGAAAAATCGGGAGCAGAAGCAGGTATTTATATGAGTCCGGAGAAGCAGCAGATGATCGGAGTCAAGATCGATAAAGTAGAGATCAGGGATTTAACGCATGAGATTATCACCGTAGGTAAGGTTGCCTATGACCCGGAACTCTATGTGGCGCAGGAAGAATACCTGCAGGCATTAAAGACAGTAACAGCTACGAAAAACAGCGCCCTTCCTTCGGTTAGCGCGCAATCGCAATCATTGTCAGAGGCGGCTGCGAAGAAACTAATCCTTTTGGGCATGACCAAAGAGCAGATCGCGGAATTGTCTGTTAAAGGAAAGCCGCAGGAGAATCTTTACCTGCCCGCAGATGAAAAGACTGCCTGGATTTACATGACCATCTATGAATATGAGATATCTCTGGTCAAGGCGGGGACTCCGGTTGAAATAGAGGCAGTGGCGTACCCGGGAGTAAAATTTAACGGCAAGATCGCGGCTATCTCTCCGGTATTGGACTCGATGACGCGCTCCATTCAGGCTCGGGCAGAAGTTGATGACCCCGAGCATAAACTTAAGCCGGAGATGTTCGTAAACGTAAAGATAAAAGTCGACCTGGGAGAGAAGCTGGCTGTGCCGGAGACCGCTGTTTTGGATACGGGGGTAAGAAAAATAGTTTATTTAGCAAAAGAAGGGGATACGCTGGAGCAGCGCGAAGTAATCCTGGGCCAGAAGGCGGAAGGTTTTTATGAAGTTTTAGGTGGCTTAAAAGAAGGGGATAAGGTGGTTACCAGCGGGAATTTCCTGGTCGATTCTGAAAGTAAATTAAAAGGCGCGGTCATTCCGGATTCGGAACATAAGCCAGCGGGCGATGGTTTGGCTTCCGGTAGCCAAAACCATAAACAAGTTCAATAATATGATAGAGAAAATAATCGAGTTTTCGGCAAAGAATAAATACCTGATCATAATATTTGCAATCGTTGCTATGGTTGGTGCGGTATATTGTATTAAAAATATCCCGCTTGATGCAATCCCGGATCTCTCCGATACACAGGTAATCATTTATTCGCGCTGGGATAGGTCGCCGGATGTCATTGAAGATCAGGTGACGTACCCGATAGTATCGGCTATGCTGGGTGCCCCAAAAGTAAAAGCAATAAGGGGATTCTCTGACTTTGGTTTCTCTTATGTTTATATTATTTTTCAGGACGGGACGGATATCTATTGGGCGCGTTCGCGTACCCTGGAATATTTAAGCAAGATCATCCCTAAATTGCCGGAAGGAGTACGCACGGAGATCGGCCCGGATGCTACGGGAGTAGGTTGGGTCTACCAATATGCGTTGGTGGATAAAACAGGGAAGAATGATCTGGCGCAGCTGCGTACTTTTCAGGATTGGTATCTGCGTTATTGGCTGCAAAGCGTGCCGGGCGTGGCAGAGGTAGCTTCAATAGGCGGATTCCAGAAACAATATCAGGTAAATGTCAACCCCAATGCCTTATTAGCTTACAAAATCCCCCTGATGAGGGTTATGGAAGCAATCCGCGCGGGAAATAATGATGTAGGGGGAAGATTACTTGAGTTTTCCGGGACTGAATATATGGTGCGCGGCCGCGGTTACGCCAGGAGTGTCGAGAATATTGAAAATATCGCCATAGGCAATGATGCGTCAGGCAGGCCGATACTGGTTAAGAATGTCGCGCAGGTTGTACTGGGCCCGGAGATCAGGCGCGGAGTGGCGGATTTAGACGGGCAGGGAGATACTGTCGGCGGCATCGTAGTGATGCGTCAGGGCGAAAACGCCTTAAATGTGATCAAGCGCGTCAAAGAAAAGATTGAAGAGGTAAAACCCGCATTACCCAAGGGTGTTGAAATTGTCACGACCTATGACCGCTCAGAACTTATACTGCGTTCTATTGATACACTCAAACATCAGTTGACAGAGGAAATGATCATTGTCAGCTTTGTCATACTTTTGTTCCTCTGGCATTTTCCTTCGGCAGTAATTCCTATCGTCACTATACCAATAGCTGTTCTTCTATCGTTCATCCCATTGTTCGGCCTGCGCCTCACTTCAAATATTATGTCATTGTCAGGCATAGCCATTTCAATAGGTGTACTGGTGGACGGCGCCATTGTAGAAGTAGAAAATGCCTATAAGAAATTGCAATTATGGGAACAAAACGGGCGTAAAGGAGATTTTCATATAGTAAGGCTGAATGCCTTAAAAGAAGTAGGGCCTTCGGTATTCTTTTCGCTTCTGGTGATTGCTGTAGCGTTCATCCCGGTATTTACTCTTGTGGACCAGGAGGGCCGCCTCTTTAAACCGCTGGCTTTCAGCAAAAACTTTGCTATGGCCATTGCGGCCATATTAGCCATAACTCTTGATCCGGCAATGCGCATGCTTTTTACCCGTATGGATTACAAGAATTTTAAACCCAAGTGGCTATCGAAGATATTCAATACCGTTACCGTGGGAAAATATTATCCGGAAGAAAAACATCCGGTGAGTAAGATATTATTTAAAATTTATGATCCGGCATGTAGGTTTGTGTTGAAATACCGTAAGGCTACTCTCATCAGTGCCGGAGTATTAGTCCTCACTACCATTCCCGTATTTATGCGGCTAGGCTCGGAATTTATGCCGCCATTGAATGAGGGCACGATCCTATATATGCCTACGACCCTGCCTGGGATCTCCGTGACCGAAACACAAAGGCTCTTGCAGACCATGGATAGGATTATTAAGAGCGTTCCGGAGGTAGAGCGTGTTTTTGGTAAAGCCGGACGAGCCGAAACTTCTACTGACCCTGCGCCATTTTCAATGATGGAAACAACTATTGTATTGAAACCGGAAGACCAGTGGCGAAAAGTACATCGCTGGTATTCCTGGATGCCGAGTTTTATGCAGGCTCCTTTCAGGCCCATCTGGCGCGACCGCGTAACCTGGGAAGATATAGTCAGTGAATTGGACAGGAAAATGCAGTTTCCCGGAGTGACCAATGCCTGGACTATGCCTATCAAGGCGCGCATCGATATGTTGTCAACCGGCGTGCGTACTCCCGTGGGTATAAAAATTTACGGCGCTGATTTAAAAGAGATAGAAAAAATAGGCAGGAGCGTAGAAACAATCGTAAAGAATATAAAAGGCACGCGCAGCGCATATGCGGAGCGCGTTACCGGCGGGTATTTCGTGGATTTTGACATTAAGCGCGAGCAGATCGCCAGATACGGCCTGACAGTCAAGGAAGTAGAAGAAGTGATTATGTCGGCAATAGGCGGTGAGCCGGTCACTACAACTATCGAAGGTAGGGAACGTTATACCGTGAATGTGCGTTACGCGCGCGAATTGCGCGATGACTTGGATAAATTACGCCGCGTTTTAGTTCCTACTATGTCCGGGGCGCAGATTCCTTTAGGCCAGTTAGCCGATATACATTTGGCGTTGGGTCCAGCTATGATCCGCGATGAAAACGGGATGCTCTCCGGTTATGTCTATGTGGATATTGCCGGACGTGACGTCGGTAGTTACGTTAATGAAGCTAAGAAGGTAGTGCAAAATGAACTACGCGCTCCGGCAGGGTATTCTTTACAGTGGAGCGGACAATACGAAAATATGCTTAGAGTTAAAGAGAGATTAAAGTTAGTGGTGCCGGTTACTATTTTTATAATCTTTGTCCTTCTATACATGAACACAAAATCTCCGGTTAAAGCCGGCATAGTCATGCTGGCAGTCCCGTTTTCTCTGGTCGGCGCAGTCTGGTTTTTATATATTCTGGGTTACAATATGTCTATTGCCGTCTGGGTAGGGATGATCGCTTTGATGGGGCTTGATGCTGAAACCGGGGTATTCATGCTCCTATTCCTGGACCTCGCCTATTACGAACGGGTCAGAGAAGGAAAGATGAAGACGCGCCAGGACCTCGAGGAGGCTATTGTTCACGGCGCGGTAAAACGCATCCGGCCCAAAATGATGACCGTTATGGCGATGTTTATGGGCTTGATCCCGATTATGTATTCAATGGGTACAGGCGCAGATATGATGAAGCGCATTGCAGCGCCCATGATAGGAGGCATTTTCACTAGCTTCATTCTCGAATTATTAGTTTATCCTCCTATCTATTCTATCTGGAAATGGCGCTATGAGATGAAATACGGCACAGTTGATGTCAGCAAATTGCCGATACCGGAGCTACAGAAACATTAGCGGAAGGAGCCATGAAAAAAGACGCTGCCTTTCTTTTGTTACGGGTAAGTTTGGGAATTGTTTTCCTGGCCTTTGGTATAGGAAAGCTGGAAAACGATATTTGGGCCCAGACCATGCGCGCGATGGCTTTCTTCCTTAACCTGCCGTGGAATGTCTCCGTGTCAGTGCTTATCGTCGGATTATTGGAGATTATAACCGGAGCAGCTTTAATTTCCGGTTTATTTTCCAGATTCTTTGCTTCGCTGGCCTCTTTGCAATTGATCGGGATATTGGTTTTGCTTAAATTTCAAGAAATCAGGGATGTGGGGTTGTTGGGCGCGGCAATATTTCTGGCGTTTACAGAATATAATGTTTGGGGCGTAGATTGGTTTTTGACAAAACGAAAGGAAAGGGCTTTATGAGAAAGTCTATGTTATTATTAGGAGCTTTATTAATTACTATGATTGCATTGGTCCTTTGCGAAGCTGCTGGACCGTCTTTATCCGGCGAGGTAATAGACGGGATACGGGTAGTCAAGGTTACCGCTATGCAGTATAAGTTTAACCCGGACCCTGTCATTGTCAAAAAAGGTGAAAAGGTCCGCTTGGTAGTTACCAGCGCTGACGTTGAGCACGGGTTATCCATTACCGAATTTAATGTAGCCGTAGTAATCCCTGCTTTAAAGACCGTAACCGTAGAATTTACGCCTGACAAGGCGGGCACATTTAGAATATTCTGCAGTGTGTATTGCGGCTCCGGGCACAGTATGATGCAAGGCAAGCTTATTGTTAATGAAAATTAACACAAGAAAGGAGAAACAATGTTTAGGAAATTGTTTGTAGGGGTTCTATCATTTATTTTGATTTTTGGGGCTGCAAAATTAGTTTTTGCTCAAACTCAGGATAAGGCGGTTAATATAGGGAATAAGATCTGTCCGGTCACGGGTGAGAAGATCGACGAAAAGACCAAGGTGACCTATGAATATAAGGGCAAGATTTACAACTTCTGCTGCGCGGCGTGCCCCGAAGAATTCAAAAAAGACCCCGAGAAATACATCAAGAAGATAGAGGAAGAAAAGCAGGAAAGTCAGAAGTCCGAGGCAGAAATGCCGTCGGAGAACCAAGATCATAGCGGTATGCATCACAGTAACTAATCCTACCTACCTAAACCGCGGATAAAAAATCTTAAGAAAATACTTGACACGGTTAATTTGAATGTTATACTCTACTATGTTTATAGAGATTATAGAGTATAAGCCTGCCTACCGCAGGCAGGGAGGCCAGAGATGAAGATTACTTATAAAGGTGATTACGCGCTGAAGGCTATTTTGGACCTGTCTTTAAATTACGGAAAAGTCGTTACCATACATGAATTAAGCAGCCGGGCGCAGATACCTGTAAAATTTCTGGAGCAGGTGCTCTTGGATCTAAAAAGAGGGGGGTTTGTCGAGAGCCGGCGCGGTAATGTGGGCGGGTATCTTTTAGCGAAGCATCCTTCGGAGATAAGTGTAGGAGATGTAGTAAGATTTATCGATGGTCCGATCGAGCCGATAGCCTGCCTGGAGAAGGGGTATTCCGGATGTACTGATATATATAGGTGTGTTTTTAGAAGGATCTGGACCCTGGTCGGGCTAGCTACATCGGAAATTGTGGATAACGTGAATTTTGAAACTCTCGCAAACCAAGTACAAGCCAGCACCGAATCCGTAGTTTATCAGATTTAACAGGAGAAATTTTATTAACCGGCACCCGGCGCTAATCGGAATTGCGCCGTGTGCCCTTGTGGGCAAGGAGGAAGAAATGAGTTTGTTGCGTAACAAAGATGATCTTAAGGTTTTAGTGGAGACGCTGAATTTCAAGGAGAAGGTCGAGCGTTCTAAACAGTTAATCGCCGAGGCATATAAAGTCTACGGAGATTCTCTGGTAGTGGCTAATAGTTTAGGTAAGGATTCGGTGGCGGTTTGGGATCTGGCAAAGAGGGTGGAGCCAAAAATTCGCGGCTTTATCGTTACTACTAGATTTAAACCTGCAGAGACGATTAAATTCATGAAACAGGAAGTAGCAAGGTATCCGGAATTAAAGATCTATAAGAGCGACGAAAAGATCGAGGGCAAACTTTACGAAACTCACCCTGATCAATGCTGCGATATCTTAAAAGTCGAGCCGGTAAAGCGCGCTATTGAAGAGATGCACGTAAAATGCTGGGTTACCGGGTTACGTTGCACCGAAGGCAGGACGCGCACGGATTTTAAGGAAGTAGAGGAGAGGGATAAGGGCCTGATCAAATTAAACCCGATCCTTATCTGGAAAGAGCGCGAAGTCTGGCAGTATCTGGCTCTTTATCAGGTCCCGGTCAATCAACTTTACGCTGAAGGCTACCGTTCATTAGGCTGCGCGCCCTGCACTAAGATAACCAATGACGATAACGAACGCGCCGGCCGCTGGATAGGGACAAGCAAGTGCGGCGGAGAGTGCGGAATACACACGAGACCTCTGAAGACTAACATTGAAGGAGAGGGGATTTGATCAGGATAGCTCTTTTAATATTACTGGTAGTATTCTTTGCCATGAATATGGGGGCGAGCGGTGTCGCTCCGTCTTTTGCCGCTGCCTACGGCGGAAAACTGATCAGAAGAAAGAGCATCTTTCTTCTGTTCGGCATATTCGTGGTTATCGGGGCATTGGCTTTAGGACGCAATGTAAGCCTGACGCTCGGGAAAAACCTTTTGCCTAAGGAATTTCTCAATTTTGATACGGCTCTGGTAATCATATTAGCAGCTTCATTAAGTTTATTCCTGGCAAATTTACTTAAGATCCCGCAATCGACCAGCCAGGTGACAGTGGGCGCTATTACCGGAGCGGGCCTGTATTTTAAGCACCTGTATTGGCATACGCTTTTAGTTAAGATCATCCCTTTATGGATAATCTTGCCGTTAGCATCGTATCTATTGACATTTTTTCTTTACAGGATAATCTATCCGCCTAAACATAACAATCTGCATATCTATGAGCGGTTATTCCTGCATGAAAAAAGGGTAAAGATCACGGCTATAGTCGTAAGCTGCTATGTTGCGTTTGCGATAGGCTCAAATAATGTGGCTAATGCCGTCGGGCCTTTGTTCGGCGCCGGAATAATCGGGATAATCCCCGGGCTTTTAGCAGTCTCGCCGCTCTTTGGCCTGGGAGCATTAGCGTTAGGCAAGGGGCCTATGGATACGGCGGGAAAAGAGATCGTTCCTCTCGGGGTCTTCTCAAGTACCCTGGTTTCTTTTGTGACTGCATCGCTCCTGTTGGTTGCTTCGACTATGGGGATCCCGCAGTCTCTGGTCCAGCTTAATATCTGCTCGATCTTTGCGGTGAGTTCTTTAAAGAACGGGCACAGAAGCACGTTAGATCACCATATGACCCGTAAGACTTTCTTTATTTGGGCAATAACACCGTTGATCGCGGTCTTTATTTCTTATTTTTCGCTAGTTTTATTCTTGGGAAAAGTACTTAGATAAAAGGAGGCAGCATGCCTTTTTCGGACAGAATAGCAAATAATGTAGCAGAGCTTATCGGAAGCACTCCTCTTGTGCGGTTGAATCGTCTTGTGGGCCCTGATTCGGCAAGGGTCTTAGCCAAGCTAGAGTATTTTAATCCCGGAGGGAGTGTTAAAGACAGGATCTGTTTATCTATGATCGAAGATGCCGAACAGAGCGGCAGTCTTAAGAAAGGGGCGACTATTATTGAGCCCACTTCAGGTAATACGGGGATAGGCCTCTCTATGATCGCGGCGGTAAAAGGGTATAAGTGCGTATTGGTCATGCCTGAAACTATGAGCCTGGAGAGGATCTATATACTTAAATCATACGGCGCCGAAGTCGTCCTGACTCCTGGTAGCGACGGGATGAACGGCGCAATAAAAAAAGCCGATGAGATACACAAAAAAAATCCTCACAGCTTTGTTTTGCACCAGTTTAAAAACCAGGCGAATCCTGAAGCGCACCGCAGGACTACGGCGCAAGAAATATTAAAGGCAACAAATGGTTCGATCGATGCTTTTGTGGCAGGGGTTGGGACAGGCGGAACGATCACGGGAGTGGGAGAAGTTTTAAAAAAGCATAATCCTGCGATAAAGATTATCGCTGTCGAACCGGTTAACAGCGCTGTGCTTTCAGGAAAGCACGCGGGTACGCAT
>JAPLLN010000051.1 GCA_026387475.1 Candidatus Omnitrophota bacterium | reverse complement strand
GAATTGTGCGCCTCTGAATTAATGGATTTATTGTCCATAAAATAAAATGAACAGAAGGCCCCGCAGCCAAAGGCTCGTATCAGAAATCAATATTACGCCTTTCACCGACGTTATCCTCGTCCTCTTGATCATCTTTATGGTCACTACCCCTTTGATCTTCCGCTCCAGCATGCGCGTGCATCTGCCGCAGGCGGCACAAGGAGATGAACCGCCCCGCAATATCAATATCGCTATTAATTCCAACGGAGAAGCGGCATTAGAGGATGCGCAGTATAACCTGCGTTACGATCTGGATGTTTTGAAATTTAAACTCGCCGCTTTAGCCGGTAAATCGAGCGATCCGTCTATCACCATAAACGGCGACCGGGACGTAAAATATGATTTTGTGGTCAAGGTCATGGATGTGGCAAAGCTTGCGGGAATAAAACACATAGTCTTATCTACGGAATTAAAGAGATGAACGGAGAACAGGGGCAAATTTCGATTTTTAAAAAGATTAAGACCTTGCTGTTCGGCAAAGCCCACAGCCATAATGACCCGCAAATATTCCATAAGCTTGCGCTAGTTGTATTTTTTGCCTGGGTAGGTTTGGGTTCAGACGGGCTATCTTCATCCTGTTACGGCCCGGAAGAGGCATTCCTGGCGTTAGGCCATCATATTTATTTAGGTATTTTTGTCGCCCTCGCCAGCGCCGTCACGGTTTTCGTTATCAGTTCCAGTTATTCCCAGATCATCGAATTATTTCCTTCCGGAGGCGGCGGTTATCTGGTAGCCAGTAAATTACTTTCGCCTACGGTAGGTATGGTCTCCGGTTGCGCTCTTCTTATCGATTATGTTCTGACTATCGCTATTTCTATTTCAAGCGGAAGCGACGCTTTATTTAGTTTCCTGCCTGCCTCGATGCTTCCTTATAAGTTATTTTTTGCATTAGGCGGAGTCCTTTTGTTGACAATGTTGAATATGCGCGGGGTCAAAGAATCAGTCCTGCCGCTTGTGCCGATATTCCTTACCTTTTTAATCACGCACGTAATAATAATAGTTTATGCGCTGGTCACACATCTTGGTGATTTTTCGGGCGTGGTAAACTCGACTGTGACTGATGTACGCGCAACCCAGCTTGAATTGGGCACATTCGGTATGATCTTTTTGATTTTACGCGCCTACAGCATGGGCGCCGGTACTTATACCGGCATCGAGGCAGTAAGCAACGGCCTGCCTATATTAAGAGAGCCAAAGGTGGAGACTGCGAAGAAGACCATGCGTTATATGGCGATTTCCCTTGCGGTCTTGGTCTTAGGCCTCATGATAGGTTATTTGCTTTTTCAGGTCCGGCATCAGCCGGGAAAGACTCTTAACGCGATCCTGATCGAAAATGTGGTTTCGGGTTGGGGAAAGCCGGGTTATGTTTTTCTTTTGATCACCCTGATCTCGGAAGCAGTTTTGCTCTTTGTGGCGGCGCAGACCGGTTTTCTCGACGGGCCGCGCGTTTTAAGCAATATGGCCAAGGATCGTTGGTTCCCCTCGCAGTTCGCGATGCTTAGCGAGCGTTTTGTCACTCAAAACGGCATACTGATGATGGGCCTTGCCGCAGTCTTTCTGGTATTCTTCAGCCGCGGCTCGGTAAAATTCCTGGTCGTCTTATACAGTATCAACGTTTTTATCACTTTCTTTCTCTCGCAGCTGGGGATGGTGCGGCACTGGTGGAAGTTCCGGGATACTGCCAAGGGCTGGGTAAAGAAGCTTTTTATAAACGGGGTGGGGTTGATACTTACCGCTTTTATCCTTCTCTCCGTATCGATAATCAAATTCCACGAAGGCGGATGGATAACTATTTTTATCACAGGTTTGTTGGTAATGATCGCAATACTGATCCGCCGGCATTACCGCAATACGCTCCTACTCTTAAAACGCCTGGATACGCTCAAGGTAAGCGCGGAATTGTCATTAAACCAAGGAGCACAGCCTGCGCCGCTTAAACCTGATTTAAGAGCCAAGACTGCGGTGATCATGGTCAGCGGATATAACGGCCTGGGCCTGCATACCTTGTTTAATGTCCTGCGTTTATTTAAAGATAATTTTAAAAATATACTTTTTGTAGAGGCGGGAGTCATCGATTCCGGTAATTTTAAGGGGACAGAGGAGCTCGATAAACTTAAGGAGCACGTTGAAGAGGACCTGAACCGTTACGCGAATTTTATGAAGGCGCAGGGTTTCTATTCCGAGAGTTTTTACAAGTTAGGCATCGATAAGATAGATGATCTTTGCGATATCGCCGCGGATATCATCCAGAAATATCCTAACGCCGTGTTTTTTGGAGGCCAGCTGGTCTTCCCTAAAGAAACATTCCTGACCCGTTTACTGCATAACCAGACTACTTTCGCCGTGCAGAGGCAGCTATATCATCAGGGGATACCATTCCTCATCATGCCCATCAGGGTGGAATAGGAGAGCGTGGATAAAAAGGATTTTTATAATCGCGTAAAGATTGCCGGGTTGATCTCCTACATTCCTTTTATTCTGCTCGCCGCTCCTCTGGGCGGTTTTTTTGCGGGTGAATTCTTGCGCCGTAAGTTCAACACCCCGGATTATATTCTCTTGATTTTTGTGGGGTTTGGGCTTTTAATAGGTATAAAGGAAACGATAAAGATAATTAGAATATGCATACGGAGCTCCCGACCCTAGTCAGTCTTATCGCCGAGGCAAATCACAGCCAGCCCTGGGCAAAATATCTTATCATCTGGCAGAATCTTATCTATTCGCTGCTGGTGGTCTTTATCCTTACCCTGATCGCGATCCTGGCTACCCGTAAGAAAAGTTTTATCCCCGGCAGACTTCAGAGCGCGGTCGAGTTATTCGTGGGCACTATTGATGATTTTGTCTGCGGTATCCTGGGGCCTTCGGGACGCAGGTTTGTCCCTTTCGTAGGAACATTATTTATCTATATTCTATTCATGAACCTTATCGGCCTTGTCCCGTATATGAAATCGTCAACTTCGGGTCTTTCTACGACTGTCGCCTTAGCTTTGTGTGTTTTTGCTTATGTGCATTATTCCGCGATAAAAGAATTAGGGTTTCTGGGTTATCTTGATCATCTGATGGGAAAGCCCAGGGGGGTAGTAGCCTTTTCAGTGATACTCCCGATATTTATGCTTTTTATGCATATTATCACGGAGCTTATCAAGCCGGTGACCCTATCTTTGCGTTTAAGAAGCAATATCTTTGCCGATGATATGCTGATCGCGGCGTTATCGAGCTTCGGCTTAAAGGGGCTCCCGTTCTTATTCTTCAGTATGTTTATCGTAGTCGTTGCTGCGGTGGTTCAGGCAATGGTCTTTGCGCTTCTAAGTACGATTTATTTTGCGATTTTTCTGGTTCATGACGAAGATCCCTCGCGGACGAAATCAATAGATAACCCCGCTCGGGATTAATTTGGCGCATCCCGTATAAGCGGGCAAATTAAGGAGGAATAAAAATGGATCTTAAATCAGCGGCATTAGCAATGGCTCTGCCTTTAGTGGTGGCTATTGCGGCATTCGGCTCGGCATTAGGTTTGGGTAAAGCAGTTTCTTCGGCAATGGATGCGACAGCGCGCCAGCCGGAAGCATCGACCAAGATACTTATTAACATGGCAGTAGGGTGCGCCTTTATCGAAGCGCTCACTATCTACGCCCTGGTCGTAGTATTCCTGTTGTCGGGAAAGATTTAATAGTTAGGTTACCGGCATGGAAATCCTGAAACTTATCAGCACAAACGAGATCATTGCCCAGGCGGCGAGTTTCCTTCTGCTGCTCTTTCTCCTGCGCATATTTGCCTGGAAAAAGGTCTTAGCCTTATTGGATGCGCGGAAAGTCCGTATTGCTACGGAGTTTCAGAAGATCGAAGCGACCAAGCAGGAGGTGGCGCGTTTAAAATCAGATTACGATGCCAGGTTAGTCAATATCGATGAGGAAGCAGCTGCCAAGATCCAGGAGGCGGTGGATAAGGGCAAGGAGCTTACTGATGAAATAAGAAAGAGCGCTAATCACGAAGCCCAGCGGATCATCGATACTGCCCGGCAGAATATAAAATACGAGCTATCCCAGGCTAAGGAAGACCTGAAAAAACAGGTCATCGACTTGACTATCAGGGCAACCGAGAATATCATCCAGGAAAAACTTACCGAGGAAGACGAAGAGCGCCTGGCTAAGGGGTTCCTGAATAAGATCGACGAATTAAAATGAAGAACCGCATTATTGTCAAAAGATACGCCGAGGCTTACATCGCTTACGCCAAGGAGTCCTCCGGGCTTAATAAGGCGGTCAAGGATTTTAAACAGATAAAAGATATTTTGAGGGATAATCCGGAATTCCTGAAATTCCTGCAGGCGCCGGAGATAACCCTGCATCAAAAGAATGATTTTATCGACTCCGTCCTGGCGGATAATTTCTCCGGGGAGTTCGCGCAATTCTTAAAATTATTGCTTGAGAAATCCAGGATCGATCTTATAGGCCAAGTCGCCGAATACGTCCGGGTCACTTATTCATTCGGGAATGAGGTCGAGGCGGTATTCAAGACGAGTTTCCCGCTGGACCTGCCGATAATAGAGAAGATAAAGAAGCAGCTTGAAGAAAAATTAAAGAAAAAGTTGAAATTTTATATCGAACTTGACGGGGATCTCCTGGGGGGCGTGCAGGTTACTATCGGAAATACCGTAATCGACGGCTCGATCAGAAGGCGCCTGGATGATCTAAGGGACAAATTGGAGACAGTGAGGGTTTAATATGCCATTAAGGCCGGAAGAAGTAACTTCGATAATAAAAAAAGAGCTGGAAAAATACAAGACCCGGCTGCGCGTAGAGTCAGTGGGCACGGTTATCCAGGTCGGCGATACTATTGCGCGCGTTTACGGGCTCGACGACGTGATGATGGGCGAGCTGGTAGAGTTCCCCAATAAGGTCATGGGTATAGTCTTTAATCTGGAAGAGGACAGCGTGGGCATTGTCGTATTGGGATCGGATAACCCTGACCGCCAGATAAAAGAAGGGGATATCGTCAAGCGCACGGGTAAGATCGCCCAGGTCCCCGTGGGTGAGGCGTTAGTCGGCCGGGTAGTGAATCCGTTAGGCAAACCTATCGACGGAAAGGGGCCGTTAAATACGGATAAAGTCCGTCCCTTGGAAGCGAAGGCGCCGAATGTGGTCGAGAGGCAGCCGGTTACCCAGCCGCTGGAGACCGGAATAAAGGCCATTGATTCCATGACCCCTATCGGCCGCGGCCAGCGCGAGTTGATCATCGCAGACCGTCAGACCGGAAAGACCGCTATCGCAATCGATACGATAATCAATCAAAAAGGAAAAGGGGTCTATTGTATTTATGTGGCCATCGGCCAAAAGGTCTCAAATGTGGTCGCGGTCTCCGTTACTCTGGCTAAATACGGGGCAATGGAGTACACCACGATCATAAGTGCATCGAGCCGCGCCTCGGCTTCTTCACAATATCTCGCTCCTTATTCCGGGTGCGCCATGGCTGAAGAATTCATGTATTCCGGAAAAGACGTATTGATAATTTACGATGATCTTTCTAAACACGCGCAGGCGTACCGACAGTTGTCGCTCTTATTGCGCCGCCCGCCGGGAAGAGAGGCTTATCCGGGAGATATATTTTATCTGCATTCGCGTTTACTGGAAAGGTCGGCAAAATTAAGGGATGACCTGGGGGGTGGCTCGCTTACGGCAATCCCGATCATTGAAACACAGGCCGGAGATATCACTAGTTATATTCCTACTAACGTTATTTCTATTACCGACGGACAGATTTATTTAGAGAATGATCTATTCTACGCAGGCGTCCGTCCGGCGATCAACGTAGGCCTATCGGTATCGCGCGTAGGAGGCAAGGCCCAGAACAAGGCCATGCGCCAGGTAGCTTCAAAACTGCGTTTGGACTTGGCCCAGTACCGGGAATTGGTGGCATTTACGCAGTTCGGGACAGAGCTGGATAAGGCTACTCAAGCGCAATTGGCGCGCGGAGAGAGGATGGTCGAGATATTAAAGCAAGAGCAGTTCAGTCCTCTATCCATTGCTAAACAGGTAATGATCATCTACTGCGGCACGCGGGGTTTTCTTGACGATGTCGCGGTCGCTGCAGTAAAGAAATTCGAAAAGGAGTTTTACGCCTTTATGGATCAGGCGCATCCGGATATCGAAAAGACTATAGAGTCGGAGAAAGAATTGAGCAGCCTGCTCTCTAATAAATTGGATCAGGCGATTGCCGAATTTAAGGGCGAGTTCAAGGTTTAGAAAATGCCGCAGAACTTAAGACAGATAAAGAACAGGATACGCGTAATCGATAACGCGCATAAGGTCACCTCCGCGATGGAGATGATCTCCGTCACTAAATTAAACCGTACGGAGAAACTCCTCCGGGGTTTTAAGCCCTATTTTTTAAAGCTGGAGACGCTTTTTAACCGGATAATTAGCGATCAAAATAAATTATCCAGCCCGTTCTTTGCGGGCAATGATTCTAAGGATATCTGCCTCTGCTTGATCTCATCGGATAGCGGGCTCTGCGGGGTGCATAATGCCGAGATCCTCCGTTTTGCCGAGGAGTTTATCAAGAGTAAGGGGGCGGAGAGGGTCAAGGTCGTCGCAATAGGCAGGCGCGGATTAAACCACTGTAAAAAGTACGGGTATCAGGTGTTGAGCAGTTATACCGGATTAAACGGGCGTTATTCGGACAATCTGTGCGATAAGATCGTGTCTGACCTTGCGGGGATATTCTTAAACGGTAAAGCGGGTGAGGTCTTTGTCGCGTACACTGATTTTAAGACCGCGCTTATCCGCAGGCCTACGTTGGTAAAATTTCTCAACCTTGAGGTGGGCAAGGGAGTCGAAACAAAATACTTAACCGAGCCGGAGGCGGGAGAGGTCGTGAAGGGATTAGTCCCTAAGTATCTATTTGCGAAGATGCGCTTGATCCTGCTCGAGGCTTTTACCGCGGAGCATTCTGCTCGAACGATCGCTATGAAGATGGCGACCGATAATGCCGAAGAGCTCTCGACTAAACTGTTGCTTTTGAGGAATAAGGTGCGCCAGGCGAATATTACCCAGGATATGCTGGAGATTATTTCAAGCGCCGAGGCGCTGAAAGGATAATTGATATGGCTGTAGGTGAAGTAGTCCAGGTTATCGGCCCGACGGTAGATTTGAGGTTTCCCGAAAAGGAAGGCCCCCAGCTTTATAACGCGGTCAAGATCGAGGACGCTAAGCGTTCAATCGACCTGACTCTGGAGGTGGCGCAGGATATCGGAAATAATACCGTGCGCTGCATAGCACTGGGCCCGACCGACGGACTGGTGCGCGGGATGAAGGCGCGGGACTTGGGAGAGCCTATTAATGTCCCTATCGGTCCGCAGACATTGGGAAGGATCTTTAACCTGCTGGGTGAACCGATCGACGGCAGAGGGGCTTTGGCGCACCCTGAAATGCGCTCGCCCATACACCGGGCAACTCCGAATTTTCAGGAGCAACTTCCTATAAGTTCTATCCTGGAGACGGGATTAAAAGTCATAGATTTACTGGCGCCTATTCCTAAGGGTGGTAAGGTCGGGTTATTCGGCGGTGCAGGAGTGGGTAAGACCGTTATCGTTATGGAATTGATCCGCACTATTGCTACCGAGCACGGCGGCGTATCGGTATTCGCCGGAGTCGGAGAGCGTACCCGAGAAGGTAATGAATTGTGGCAGGAATTAAACGCATCCGGTGTCATAAAAAACAGCGCCCTGGTCTTCGGCCAGATGAATGAGCCGCCGGGAGCGCGTTTACGCGTGGGGTTATCGGCATTGACCATGGCGGAGTATTTCCGCGACCAGGAGAGAAAAGACGTTTTGATCTTTATCGATAATGTTTACCGCTATATTCAAGCGGGGAGCGAGGTCTCTACATTGCTCGGCCGGATGCCTTCGGCAGTAGGTTATCAACCGAATCTTTCTACGGAAGTTGCACAGCTCGAAGAGCGCATCGCCTCCACGCGTAACGGCTCGATCACTTCTATCCAGGCGGTCTATGTTCCGGCGGACGACCTTACTGACCCGGCACCCGCTGCGGTCTTTTCGCATCTGGACGCAAAAATTGTTTTGTCGCGCCAAATCGCGGAGTTGGGCATTTACCCGGCGGCAGACCCGCTGGATTCTACCTCGCGCATTATGGATCCCAGGATCATCGGCCAAGACCATTATAATACCGCATTAAGCGTGCAGCGCGTGCTCCAGCGTTATAAGGACCTGCGCGATATTATCTCTATTTTAGGCCTGGATGAATTATCCGACGAAGATAAATTGATCGTATCCCGCGCGCGCAAGGCACAGAGGTTTTTCTCGCAGCCTTTCTTTGTCGCCGAGGCATTCACCGGGATGAAAGGGAAATACGTAAAGTTAGTAGATACTATTAAGGGCGTTAAGATGATCATTGATGGCTCGCTCGACGACCTTCCGGAACAGGCATTTTACATGGTCGGCTCCATAGAAGAGGCCATTGAAAAAGGAAGGCAGCTGGAGATCTCCTTAAAATAATGGAAAAAATTTTCCATATCGATATCCTTACTCCTCAAGAGACGATATATTCCGGCGACGGCGTCTCTATGGTGGCCCCCGCGCAATTGGGTTACCTTGGTATTTTGGCGGATCACGCCCCGCTGATAGCTAATATACTGCCCGGTAAAATTACCGTGCGCGAGCCTTCCGGAGATCTGCGGGAGTTTGCGGTAAAGGCCAAAGGAATACTCGAAGTTTTCTCTAACAACGCCAGCATCCTTTTGTATAATGCGTAGATCCTGTAATCCCCCGCTTCAATTCCTGCCGGTAATCTTAATATTTCTATTCTTGGGTTGCAATAATAAAGAAGTATACCGTAAAGTGTATTCTAATGATTTCTGCGTGCGCGCTGAAGTCGCCTCCGCCCCTTTAAAAAGGGAAATCGGGTTGATGCATAGAAAGAGTTTATCTTCCGATGAGGGGATGCTTTTTGTTTTTGAGAAAGAAACAGAGCATCATTTCTGGATGAAGAATATGCACATCCCTCTGGATATTATTTGGTTAAACGCGGATAAGCAGATAGTCGGAATATTGTCCGACGTTCAGCCTTGCGTTCAAACGTGCCCGGGCTTAACGGTAGGCAAACCTTCAAAATATGTCCTTGAGGTCAACGCCGGATTCGCAGCCGGCCATCAGCTTAAAATAGGGGATGGCGTAAGTTTTTAAAAACTTGACAAGATTTCTTTTGGGGTTATTATGATTATTAACTGGTTTTGCCCTTCAAAGAAGCAGGGCGCAGGAGATTTTTGGAGAGCTTAGGACAAAGGCGTCTTAGGAACTTGCAGGATGCCTTTTATTTTTTTGCCTTTCAGTGCCTAAAACTTAGGCAAACGATGCATATATTTTAACAAAAGGAGGGGAAATGATCCAGTGGCCAAAATCAAATGATGTGCTGGGGACAGTAAACCGGGGAAATCCGGCGGAGTCGGGGTTGTGCACTCTCTGCCGCGCGGATTGCACGGGAAAATGCGAAACATTTTTATCTTCCTTAAGGGGGAGAAAGATGCTTTACCCGAGAGATTTCGGCGCCATCACCGCAGGCTCCTCTAACACCGCGCACATAGGCGTCAATTATAATGCCCTGCGCATCAACGGCTATAATTACGGAGCCCATAGCCTTCCTAGGGGGCTATCGAACTCGGAGGACGATTGCATATTCCCTAACGTAAATATCGAAACTGAATTCGGCGGGAAGATTAAAACTAAGGCGAGAGTTCCGATCATGACCGGCGCGTTAGGTTCTACATTTGTGGCCGCGAAATACTGGGAGTCTTTTGCCGTGGGCGCGGCACTCGTAGGTTTCCCTATTGTTATCGGCGAGAATGTGGTGGGGATAGACCAGAAGGCGGAGATAAGAAACGGCAAGATCATCAAAGCCCCCGAACTTGACAGAAGGATCGATACGTTCTTGCGTTATCATGACGGCTATGGAGCGATCATTGTGCAGATGAACGTGGAAGATACGCGTAACGGTGTTGCCGAATACGTCATCGAGAAATACGGCGACAAGGCGATAATCGAGCTTAAGTGGGGGCAGGGAGCCAAGTGTATCGGAGGCGAAATCCAGGTCACCAGCCTTGAATACGCGCTATTCCTTAAGAAGAGGGGTTATATAGTTGATCCCGATCCGACTCAACCGGAAGTTCAGGAAGCATTTAAACATAAAGCGATAAAGTCATTTGCCCGCCATAGCCGCTTAGGTTATACAAGCCTTTCTTCCGATAAAGCGGTTGAAGATAATTTTATGAAAGCGGTCAAATATCTGCGTAAGATCGGTTACGAAAGGATATCTTTAAAGACCGGTTCTTACGGTATGGAAGCCCTTGCTATGTCGATCAAGTATGCTACTGATGCCAAACTCGACCTGCTTACTATCGATGGCTCAGGCGGCGGCACCGGGATGAGCCCCTGGAATATGATGGAGTCGTGGGGTGTCCCTTCGTTATTATTGCACGCAAAAGCGTATGAATACGCCAAATTGCTGGAGAAGAAAGGTAAGCAAGTCGTTGATATGGCTTTTGCCGGCGGTTTAGCCCGCGAAGACCATATCTTTAAGGCGTTGGCGTTGGGCGCTCCTTATACGAAACTCGTCTGCATGGGCCGCGCGTTGATGATACCCGGATTTCTGGGTTCAAACATCGAAGGCGCGTTAAATCCGGAGTCAAAAGCCAAGGTAAGTGGCAACTGGGATAAGCTTGCCCCGGTGGTCGCAGAATTCGGCACTACCCCTGATGAGATATTCGCAGGATTCTATGACGTGCAGAAAAAGGTCGGCAAAGACGAAATGAAGAATATTCCTTTCGGAGCAGTTGCGGTCTGGACGTTGGCGGATAAGCTGGCAGCGGGGATGCAGCAGCTGATGGCCGGCGCCAGGCGTTTCTCGCTTAAGGCGATTACCCGCAGCGACATTTTTTCCGCCAACCGCGAGACTGAAAGAGAAACAGGCATTACCTACATAACTGAATGGGCTGATGATAAAGCCAAGAAAATATTAAAGAGCTGATCATTAGCCGTAAGCAGCAATAAAAAAGTGCCCTGACTGAAATCAGGGCGCTTTTTTAACTTGCGCTTGACACCGTAATTTTGTTATGCTATTCTGATTCCGATAAATAGTGCCTTAAATTTATCGGAAGGAGAGAGAAATGATGAAGAAATCAGCCGTTATATTTATGTTGGGGGTGGCAGTCTTATTCCTGGCGTCATTTTCTCTTGCTCAAACTACGGATGAGCAGCTTACCTTCACTACCTATTATCCTTCTCCTTACGGAAGTTACAATCAGCTGCAAACTAATGCCTTAGCTGTCGGAAGTACAACGGCCATGCCTACGCTCGATGGAACAGCAAATGTGGTTAGGTTACAGTCAAGACTTATAATCTCCGGGCTCAATAATTGGAATTTAACCAACTTGGCAGAGGGAACAATAGTTGCAGTCAAATTTATAGCTAGAGGCACTTCTGAATTTATGCCTGATGGGGTACCTGTTGAATGAATAAGCCTCCCTGTTTCTGCATAAATAAAGATAATAGTATGAAGCTATCGGTAAGCAGTAAGGTCTATTCGTTAGAGACGATTTACGCCGCAGGATACTTATTCCTGGACAGGCTCTATATCCTTCTTGACGATGGGGCTAAAAACAAAATAGACATCTACCTTTATCCGCAGTCAGGCTCTTTGGATTTAAAGAAAACAGCCCTTGAATTTTATAATGAACTTTTAAATTACGCGCATTATTTTACCCGCGCTAAGACTAACGCGGAAGCAGTCAAGCTTATCCTGCAGAGGGCGCTTTTTTCGGTGACCCCCCAGATGAGGGAAGAGGTCGAGGAGCAGGAGATAAACGAACTGCTCAAGGACCTTGAAAAAGAGGATAAACAGAAAAACGCTAATGCCAGAAGAAAAGGCCCGGCCTCCGGCGCAAAGAAGAAAAGATAGCTTTGCCCTGCGGTTTTCTAAGAGGCTTTATTGCTTAGAATCTATTGAGAAGGTATTGTCAGAAAACAGAAATAGGGGAGTGACCTTTTCTGAAGATAAGGAATACCGCATAATAAGCATCAAGGCTAAAGAAGCAGGCCAGGCCCTGGAACTGGCAAACCGGGTTTTTGCTTTTAACCGCAGCCTAAGGCGTAATGATGAAGACTGATTCTGATTTCGCCATCCTACCTTATAACAGCGCAAAAATAAGCGATAGATTTCTGGTCACTACTCAATTCGGCGGCTGGTCCCTGTTGACCCGGGATGAATTATCCAGGTTAAACCGGTTTGATGTCTCTGCGGGCACCGATTTATTTAACCGGCTGAAGGAGAGCGGGGTCTTGATCAATAAAGGCAACATTGAGCGCGTAATCAGCGACTTTCGCCTACTCCACCGCAACTGGTTTCTTGACGCGGGCCTGCATATAATCGTTTTGACCGGTGGCTGTAATTTTAATTGCGTATACTGCCAGGCGAGTGAGACTAAGAAGGGGAAGATGACGAAGGAGGTAGCTTTAAAAATACTGGAATTCATATTCTCCGGCAGGAACCCTTCTATCAGGATAGAGTTTCAGGGAGGCGAACCTCTCTTAGACTGGGAGAATCTGAAATTTATCGTTCTGGCTGCCCGCAGGAAGAATGAATATGAGAAGAAGAATCTGGACATATCTTTAGTCACGAATATGTCTTTGCTTGATAATAAAAAAGCCGATTTTTTGATAAAACACGACGTAGGCCTCTGCACATCGCTTGACGGGCCGGCTTTTTTGCATGATAAGAACAGGACTTTTAAGTCAGGCGCAGGAACATATGAGATTGTTATCGGGTGGATAAATAAATTACAGGAGCGTTATAAAGGCACTAAATCCCGCAGGCGAGTAAGCGCTTTGCCTACTATTACGAGGTTCAGCCTTTCTTATCCCAGGGAGATAGTGGATGAATATGTAAATCTGGGCCTGGAGAGTATATTCTTAAGGCCGCTGAACAGGATAGGAAGGGCTGACAGCGAATGGGGTGAAATCGGGTATACGCCGGAAGAGTTCAATGATTTCTGGGCTGCCGCCATGGATTATATCATCGAGTTGAATAAGCAAGGCAAGCATATCCGGGAGAACTTTTCGGTATTTGCTTTAAAGAAGATCTTAATGAAGCGTGACCCTCTTTATACCGACCTGGAGAGTCCCTGCGGAGCCGGGAGGAGCCAGATAGATTACATGTCTAATGGCGACATATACACTTGCGACGAGGCGCGGATGCTGGGAGATGACACCTTTAAGCTGGGTAATGTGCTTAAGGATAAATTCCCGGAAGTCATGCGCAGCGAGAACTTGTTTTACGCCTGCCAGTCCTCTTTATTGGAACTCTGGGATTATAATTCCGCCTATTCCTGCTGGTCGGGGACATGCCCGGTATTGAATTATTTTCAGCAGAAGAATCCCGTGGTAAAGATCACTCAAACGGCAAAACATAAAATACACAACTTCCAGTTTGAATATTTATTTACTAAGATAACGGAAGACGAAGGGGCATTGGATATATTCAAGAATTGGATCAGGGATTAACCTTAAAAGGAGGTTAAAATGGCAAAAAGACATTTAAGAAAGGCCGGAAAGAAATTGAGCAAAGAGCTCAAAGTCTTTCTAAAAGACGAGAGCGGGCTTATGTCCCGGGAGAGTATTCTGAAAGTCGGTATCGGGACAATATCTGCTTTAGGTATGTTTGCCGGGACTCTGCATGCCGCAGATGTGACCGGAGTTCAGGACCCAGGCGAACCTGCCTTAAGCGCCGGAACTACGCATATAAACGCGGATGTAATGAAGTGGCGGGTTATTAACGGTTCAAAAGATATCTATCCCAGCCACGTGCACAGCATCATTATTACGCCGCCGCCGCCGACTACGGCGCCTCCCTGGGCCGCTTGGAATTCATGGAGTAGTTATTGATTTTCTAAATATTCGAAAGGATGAAAAAAATGAGAATACTCCGTTTGAGCATTATGGCAGTAGCTATTTTTTTATTCTTGGGCGCTTTTTTCGCGGTTGTCCTCGCGCAGGATAAGAAGGCCGTCCCCCAGGACCCCAAGATTAAAGAGGTCAAGGATTCTTTTAAGAGCGTCTTTGATGAAAGCGCATGGTGGGCTGCTTATCTGGCAGTCAGGACCGGAGACGATTCGGCTATTACCAAGCTTAAGAAACCCCAGGATAAACAGGCGGCTCAAGAACACGTAGCACTCCTGATCTTTATTAAGAGCCTGGCCCAGGGCGAACCCAGGAACCTTCCGGGGGAATATTCTGATTTTAGAGACCTCTGTATCGCGCTTAAGAGCAATGATCCTACCGGCTTATCGGGGTATAAACTTAATCTTTATAACGGGTTGATAAAAGATGATAAGAGCCTGATAAGTATCGCTTTTAGCGACAGCGCGTTCCCTTTTCCTATTCCTGCCGAAAGGAAGAAAGAGATCTCGGAGTTGTTTTTGAATGTCTACAACGGATATAAAACAGGAGCCCCCACGCTCTTTAGCCCGGATGTGCGTTTGATCATCCAGTTGTCAACCGAGGTTCTATTCTCCAAGCAGCCGCCGCAGGCGATAATAGACGCTTTAGCAACGGATGTGGCGAATTTTAATTTATCCAGAGAGCAGCATTCTTCATCGCTTTGCAGTTTAGTTAAGAACGCCAAGATCCGCTCCCTCTGTCAGGATCCCTCGGTTAAGAATCTGAATGATCTTTTTACTAAAATCTTTTAATACGTAAAAGGCCTTCGAGAGTTCCGCCCGGTCCATTCTCTCCAAATGAAGAAGCTTATCTTTTACTATACCCATAGGGAAAGCCTGGGGCATACTACCCGCTCTATAAGCCTTGTCAGCGCATTAGATAAGCTTTACGGGGATAAGCTTAAGATCTATGTCTTCCAGGCCGGGAGGCCGCAGAGATTCTGTAAATTTCCCGAGCGGGTAAAGGTATTTGACCTGCCGGATCCGTTCTACAGCAAATTTGACTTTAAGCTCTACAAATCCTCATCAGTCTCTTTTAATTCCCGTAAGCGCGCGCAATTCATGCTGGATAGGATAAATGAAATAGGCCCCGATATTTTCGTTACTGAATTCTTCCCCTTTGGCAGGTACGAGTCCCGCCTGGAATTATTACCGGTTTTGACACAGCTCAAAAAGAGAGGGGTGGAGATCCTTGCCAGTATTGGTTATCATTACATCGCTTCCGGAAATTTTAAAGCGCTTAATTTCTTTTCTTCTTTTTACGACCGGATATTCATCCATGTCCCCGATGACGAAGAGTACGGTTATTATTTGAGGAATATGGAAAACAGGGTTTTTAAAGTTTTATACCGCAGGTTCTTCAAGGTGAATGAAAGCAAAATAGCGTACACCGGGTATGTGCTTCCGTATACCCTGGGTAACTTAAAGAGCGAACGTCAAATCCGCAGTAGGTTTGACGCCGAAGGCAAAAGGCTTGTTTTAATAAGCCGCGGAGGAGGGGTGGTCTGCCCCAAGATCATAGCCCTTTGCGCGTTAAGCCGTAAATATCTGGATGACAGATATAGATTTGTGGTGATCCCCGGTCCGGCTTCATCAAATAAGGAGATGGCTTTATTCAGGCAGGTCATTAGAGAAACCGGAGGTAATATCTTTTTGGCCAAGTATTCTCCGGACCTATCTTCTATTATGAATGCCTGCGATGTTTCTGTGAGTATGGCGGGTTATAATACCTCTATGCAGCTTCTTTATCTTAGGAAGAAAGCCGTAGTTATCCCGTCGTTAGTCAATCCGGAATTAGGGAGAGGGTATTGCGATGAACAGGTGATCAGGGGGATGACCCTTAAGAAGTACCTGGATGCCAGTATATTGGATTATAATACGCTTTCAGCAAAAGACATCGCGCGCAATATTGAGGCAATGGGCAAGAGGGATATTAGGTTAAAGCATATACCAAGCGTCAGATTTAAAGGGGCAGAGAATACCGCGCATCTGATCATGGGCGCAAAGCCTTCCCGATAACCCCCGCTATATAAGAAACCTCATCCGATTTCATAAAAGGAAACGCTGGAAGAAAGAGCGCTTCCCTGAAATACCTCTCCGCCACGGGGAAACTCCTTTTATCAGGCTTGGATTCTCCAAACATATAATATAACGGTTTATAAGCTGGGGCGCATAGTACGCCGCTTGTGGCGAGCCTTTTGTTTAATAGGTCCCTATTTTTGGCCAATAAGGGATAGAGCATTAACATGGGGCGGGAGCCGGTAAGAGGTTTGAGAAGAGTCAATCCTGCGGCCTTTCTAAGAAGCCCGAAGTAATTATTCTGGATGTTGATCTTAGATTCTTCTATTTTAGCCATAAACTTAATTTTTTTAAGCAAAATCATTATATCCAGAAAAGACGGGTCTTTAAATTCAACGTTATTTCTGTATTTTGACGCGAGTATCTTTCCGGTGTTTGATTTATAAGCTGTATTTTGGGAAACCAGGCACCCGCCGCTCCCCTTGATGGAAGAGAGGGTCTTGAAATAGGCAAAACTGAATATGCCGCAATCGCCTAATGTGCCTGTTTTTCTGCCGTTAAGGGTGCTGCCTAAAGAATGGCAGGCATCTTCGATTACTTTCAACCGATGGCGTTTTGCGATTCTGTTAATCGATGCCATATCGCAGACCATGCCGTATAAGTGCACGGCGATTATTGCTTTGACATCTTTTCTCATAGCAGCTTCGATCTTGTCCGGATCTATGGTAAGGTCGCTCTGCGAAATATCCGCAAAAATAACTTTCGCTCCCAGGCTTTCTACCGCCCAGGCGGTAGCGGGATGGCTTATTGCCGGGATTATGACCGCATCATTTTTCCCGATCCCTGAAGCCAAGAGGGCTAATTGAAGGCTAGAGGTGCCGGAATCGAGTACTACGCAGAATTTAGCCCGCAGATAGCGCGAGAATTCCGTTTCAAACTCCCCCGCGTATCTGTTCAAGTCATTTAAGCCTGCGCAGTCTTCCAGGGCCTGCCCGATATATCGGGAATATTCTTCTTTTAATAATTTATCCAGTTTTATGCTGTCGAAACGGATTGCCGGCATCTTAATCCTCCGATCTTAAATCATTCTTTGGATACAGTATTATAACATATTCGCATAGGCGTATTATAGGGCCTTATGCGGTATTTTCTATAAATGCCTCCAAGTTCTCGCTCAATTCAATATTGCTGCAATATGCGCATTCTTTCCATTTCTTTTTTCCGATGTCCACATTCTTTTTCATATCTGACCTTGCTATACCCGCTTTAGCGCTACCCCATAGATCTTTAAAGCGTTTTTCATAGATGTTTCCTATGGCCGGAATCGATCTCCTTGCGCAGCAGAGGAAGACATCCCCGGTTACTTCGATATCCGCGAAAAACCAGCTAAAATAACATTTAAAGCCATTTTTCATCTTCCTCTTGAAGTAGAAATCTCCGGAGTACATCCCGTTAAAATCGATTTCTTCAAATACGCATTTAAAGTCAGCTACACGCAGGAACTCGCACAGGTCTTTTATATTGCTTTTAATCATCTTATGCCCTGCTCCGGCCGCGATTTCCTTTATATCATTTTTCAATATCCTTACATCGCTTGAGGTTATTGCCAGTTCTTTCGTGTTTGTATTAAAGCGCATTATCTTAAACAGGATCCCGTCAGCGCCGGCGCTCTTCGCAAAACCGAATATATTTTTGAAATCCCGAAAATTGTATTTGTTAATGACAAATACGATGTTTATAAAGGGATTTTTACCGTTATTTTTCTTAAACTTAGCGGCGCACCGGATATTATTCAGCACCCTGTTAAACTGGTTTTCTTTGGCTCCTTGCAGCTTTCGATAGTCTTTGGAATTTGTTGCCGATAGATTGAAGTTTACGACAGACACATTCTTCAAACTCTCGAGCGCTTTATTATCAAAAGTCCCATTTGTGTTGATTACAATGTTAAGGCCGCATTGATCGGCATAGTTTATGAATTTGGATATTTCAGGGTGGAGAAACGGTTCTCCGCCGTCAAGGGTGATTTGTTCTACTCCGAGCTGCCGGCAGTCATCAATGATTTCTCTGAAATGGGCAAAATCCATGTCCTGCGCGCCGGATTTATCGCGCTTTCGGATAATGTCCCGAAACGGAGTCATCAGGCAGTAACGGCAATTAATATTACACCTTTTTGTTATTCCGATGCTTACCCATTTCGGCCCGATAAGGAGTTTGTCCTGCTTAGCACCCCTTATCCGTAAGATATCTTTCGGGTTACCTAGGTCTAGTTCCATAGTTAAAGGTTTATGTTCTTCAAATATCCGTGGTAAGCCCCGCAACCCGGGCAATTTCCCAGAAGGGCTTCTTTGATCAAGCGTATATGAGTTTTGCCGAAGATCCCTGATTTTCGCGTATTTGAATTAATATTTGCTATTGGTTTCTTGTAAAGGCACGGGTGTATGCCTCCGGAACTGGTGATGAATAAGCTGCCGAGAGGAGCAAGGCAGCGGCCAGGATTTACAGAACCTTGTTTTAAGCTGATTATCAGGGTTCGTATAATTCTTGGGTCAATAACCCTGCTTCCGGCTTTCTTTTCAACTGCCAATATCCAGCGCAGGACTTTCAGGAGTTCTTTCTTTTGTTCGGCGCTAAACTGCGCAAAAGGGTATGCGCTGTTTTTGGCCCTGTTGTAATAGAAATAGCTGCGGGTTTCCGCGAATTTGGGGAGAAAAGTAAAGCCGCGCTTTCTGCAAAGCAGATAAAGCTGTTTTAGCTGTTTGTAATTCGCCGGCGTAACGGTGGATTTGATTTCCAGATTAATCCTAGGTAATAAGGATACAGCTTTATCGATGCTTTTCATCGACCTTTTATAAGCGTTATCTTTGCCCCGCAGGTAGTTATGGGTTTTGCCGATGCCATCCAGGCTTACCCCTAGAACAAGCCCGTGCGTTATCCGTAGATTGCGTTTTAAGAAAGCGGTTATCCTGCTTGTGTCAAAACCGTTGGAATAAATTCCGATATTCCTTAGCTGGCCGCCCCGCTTCATTAAATACAGCTTTCTATATATTTGGTCTATCTGGGGGTGCAGGAAAGGTTCGCCTCCGGTGAGCGAAACAAAATCCAGTCTGTGTTTAGCGCAGACACTATTTAGAAAGGCGGATAGCTTTTTAAATGAGAGTTCCTTCTTGGGATCCTCTTTCCAGATGCCGCAGGCAAGGCATCTTAAGTTGCAGCGATTTGTTATTTCGAGAGTGAGGTTGATTAAAGGGGGCTTTTTACGCATGATAATCCATTAATGGGTCAGCGGCAAAGTATGAACCGGAGTTTATTTTTGCCGCGCCCCTGCTGCCTCCCATGCACCATTTTAAATAAGGGCAGGCTTTGCATCTAAGAGGGAGGTAGTTGAGCGAGTTAATCTTTCTTATAAAGGGATGCTGCCAGGCCTGCTTTATGTTCGTGCCGAGGTCCTTATCCATGAAATAGCCCGGCTTCAGGCGGCCGCATGTATCAACGACTACCCGGGAGTGTCCGTCATCAACGAATGCGCCTAAAAGGGCCGGCCCGTTAGCGGAGTTTTTGAAAATACAGAAAGGCAGGGCGTTTGCTAAGTAGGCGTTTACCCCGGATCTCCTTAATCTCTTAATGCGGCTCAAGAGTTTTATAAAATCACCTCTTTTTAAGACGTAACAATCTTTCTCTTTCAAAGAGGCAGGGGATACAAAGGGCCGGTAGAATTCCCAGTTATTCACTCCCAGTTTCTTTACCAGCGCGGCATAATGTCTGAAATTATCAATGAGTATTGTCGACGCTACCGTGCCTATCCGCAGATAAGATATCTTGGAGCTTCTCGCGCGGACGATATTCGCAAGTTTTTCTTCAAATCCTCCGGTTTTTCCGGAAATAATAGCCTCGGATTCGCGCTCCCAGCCGCATAAAGAGAACAGGATATTATCTACGTATTTTTCTATCCTTCCCAGTAGCCTTTTATTTAACAGGAATCCGTTCGTGTTCAAGCCGATAGTAAATCCCGACCTTCTGGCATAAGCAAGGATTTTAACCAGGTCTTTTCGCAAGAGCGGTTCACCACCGGTAAATCTTACGTAAGTTATCCCCAGCTGTTTTGCTTCTGCCAGGATCTTCCTGATATTCTTAAACGGGAGCGGTTTCATCGCGGAAGCCTTGTCTTTTGAGCAAAACCTGCAATTAAGGTTGCACGCGGTGTTAAGTTCAATGCTTATATCAAGCGGAATATCGGGTATTGCGCGCGCTTTAAGCCCGGACGAGCTCAGCTTAGCGGGAAATCCCGGGCAGGCATTCTTGAATTTGCATGACCCGCAGGCCCTAGAGAATAAGTATTTTTCTGCGTCGCTGCGCTTGAAATCAAGAT
Source organism: Candidatus Omnitrophota bacterium (assembly GCA_026387475.1). GTDB lineage: Bacteria > Omnitrophota > Gorgyraeia > Gygaellales > Profunditerraquicolaceae > JAPLLM01. The sequence continues at coordinate 8,492 of JAPLLN010000051.1, read as the reverse complement.
AGACTTGTAGATCAGGCATCAGGCAGTAGGGGATGCCGAGGATGCGTATAAAGTATTTTTTGCCGAAAAATACAGGTAAATGGTAGACCAGATTAGATAATTTTTTTATCTCTTCGTAGTTTAAACCCGATAAGTCGAGGGTAAGGATGTCTTTCTTGATCTTTAACCCTGCTTTGTTTAGCTTAAAGGCCCTTTTTACTTTTGAGGTAAGCATCCGCATTATTATTTACTTTCTGAAAACGAATAGCCCGATGATAAACGCTATCAAATCGCTGTTTACGAGTATCGTGCCCAAAAACATAAACAGCGCGTAAGGTAATCTATCCGGGGAAGACTCCGGCTTAACTTTGACGTTATCCAGAAATACGCCTCTTAAGATCACGAAGAGCAGAGAGAATTTCGCGCTTAAAGAAAGCTGTTCAAATAATATAGCCGGAGAACCAAAGAGCCCGGGTTGGCACAGGTATCTCGCCGCAAGGCCCAGCGCGAATACTAGGACTATTAAGACGCTGTATTTGCGCATTTTATTCATAAAGGCATAAATCAAATAATAACTTACGCATAAGATAATGAGTTCAACAAGAGGGTTTAAAGCAAGTATCCTTGATAAGAAGACGGGGGCTGTCCAGGTCAGGCAAAAGATTATGGCCAGGGAGTTTAAGAACATAAGGCAGTTAGATTTAGAGAAGGCCTTCTTGATCCCGGCTAATGGTTTGCCGGCGAAGCGGACTATCTCCGTTGCCATGACCGCGATGGTGCCGATAATCGCGATGTTCGCGAAGATCGCCAGGCAGGGAAAGAAGAAGAGCCTGCCGTATCGATTAACAGGCAAAAGCAATGAGAACGCTATGAAGAGTTTGGCGTCACCCGCGCTCCATAGGCGGCTTGCGTAAAGCGCAAAGGCAATTATTATAGAGATGAGTATGTTGGCTAAGAATTTATCGGGTTGCAGAGGGAGAGCATCCAGGAAGGAGAGAGATGCGAAGAGTATGATACCGTATAAAAATGCGTAAGCCAGGTGTTTATTCCTGATCGTATTGAATTTAAGGTCAGTATAGGAGGTGACGGCGCCTAGGATGAGTATCGCGGGATAATATGATAAATATTGTCGCAGCATTAACATTTTACCAATAGAGTTCTTTGTATTTCAGCCGATGAGCGCGCCTATCTAAGAAATTTACGTATTTTTCTGAAGCATTCTTAAATAAACCTTTTCCGGAAACGGCTACCGATACAGAAATACCGGTATTATTTTTGAGCGAATCTCTGATAGCCTGTTTCAGATGCCCGTCTTTTTTAAGTATTAGAACCGTCACTTTATCCCTAAGAGAATCGGGGTTGTTTTCCACCAGAATATTAAACCGGTTATGGCCTAAAGATTGCATAACAGTGTCGGTAAGCAGATTCACGGATGTGACCTTGTAGTTAATATTGGTATGTTTATCTTCTCTGCCAAAAATACGGATATATTTGATTCCGCCTCTTTTTATGATTTCAACATAATCCCCCACAATATATCTGATGACCGGGAAGGAGAAATTATTGAAATCTGTGACTAGTACCCTGCCTATGCCGCATTCCCGCGCTTCACCGTTATCTTTTAATACCTCAACGTAGAGTCCGTCATCGATAAGCCGCATCCATTTTTTTTCTTTGGGCGCATCCTGGATGGCCATGATCGAGACTTCATTGCAGCCATAGACATTGTAGAGCCGGCCGCCGGACTTCTTCTCCATATTTTTTCTGAATCGGTCAGTCAATACGCTCCCCGTGCTAAGGATCAATCTTATGAACTTACATTTCTTTTTTGTCGCGGAAAGTAGATCATAAATACTGCTATGCGTGCCGATTATAACCGATGGTTTTAGCGTCTCCATAAGATGCAGGACAGGTTTAATATTATTATCGCGGATGCCGCCGGTACTTACGGCAGAAGCGCCGATCCTGTTTATCATTCTGTGGACGAATATCCCGGAATTGACGAATCCGCACTGCAAAAGATTTAATACCGCGTCACCTTTCTTAATCCCCGACAAAATTCCGGCCTTAAACAATCTTTCATCGATAGCTTGCAGCGATTCTTTGGAATAATACAGGGCAAACGAACCCCTGGTCGTCCCGGAAGTAAAATACAGCTCGACGGGCTTATTAGGGCACATTGAAAGGCGCCAATCGCTCAATTCGTCCCTGGTAGTAAACGGGATATTCGTAATATCCTTAAAGCCCGCGACCCTAACACCCTTAAATTTAACGAATTTTGAAAGCAACCTGTTAAAACCAGAGACCGTATCTTTCTTATCCACAAATCCCCCTTTTAATTCTCTTTTGGTCCATGCCGCCTGAATTATTTTTGTATATTTTGCAATAATAGCAGGGTATATCCTTTGACGATTTAAATATGCCGAACGCGACTCCGATCATGCGGCTGTATTCTTTTGAACTTAGGCACTTACTTAGTCCATTTTTAAAGACATTGCCGAATGAAGTCCGGTCATTTTCGCAGCAGCCAAAAAGCATCCCGTCATAATTTATCACCGGAGAGGTTATCAGGTCTTTGCAGGCGTATGACAAGTAATCATGGCCGTATTTCTTGGCAAATCCTTCTCTTGAATAAGCGTTTTTGGCCGGAGAATAAGTTGAGTCCCAGGAGAGCCTGGTTTTAAACTTCATACCTAGGCAGGCTGCAAATCTTTTTGCCTTCAATATCTCATGCTCGTTATGTCCGAATATTATAAACTGCCAGGTTAAATAAGGCAATTCGGAGCTGTATTTATTTTTAAAATAGTTAATTATAATAATATTTTTTTTAACTCTGTTAAAATCTCCGTTCCTGCGGTAAATCTTATATACTTTCTGAGAGGCTCCGTCGAGGGAAATGGTCAGGCTTTTAAACTTGTATTTGACCAGGCACTCCAGGGTATCTTTTGAAACATTGTTTAAATTTACTCCGCGATCCGCCCGTAATTCAACGCCTCTCTTATAAGCATATTCTATTATATTCTTCAGCTCCGGGTTTAAGAAAATTTCTCCTTTCCAGGAAAGCTCCGCAGATCTTATTTGCGGGTTTTGGTCAAGCAGCTTCTTGAAATCTATAAATTTCAGATGACCCCAGCCGGGGCCGTTCGCGTCAGCCTTTCCGTTCTTCCTGTAAGAAACGGTGCATAAAGGACAATTCAACTGGCATATTGTCGATGCGCTTAAGGCTATCCGGGAAGGGGTTCTCATATTTACTGGGAATTATTTCGTGGTGCAATCTTTGGTATTATTGTATCATAGGCCGGCTTTGTGCGGTGTTATTATTTTAACGATCTCTTGGCCGCGTGTTCATGCGAAAGAAGAGCGATTTGTATATGCTCAGAGAGCGGCTTCTTGCGTATTTTTTGTTATTGCGCGAGCCTGGATTAAGAAGTAAAATAATAAAGACATGGACAAACAAGAAGCCCTATCCGAGTTCCTTAACGGCCTGCGTATCGCCTTAAGCAGCGCCTACGCCTATCCCAGGGAACACCCCCAATTCTTAAAATCAGCGCAGGAGTTGAAGTTAAGGATCGAAGACCTCCTGCCGTTCTTAAACCCCCTTAAAATAAACATAGGCCCGGATTTTCTCATCATCGATAAGCAGAAGCTGGAGAAATTAGCCCTATATGCCGAACTGGCGCAGACATTCCATTTGCGTAAGATCAAGAGTCTGGAGTTTAAATCCGGATTGACCGTCGAGGAGGTCTCCGGTTTTATGGACGCTATCGCCCGTCCGGTTAAAGATGCTGTCAGCGAGGGGAGCGCTGTTTCAGCTTTTAAGAAGTCTCTCTATCCGCATATCAGCGCGCAGGAGCTGGATTATTCCGGGTTTTTGCGCGAGGAAGGATTGGAATCTAAAGATATCTGGCAGGATATTTTCTCCGGCACTTTGAGCCAGGAGGATGAAAAGAAACTTAACATTTTCGCAGAAAACTTCGATAAGGTCATTACCAGGTTTTCGGCAGGCGACATAGTCAATAATGACCGTTTAAGGGAGAGCCTCGCCCATTTTCTTGCCTATATAAAAGAAAAGAATAAAGAAAGATATATCTTATGCGCCGCGGACTTGCTGCGTTTAATATTGCGCAGCAGAGAGGCTGTTGACAGCAAGGGCCTGGCTCAAGTGAAACTGATGTTCGAGGGTATTGATAAAGAAAGCCTGGCCCAGATATTGGTCGATGAGATCACGGGTAATGAAGATTTTGATTCCGGTAATTTTGCCTCATTCCTGGAATTAGTAGACGAAGAGACGCATAAAGATATTGCCGTTTTTCTGGAGAAAAAGATCAGGGAATCGAGGCTCGCCAATACTAATCCCACCGCCGCGCAGCGTTTCAAAGAGATACTGACTTCTTCGGAAGATTCGCTTATACTGCCTTTTTACCGCCATGCCTTGCGTTCTATCGTCGAAGAAAGCCCTACCGATTCGTCCCTGGAATTTGAGCAGGAGCGGATTGATTACAACTACCAGTACATACTTTTAAACCTCGCCGATAATGTGAATGACGCGGATAAGCTGGAACTCCTCTCCGTGCGTTTGGCTAAGGCGTGCGAGACTGCCGGGGCAAGAAGGGATATCGACTTCTTAAGGCTTGCACTTGAAGTGATTCGCAGGAGGGCCGGCGAATCCGAGGGAATTAAAAAGATATTTTCCGGAGTGGAGAGTGTGATTGCCCGCGGCAACGAGATCATGATATTCGAGCCGGACGTGCCTAGGGGCGCTGCGGAACTGGCTGATAGTTTTGATAGCAGCACTCTGGGGTTGAGTTATTACATGAAGAAGATATTCGAAGAAAGGGGCACGGCCCCGGAAATATTAAAATGCCTGTTTAAATTCTTCCCCGAACAGATAACCTACTTTTGCAAATCCCTCAAGCAGAAGCAGGGGGATATAGATTTTCTTTTTGCCATAGTCAAGAGCCTGGAGGCGGTTGATTCGCCCCTGGCGATAAATGTGCTTGCCAGCATTTTTTCGTTCTCTAATAACCTGGTAAAAACAGAGGTGCTTAGGGTGCTCAAAGGGATACCCGCAAAGATGAGGGGTTTTGTATTGATCAACGCGGTCAAGGACCTTTTCTCCGTGGCTAGCCCCTTAGGGATAAGAAACCATATCCTTATTCAAAACCTGACGCTGGTAGAAGAGCTGCATTTACGCGAAGCCAGGAATTTAGTCGAAGATTTAAGCCGGAGGCCGTATTTCTGGAACTACGGCTTAAGAAAGAGGGCCTTGGAGGCCCTTAAAATACTTTAATGCCCGAAAATATTCAGCACGCGTTTAAAGAACTGATTTTCTGCCTGCAGACTTCCCGTCTCTATCCGAGCTGGCATCCGGAGTTCAAGAAGTCCGTAGAAAGGGCATATGTAGCACTCTCCGAGGCCCTGAAAAATAAGACCGAGTTAGTCATCGGCATCGTGGGCGGGGAGCTGGCCTTTGAAAAAGAGATATTCTTCGATTTAAGCCAGAGGGTCAAGCCGATGATAGAGCAGCTTAAAGAAAAGGGCATCGAGAGGATATCGATATATTCCGGGCTGACCCTCGAAGAGTTGAATAGTTTTATCGCCATAATCAATTCAAAGGATGACTCGAGCCTGCTTAGCCGGGAGGCTATGATCTCCGCGGGGATAAAAAATATCAGCGTAGGCAAGATCAAGACAACGCTGGCTTCGTCATTATCCGAAAAAGCGGCGAACGCGGTAAATTTCTTAGGCCTTTATGACGAGTCTTTGGATAAGGTAACGGGGTCTCTGGAGAATGTCTTAAACGCGCAGACGCTTGACCACCTTACATTGCAAGTCACGATGAAGACCGTGATGGATAACCTGCTGGGTAGGCACCAGGATTTCCTGAACATAACCGCGGTAAAGCGGTATGACTTAAGCACCTTCGCGCACCTCTTTAATACCGCCATACTTTCGATGTATTTCTCCACGCGTATGGGGTTTAATCAGGAAGCGGTGCGCGAGGTCGGGGTAGCCGCGCTCTTTCACGATATCGGCAAGCTCTATATTTCAAGAAAGATAATCCGCAAGCCGGACGGGCTTACAGTTGACGAGTTCGATAAGATCAAGAACCATGTCATCCTCGGAGCCGAACTTCTGCTTAAATATGTCGACGGTCTGGGAGAGCTTCCGCTGGTAGTCTGCTTCGAGCACCATTTAAAATACGACCTCTCGGGTTATCCTAAGATCTCTTTCTACAAGAAACCGCACATCGCAAGCCTGATCGTAACTATCTGTGACGTATATGACGCGCTCTCTTCCCGACGGTCTTATAAGAGCGATTATCCGCCTCTGTTGATCTATGAGATCATGAATAAAGACAGGGGTAGGGCCTTTCACCCCGGGCTTCTGGATAAGTTCTTCCAAACTATCGGCGTCTGGCCGCAGGGGACTTTCGTCGGTTTAAGCGATTCGCGGATAGCCGTAGTTGTAGAAGAAAATGAGGACGATATATTCTTTCCTAAAGTAAGGATCGTTTCCGGGGAAGGACAGGGGACGGTGATCGATCTGAAAGAGAGTAAGGCCACTTTGAAAATCGAGCGTTATCTCAATCCTCTTACGGAAGGCAAGGAATTCCTGGGAAAAGTTTGACAAGTAAAATATTTATGTTATAATTAACCAATGCTGGGGATAGTCAAACAAGATTTATACAAAACAATGGCGTTTAGAGGCCGGATTATCGGCGCTAAGCGCCTTCTTTTTGGAGTAATAATATGGCAAAATTTATTTTTGTAACCGGCGGTGTAATATCAAGTTTGGGTAAGGGGATAGCCTCGGCCTCCATAGGAAAAATCCTGGAGTCCAGGGGGTTAAAAGTGACTTTGATGAAATTAGACCCCTATATCAATGTCGATCCCGGGACGATGAATCCGTATCAGCACGGAGAAGTCTATGTCACCGATGATGGCGCGGAGACCGACTTAGACCTGGGGCATTATGAAAGATTTACCCAGTCAGAGAGCACTAAATTTAATAACGCGACCACTGGACAGGTCTATAACGCGGTAATCGGCAAGGAGAGAAAAGGGGATTACTTAGGTAAGACTATCCAGGTCATCCCGCATATTACTCAAGAGATAAAAGACAGAGTTAAGAAAGTCGCTCAAGTCTCCGGGGCGGAAATCATTATCGTTGAGATCGGGGGAACGGTCGGAGATATCGAGAGCCTTCCATTTTTGGAAGCGGCGCGGCAATTCAGATTGGATATGGGGGAGAAGAATGTTCTCTATATTCATCTGACCTTGATCCCCTATATCAGGGTGGCCGACGAGATCAAGACCAAACCTACGCAGCACAGCGTTCAGACACTGCGCGAGATAGGGATCCAGCCGGATATACTGGTCTGCCGCACGGAAAAGGCTTTGAGCGACGAGGTAAAAGAGAAGATCTCGCTTTTCTGTAATGTCAGGAAAGAGGCGGTAATCGAAAGCCGCGATGTCGAAAGTATTTATCAGGTCCCGCTCGTTTTTAAGAATCAGATACTGGATGAAATAATTTTGAGCCATTTTAACCTTATATCCAAATCTTCAAACTTAGCGGAATGGGAGAAGAATGTCGTAGAAAAGGCGATCAATCCGAAAGATAAAGTAAAAATCGCTTTTGTGGGGAAATACATCACATTGCAGGATGCCTACAAGTCGGTATATGAAGCGCTCACTCACGCCGGGATAAGCAATGACGCGAAGGTCGAGGTAAAAAAAGTCGATTCCGAAGATATCGAAAGAGAAGGCGCGGATAAATTTCTAAAAGATGTAAGCGCGGTGATCGTCCCCGGAGGTTTCGGCTCGCGCGGGGTGGAAGGAAAGATCAAGGCGATCAGATATGCCCGCGAGAAGAAGATCCCGTATTTAGGGTTATGTCTGGGGATGCAATGCGCGGTCATCGAATTCGCGCGTAACTGCTGCGGCCTGAAAGACGCAAACTCAACCGAGTTTAAGCCGAAAACCAGGTATCCGGTAATAAGCCTTCTTGAAGAGCAGAGGAAAGTCAAGGATATGGGCGGGACAATGCGTTTAGGCGCATATCTTTGTAAGGTAAAGAGCGGAACGCTCGCCGCTAAGGTCTATAAGAAAAGTTTGATATCCGAAAGGCACCGCCACAGGTATGAATTCAATAATAAATATAAGAAATTATTCGAGAAGAAGGGCATGGTATTCTCCGGTATTTACCAGAAGAAAGACCTGGTCGAGATAGTCGAGCTTAAGAACCACCCGTATTTTATCGCGGTGCAATTCCATCCGGAATTTAAGTCCAAACCCGATAAGGCACATCCGCTTTTCAGGGAGTTCATCAGAGCCGCTTTAACTCTTAAATAAAATGGTAGCGATATTAGCCTTAGAAGACGGTAGGGTTTTTAAAGGCAGGTCCTTCGGTGCGTCCGGCGAAGCCTACGGCGAGGTGGTCTTTAATACCAGCATGTCCGGATACCAGGAGATACTTACCGATCCTTCCTACAAAGGCCAGATCGTCTGCAT